>JAGQPS010000058.1:9318-16052 GCA_020426595.1 Planctomycetales bacterium
GCCACGCTCGGTTCCATCGCGGGAGCGACAATCCAATCGTGAGCCGATTGCGGATCGGCCAACGCGATGTCCTGCGGTACTTGTTGTCCGAAGGTGAGGTAGCTGAGCGGCAGACCCGTCCGATCCACCGTCTCGATCAAGCCAGGCTCGGTCGGAGCTTCGTCCAGCTTGGTCACGATCAACGAGGTCGGGTCGAAACAACGAAATCGATCGGTCGCGTCCCGCCAAGCCGCCGGACTCGCCGACGCACTGAGCGAAAGCAGGACTTCATCCGGACGCGCGACATCCAGGAGTGCCTTGAGTTGCCGGCGTTGTTCATGATCGCGCGGCCCTTGCCCACCGGTGTCGAGCAACACAATGTCGAATCGTTCGGTCAACGAAGCCGCGACTTCTTGCATTTGCTCGGGCGTCTCGACCACCTCCAGCGGCAACTGCAGGATCTCGGCGTAGGTGCGCAGATGAGCCGCCCCGTTGACTCGGTAGGTATCGAGCGAGACCAAGCCCACTTCGAGTTGTTGTTCGAGCCGATACTCCGCCGCGATCTTGGCGAGTGTCGTCGTCTTGCCGACGCCGGTCGGTCCGACGATCGCTACCCAGTGACTCCTCCCAGGTCGCCAACCCAAGGGGCCGGTGTAGCGAAGTCGTTCGGCGCGTGACCAAGTTTGACTGAGCGGAACCGAGGGGGACTCGTGGCGAGTCGCGTGCTCGTGCGAGTCGCGAGTCGTGCTGGCCGCGTACGATGATTCAGCAGCGGGAGTCGCTGTTTGAGCGTCTTGTCCGGGTGCGTTGGTCGCGCCAGTAGGACCGAGCAAGTCGGCGTTGCGCTGGTACGCGAGAAACGGGCGGGCGGACGAGACAACCGGCTCCGCGTCGTGGTCGGGCAAGCCTTGTTCTCTCGGAACAAGCGGCGAGTTGTGGGAATCGATTTGCGAGTTGTCGACCTTGGCGGCGAGCTGCTCGACGGTCGGCGCGACGGTTGGCTCGTCGACATCGTCGTCCAATCCGTCCCAACCCGCGATCAGTTCGGCGTCCAAACGCGAAGGCAACTCGTGCCGAGCCGAGGCGGTTACTTCCAGTTCGGTGGCGCCCAACCAACCCCCAATCGACGCACGACGAACTCGGCGCGTATGCAGCAGAGCGGCATCGGGGCCGAGTTCGCGACGGATTAGCTCCAACGCTTCGCTCAGGTTCTTGACTCGATAAGTTCTCGCATCCATGCGATCAGCGCGCCTTCAGGAATCAAGCAGGTGGGGAGTGAGGTGGGTGGGTGTCAAGGAAAATGTCGTCGGATGTCGACTTGTTAAGCGTGGTGTACCAGGACTGACGAATGTCGGCTACTTCGGTTTCTGTTCCGTCACCAATCCATGAGACTCGGTTTGCGTGTCGCGCGAGACTTCGTTGAAGCTCAACACGTGCAAGCGAGGCAATTGCGGGAAGGTGAGCATCTTGAGCCCCGCACGAATTTCGGGATTCACCAAAACGATCGGCGGGTAGCCTTGTCGCACCAGCTTCTGGGTTTCATCACGAATCAAATCACAGATTTGTTTCGCGGCCGCGGGAGCCATGCGGATAAACAATCCACGTTCGTTGTGTTCGATACCGGTTGAAATCCGATCTTCCAGCGCCGGATCGACCGCGATGACATGCAGTCGACCTTGCTCGTCGCGAAGTCGTGAACAGATCGTGCGAGCCAACCGATGGCGGACGTGTTCGGTCAGATAGATTGGATCCTTGATCCGATGAGCGTGGTCACCGAGGGTTTCGAGGATCAAACCGAGTTGACGAATGCTGACTTCCTCACGGAGCAGCAACTGCAACACCGCTTGGACCTCGCTCAGCTTCATCACACCTGGGATCAACTCGTCGACCACCGTCGGGCTCGTCTTCTTGAGCTCGTCGATCAGTAGCCGAGTGGCGTCGCGAGTCAGGATGTCCTCGGCGTGACGACGCACGATCTCTTGCAAATGCGTGGTGAGCACGACCGACGGCTCAAGCACCGTGTAGCCGTAGAGACTGGCGGCGTCACGTGAACCCCCTTCGACCCAGACGGCTGGCTGCTCGAAGGCGGGATCGCGCACTTCCAAGCCCGGCACCTTGCGCACCGCGGTACCAGGATCCATCGCGAGCCAATGATCGGGGAGGACCATGCCTTCGCCGACCATGTTGTTCATGATCTTGATGCGGTAGTCGTTTTCGCCGAGCTGCATGTTGTCGCGAATGCGAATCTTCGGCAGGACGATACCGATTTCCGCCGCCACGCTTTGCCGGACGGCGGTAATGCGAGGCAACAGATCGCCACCTCGATTGGGGTCGGCCAGTTTCACGAGCTCGACGCCAAGCTCGAGCTCCATCGGATCGACCGCGAGGAAATCCTCGACTCGCTCTTCCTTCTTCGGCTTCTCGGCTTCCCGATTCTTCTTTTCCATCTCGGTGGCCGCCTTGGCCTCGGCCTTGGTTTGTCGATCGAGCATGAACGCCAGCCCGACACAACAGCCGCCGATGGAAACGAGGGGAATGGTCGGCAGATTGGTAAAGACCAGCACTCCGAGGAATCCAGCGGCGACGAGCAAGGCTTGCGGTCGCGCGAAGAGCTGCCGGAGGAACTCGGCCGACATGTCGACTCGTTTGGTCGACCGAGTCACCAACAAACCAGCGGCCAACGAAATCAAGAAGGCGGGAATCTGGGAAACGAGACCGTCACCAATGGTCAGCTTGGTGAACACCTCGAGCGCTTGGGACCAATCCATCCCCATCGTCATGCCGATCACGAAGCCACCGGCGACGTTGATCAGTGTGATGATGATGCCGGCGATGGCGTCGCCCCGCACGAACTTACTCGCACCATCCATCGCTCCGTAGAAGTCGGCCTGGGCCGTCACTTCTTCCCGGCGACGCTTGGCTTCGCCTTCGTCGATGGAACCCGCGTTGAGGTCGGCATCGATCGCCATTTGCCGCCCCGGCATTCCATCCAATGCGAAACGAGCGGCGACTTCGCTGATACGAGTCGAGCCTTTCGTGATCACGACGAACTGAATCACCACGATGATCACGAACATGATGATGCCGACGATGATCTGATCGCCCGCCACGAACTCGCCGAAGGCCTGAATCACTTGGCCAGCCGCCGACATGCTGTCGGGGGTCGACTGAGTCAGAATGAGCCGCGTGGTGGCGACATTGAGCACGAGTCGCGCGAGGGTCGTCGCCAACAACAGCGACGGGAATACGTTGAAGTCGAGCGGAGTCTTGACGTAGATCGTGGTCAAGAGAACGATCACCGAGACGGTGATGTTGGCCGCGAGCATCAAATCGAGCAGGGCAGGGGGCAGCGGCACCAGAATCACCAGCACACTGCTGATGATCGCTAGTGGAAACACCAAGTCTCGGATTCTGCCGTAGTTCATCATGAACGCCCGACCAGGACCCATCTCCCAGCTCGTGCCCTGGTTGCGGGTTGGCAAAAGCGCCCCGTGGAGCAAGCCAAGCAACGACCAAGACGTGGACCGAGCCATCCGTGACTCCGTCCCGATGCGGCGGGAGATTATCGAAAGCGGGAAAATGAGTCCAGTCAGATCCAAGTGACAGCAAATCGACGGGGCCGCGGGCTCTCGGAAGTTCTTGGGACCGCGTTTTTGTGTCACGCCAAGGGGCTAGAACGCGTTTGTGTCACGCTAAGGCGCTAAGTCGCAAAGACATTGATCATTGGATTTCCGACCTTTGCGTCTTGGCGGCTTGGCGTGAGTCCAGCAGCTTGGGAGGCTCCAACCGCGAGTGGCACGCTCAGCAACCACCTTCGCGTTGCCGGAGGTTGTGGCATAATGCGGTGCGGGATCGGCTCGTCTCACTCCGAGATTCCACCGATCCCATCCACGCCCCACCTTTGAGGCTACAAACAAGAGAAACTCGCGTTGGCTCAGAAGACGAACGCCTATCCCTGGTATTCCCCCCGCTTCTGGCACGGCATGCGCATTGGCGACTATGCCGGTCTGCTAGCAAGACATCGGTTTCGGATCAGTCCGACGCGGTGGGGGATGGCGGCGGCGATCTCGAGTTTCTCGGTCTTCAATTCGGTTTCGGGGCTCACGCAGCGGGTGTTGTACGGGGGACGGGTTCAGGCCGTCGAGCTGGAGCATCCGCCGGTCTTCATCATTGGCCATTGGCGGAGCGGCACGACGCTGCTGCACGAGTACCTGGTGAAGGACTCGCGGCTCGGTTTTCCCTCCACGTATCAGTGCTTCGCTCCCACTCATTTTCTCCTGACCGAGTGGCTCTTCCCCAAACTCTTCGGGTTCGTGCTCCCTTCCCGACGGCCCATGGACGACATGGCGACCGGGTTTGATCGGCCTCAGGAAGATGAATTCGCCCTCTGTGCGCTGGGGGCTCCCACGCCGTATGTCCGGATGGCGTTCCCGAACGACGAAGCCGAGCACCTTGAGTTCCTCGATATGGACGGGTGCCGCCCCGACGATCAAAAGCGATTCGAGGCGGCGCTTGAGTGGTTCGTCAAAGCGGTTTCCCTGCGGTCGGGCGGCAAGCGGCTCGTGCTAAAAAGTCCGCCACACACCGGGCGCATCGAGCTCCTCAGCCACCTTTTTCCTGGAGCCCGGTTCATTCATATCACAAGGCATCCGTTCGAGATCTTCCCGTCGACCCAACGACTCTGGCGATCGCTCGACCAAGCCCAAGGCTTTCAGTTGCCGCGATACGACGACCAGTGGCTCAACGAATACGTGCTCACTTGCTTTGAACGGATGTACGCCGGTTTTCAGGCTCAGGAAGCCAAGGTTCCCGCCAGCCATCTGATCGAGGTCCGCTACGAAGACCTCGTGCGCGAGCCGCTCTCGACCATCGAGCGAGTCTACGAACGAAGCGAGTTAGGGGACTTCGCGCCCGCCCGGCCCGAGGTCGAGGCGTTCATCAAGAGCCAACGGGAATACCGACCGAACCGCCATCAGCTCGAGCCGGAACTCGCCCGACAAGTCCGCGATCGTTGGGCGTTCTACTTTGAACGCTATGGCTACGAGGAATAACTTGGCTCTGGGATACCTCGTTGGAGCGATTCATCGCGTGGAGTCCGCGTCGTACTCCGCGGGTCCGTTGACGCCGATGCCGACCACCTCGATTCGGCCGACCCACCGTTGAGCCGCTTGCTGCAGCAGGCCGGGCTTGAGCCCCACGAACGTCGCCGTCACATCGGCCTGGAAGATCGGTAGCTCCAGCACTCCCTCATCCGCGTCGAGTCCGGTGGGGAGGTCGACCGCGAGGCGGCGGCAATCGATCGCGTTGGCCGCTTCGACCCACGAGCGGATTGGCTCTCGAAGTTGGCCGGTTGCTCCGGTACCGAGCAGTGCATCCACGATCCATGAGGGCTTCGCGCCGTGTTCGCCGCGCACCACCGCCTCCGGTTCCGCCTTGGCACTCATCCGCACGTCAATTCCCAATCGCTGGGCGACCTGCAGGTTGATCAGTGCGTCTCCGTGGTAGCGATCCGAGGGGATTGCCGTGTGCACGACGACGGGAATCTGGACATTCCAGAGGTGACGGGCAATGACGAAACCGTCTCCTCCGTTATTCCCCGGACCGCAGAGGATAATGACAGGCCCCCCACCTTGATTTTCGGTCTCGCGCGACAAGATCCGAGCGGTGCCCGCTCCGGCGTTCTCCATCAGGGCGATCCCAGGAAGGCCCAATGACTCGATCGCCCAGCGGTCGATTTGACGGACTTCGTTTCGTGTTAGAATGCGGTCCGCGCCACGGGCCTCACGCGCGAAGGTTGGCTTCGACGAGGAGTGTTTCTCGGCTTCGGTTGGGCCACTCGGCTTGGGCCTGGTGTCTCGCGGGGCTGGATTGCCTTGCATTGCGTTGTGCTCCGAGTCGAAAGCGCGACGAGTCGTAGGTGCTCTGAGTCGAGGATGTTTCGGGTCGGGGCGAGCCCAATCGGAACGATCGAGTTCGGGAAACATTGTCTTCGGGAAACATTGTCTTCGGGAAACATTGTCTTCGGGAAACACTGTCTTCGGGAAACACTGTCTTCGGGAAACACTGTCTTCGGGAAACACTGTCTTCGAGAAACAAAGAGAAGACCCATGCCGCTTTATGAGTATCGTTGCCAGGATTGTCAGCGGGAATGCGAGTTGCTCATTCGCGGAAGCGAGCAACCGGTCTGCCCGTCGTGTCAAAGCAAACGCCTTGAAAAACAACTCAGTGTGCCCGCCGCTCCCAGCATGTCGGAGCGGAGCCTCCCCATCGCCTCGGAAGGAGGCGGGTGCGGCAAGCCTCAGTGTGCGAGCGGCTGCATGTTCGGCGGTCACTAGCCACCGCGCATCAACCGCGCTGCCGCGTGGAGTTAGCGCGTGGCGAAGGCCCGAGTGTAGAGAACCCCTAATTTTTTGGCGAACGGCTCGACCGCTCCTCGCGTCCTGCCACCGGACCGCGGCTTCGGGGATCCTCGACCTCGCCAAATCGGTCGTTCCCTCATCAGCCGCCCATACCAACGATCGAGTTTCTCGCCCCTCAACGAGTTTGTCCCTCAACGAGATTCCCATGAGTCTGCAAGTCAATCTGAATGGAAAATTGGTCCCCAAGGAAGAGGCCAAGATCAGCGTCTACGATCACGGTCTGCTTTATGGCGACGGCGTCTTCGAGGGGCTGCGGATTTACTCCAACCGCATCTTCCGCCTCCAGGAGCATCTCGACCGGCTATGGGAATCGGCTCGAGCCATCCTGCTTCATAT
>JAGQPS010000058.1:16151-21519 GCA_020426595.1 Planctomycetales bacterium
CCCGATGTCGCAGGAGGAAATGGCGAAGGCGATGTACGAGACGGTCAAGGCCAACGGCTTGGTCGACGGCTACATCCGCTTGGTGGTCACCCGCGGAGCCGGCTCCCTCGGACTCGATCCCAATCGCACGAGCGATCCGCAGATCATCATCATCGCCGACAAGATCACGCTGTATCCGGCGGAGTATTACGAGTCCGGTTTGGAGATCGTGACCGCGTCGACGATCCGCAACCATCCCGCCGCGCTCAATCCGCGCATCAAGAGCCTTAACTACCTGAACAACATTCTGGCCAAGATCGAAGGGCTCCGAGCGGGCTGCGTCGAAACCTTGATGCTCAACCACAAGGGCGAAGTGGCGGAATGCACGGGTGACAATATCTTCCTGGTCCGACGAGGCGAATTGTTCACCCCGTCGATCGACGCCGGCATCCTGGGCGGCATCACGCGAGACGTCGTGATCGATCTGGCTCGGCAAGCCGGTCTGAAGGTGCACGAGATCTCGCTGACTCGCCACGACGTGTACATCGCCGAGGAGTGCTTCTTGACCGGCAGCGCGGCGGAAGTCGTACCGGTGGTCAAGGTCGATCAACGCGAGATCGGCACGGGCAAGGTGGGGCCCATTACCCTCGACTTGATTCAACGCTTCCGAGCCGAAACCGTGCGAGAGGCGTAACGAAACACGCTCCGTCGCCAGGTCGCGAAACTCCACTGGAATCGTTGGCTCGTCGGTTTTGGTCCGATCGAGCCAATCAGTGGTCCGTTTTCAATGCAGGAGAAACACGGCATGACGAAACGAACGAACCGCTGGCGAAGGATTTCGGTACTGGGAGCACTTGCTCTCTGCGTGTTGTTAACAAGCCAGACTCGCGCCGCCTGGGCTCAAGACGAGCCTCGTCCGGGGCGGCAAGCGTCGGCGATGCCGCGTGGACTGGAAGTGTATCAAGGCCGAGTCATCGCGCAGACGATGCACTTCTCGGGAGCCGAGTGGCTCGTCCGTGAGAATCGCGAAAGCGAGGAACGCTGTTCGTTGATGCTGACGAACCTAGGCGTGAAGCCCGGCGCCAACGTCTGCGACATGGGCTGCGGCAATGGATTCTATTCGTTGCAACTGGCTCGTTTGGTTGGCGAGCAAGGCCAAGTCTACGCGGTCGATGTGCAGCCAGAGATGCTTTACTTCTTGCGAGATCGAGCGGACTCGGCGGGCATCGAGAACATCTCGCCCATTCTCGGTTCAATGTACGATCCGCGACTGCCGCGCGACTCGATCGATCTCGTATTGATGGTCGATGTCTACCACGAGTTCTCCCATCCGCAGCACATGTTGGCCGGTATTCGACGAGCTCTTAAGCCAGATGGCGTGATTGTTTTGTTGGAGTACCGAGCCGAGGATCCGGACGTGCCGATCAAGCCCTTGCATAAGATGAGCAAGGAACAGGTCGACCTCGAGATGACCTCCAACGGTTTCAAGCTCGTCGAGTCGTTCGATGAACTCCCTTGGCAGCACATGCTGTTCTATGGTCGCGACGAGGAGTGGACCGCTCCCGACGGATATCCGAACGAGGCTCCTGGCAATTCTCGCCCGGCTCGTCGCTAGACTCTGGGCCTAACGGAGGCGACGTTGGCCGGAACGGATTTCGATGTACGCGAACGAGTTCGCGCTTCGATCGATATTGTCGAACTCATTGGCCGCAGTTTGGAACTGCGTCGGCAGGGTCGTAATTTCGTCGCTCGCTGTCCCTGGCACGATGACCGTCGCCCCAGCTTGCAGGTCAATCCGGATCGGCAGTCGTGGAAGTGCTGGGTCTGCAATATCGGCGGCGACGTCTTTAGCTTCGTGATGCAGCGTGAAGGGATTGGCTTTGGCGAGGCCTTGCGGATGCTGGCCGACCAAGCCGGGATTCCGCTCAACGATGGCTACCAACAAGGACCTTCCTCGGCCAACCGCGACGAAAAGCAACGCCTCTACAAGGTACTCGCTTGGGCGGCGGGGCAGTTTCGGGACTTCCTTGCTGGCGAGCAACCCGAAGCGATCGAAGCGCGGGAGTACTTGCGACAACGTGGCCTCAGTGCCGAGGCGATCGAGGAGTATCAGCTCGGTTATGCTCCGGACCAATGGTCGTGGTTGATCGACCGAGGGCGCGGCGCGAAGATCGCCACTGGTGACTTGGAAACGGTGGGCCTCGTCTCGCGCTCCGAGAGTTCGGGGCGGACGCTCGATCGATTTCGCGGCCGAGTGATGTTCCCAATCCGTGATACGCAGCGGAGACCGATCGCGTTTGGCGGTCGGGTGCTCCCGCGACTTGCTCAAGAGCAAGAAGACAAGGGACGGTCGGTCGCCAAGTACATCAACTCGCCGGAGACCAAACTCTTCTCCAAGAGCGACGTGCTGTACGGGCTCGATACGGCGCGCGACGAGATCATCAAACAGCGTCGCATCGTCGTGATGGAAGGCTATACCGATGTCATGATGGCTTGGCAGCATTCCGTGCGCATCGCCACCGCGGTGCTTGGCACGGCGCTCAACGAGCGACACATGAAACTGATACGGCGGTTCGCCGATCAAGTCGTGTTGCTGCTTGATGGCGATGCCGCGGGGCAACGCCGGGCCAACGAGGTGCTCGATCTGTTCGTCGGGTCGGATTTGGATTTGCGGATCCTCACGCTGCCCAGCGGTCTCGACCCGTGCGATTACTTGCTCGCCGAGGGAGGCCCGGCGCTGTTGAGCCTGATCGATGCGGCGCCCGACGCGCTTGACCACAAACTGCGCACGGAATTCGCTGGGTTCGATCCGCTCAAGGACACGCATCGCGCCTTTCAGGCGGCCGAGCGAGTCTTGAACACGCTGGCCCACGCGCCGCGTCACTCGCTGACCGATTCCTCGGCTCGGCTGCGCGAACAACAAATCCTCACTCGACTGGCTCGATCCTTGGCGGTTCCCGACGAGGAACTTCGTCGGCGATTGGAGGTCATCCGCAAGACGCGCCGCTCTCGTCATCGCGGCGATGCCCCTGCAACCGGCTTGGCGAATCCATCCGCGCGCCTAGGGCAAGCCGATCGCCGCGCGCCGGTCGGCCGACCTGCGCACGTCAAACCATCCGACCCGGCGGGGCGATCCGATGGAACGCCCTCGTTCGATTCGGAAGAGCCGTGGTACGAGGAGGGTCCATGGGAGCCGGCCGATTTGCATCTGGCTCAAGGGGATCCGACTTCCGAACCCTCACCCGCCGCGGCAATGCCGATTCGCCAAACGTCTCCCCAATCCTGGCCAACTCGCGAAATCGACCTGATCGAGATCCTGCTTCTAGCACCCGATCAGATTGATTTGGCCCTGGAAAAAGTCCCGCTGGAGGAGTTCATTGATCCGACGATGCGAGCCGTATATGGCTGGATCGAGGAATGCTATCAACAGGGGATGGAGACCAGTTTTTCCAACTTGCTCACGGCGACGGAGAATGCCGAGCTCAAGAGTCTTTTGGTGGAACTTGATGAGCGAGCCTCACAGCGCCCGAAATCCGACTTGGCGGAAATCGCCAAATGGTTACAACAAGTGCTACAGGCATTCGACAAGGTCCGAGTGGACCGAGCCCAACAACAGACGCTTGCCGCCTTGGCCAGCCACCAGCTGAGCCAGGAAGAAGAGGAAGCGGCTTTGTTGCGAATGCTGCAGGAGAAGCAGCGAGAGCAAGAATTGCGGCGGCCCGAGTCTCAACCATAGGAAGGTTGGGCTTGGACCGTGACTCGCTCCCTCGACCCGTTATGGTCCGGGAACGATCGCTCTGCTTTGTCGGTGATGATTGCGATGGAACGCTTGCCGTTTTCCCTCGGTGGGTTTTGGCTACTCGAACGGGTGTAAGGCTCGTTAGTTAGACGAAGCCTGGCCGTTCGGAATGGTGGACTTCACTGAGACCACTAGTGGTTAGCTCGCGCGAACGACGCAAGTCGCTCGAGTCGACCTTCGAACGAATGGGAAAGCGACCGGTAGCCGCCGTGCGTGGTTCGCCCGTAGCCCGAGGGCCAGGCGACACGACGAACTCTACCGGAATTCCACCCTCCTTCACCGCCTCTGCGGAACCGATCGCCTGAATCCAAGCGACTCATGGAGTCGCTCCGATCGCAGGCATGTTCTTGGTCCGATCAACGTGTCGAGGCTACTGGGAAAGAGTGATTCACGACCCAGCCTTTCAGTGAATCGCTCTTTCGTTAGCGTGTCCGGAAGGACAAGGAAGTCTCAGGAGGTGACACGTGCATTACGTGGAAGAGGATCTCGCCGCGCTCATCGCGCGCGGCAAAACGCTGGGCTATCTCACTTACGACGAAGTCTCGCAGTGGCTCCCCGATCAGGATGTGAGCCCCGAGAAAATGGATTCGCTCCTCCAAGCCTTGGAAGAGCAGGGGATCTCACTGGTTGATCAGGCTCCTGTCGACGCGTTCGAGCAAGACGTGCGCAAGGGGCCGACTCCCGACGAGCTGCAATTGATCGAGCAGGAGGTCGGTGAACTGCTCAAGGTGGAATCGGCGGCTCGGCCCAGCGACGATCCGATCCGGATGTACCTGAGTCAAATGGCCGAGATTCCGTTGCTGACCCGCGACCAGGAGATCTCACTCGCCAAGAAGATCGAGATCACTCGCAAGCAGTTCCGCCGCGCGTTGCTCGGTTCGGCCTATGCCTTGCGAGCCACGGTCGACACGCTCAAGAAGGTCGCGGCGGGAGAACTGCCTTTCGACCGAACGATCAAGGTCTCGCTCACCGAGCGATTGACCAAGGAACAGATCCAGGCCCGCATGCCTCACAACCTGCGGACGCTCGACGCACTGATCGAACGTTCGGATCGGTTGTTCCGTGACTTGATCAAGCGAAGCACTCCGGAGTCTCGCAAGAACGAGATTCGCACTCAGCTCCAAGCCTTGCGTGGCAAGAGCCTGCAGTTGGTCGAGGAACTTAGTCTCCGAACTCGGCGCGTCACCCCGTTGCTCAAGCAGCTCGAGGCGTACGCGGATCGGATGCGCGAGATTCGCGACCGCTTGGTCGTGCTCGCCGGCGATGACAAGTTCGCCGAGGAGCGCACCGAACTTCGCCGTGAACTCCATCGCTTGCTGGTCATCACTCAGGAGGGACCGCGATCGCTGCGAGCTCGAGTCAACGAAGGCAAGCGACGACGCAAGGAGTTCGAGGACGTCAAACGCGAACTCTCGAGTGGCAATCTGCGACTCGTCGTGTCGATCGCCAAGAAGTATCGCAATCGCGGACTCAGCTTCCTGGACTTGATCCAGGAGGGAAACACCGGATTGATGCGAGCCGTCGACAAGTACGAGTATCGTCGGGGCTTCAAGTTCTCGACATACGCGACTTGGTGGATTCGACAGGCGA
>JAGQPS010000590.1 GCA_020426595.1 Planctomycetales bacterium
CGAGGCGGATGCGTCCAATCTGGGCGTCGTCATCGGAGGTGTGATGTTGAAGCAGGTTCGCGGTGGGTTCGCGTTGGATACGGGATTCCGTGCCAGCCTGGGCGTTGCTCCCGACGTCCCGGTCGAGGCGATCAACTCGGCCATGGCGGCTTGCCGGGACGCGGGTGTGCGAGTTCCGGAGTTCCCGGTTATCGATGAAGGCAAACCGGTATTCCGCCGACCGATCGAAGCGGAATCAAACGGTGGCTGAAACCCGTGGATCAACATGACACGGTGCGTTCAAGTGTTGTTTGTATCGTTCAAGGCTCGTCGTTCGTCGGACGCAGTTGAGGCTCACCGAATACCCGCTGCTGGTCGCCAGTCTGCTCGATCCACCGATCGAGCTTGAGTCGCAGCTCCGCGAGGCGCTCTTGGTGTTCGGGCTGTTCGATCAAGTTGGTTTGCTCGTACGAGTCGGAACCGGTGTGATACAGTTCCTCCGCGACTCGATGTTGATACTTCCACACCAGGGCCCGAGCCAGTTCCTCTCGCTCGGCGGCTTCGACCCAGCTACTCCAATAGCTGTTGTCGGAGACATTCTTGGTCACATGGCTGGAGTAAAGAAACTCGGGATGCAGATTGCGGATGTATTTCCAACCGTCCTCCGTCACGACGGCGCGAATCGGAAACACATTGAAGTTGCCATCTCCACTATGCGTCGTGAAGATCTCCTGGCGGTGACTCGTGGCTTCTCCGGTAAGCACGGGTAAAAACGACTTTCCATCAACCGACTCTTCGGGCTCGGAGCCAACGATCTCGAGGAGCGTCGGCAGGATATCAATCCACGAGACCATGGCTTGCGTACGAGTATTGGCCTCGATGTGGCCAGGCCAGGAAACGATGAGCGGCGTGCGAATGCCGTCGTCGTAAAGATTCCATTTACCAAAGGGCCACTGAGCTCCGTGATCGCTCGTGTGCAAGAAGAACACATCGTCACCCAACACTTCGCGAGCCGCGTCGTACACGTTTCCGAGTTCGCGATCCATGGTTTGAATCGCCGCCACGTAGCGAGCCCGCCACTGGCGTGAGACGACGGTATCGACGTGATTCGGCGGCACGACCAGAGTATCCGGGTCGATGCCATTCGTATCTTGGGGCCAAGGCACATGCGGCCAGTTGGTGCCCACGAACAAACAGAGTGGCTTGTCCGACTTTCTCTCGCGCAGCCACTTGATGGCCTCATCCACCGCCACGTCATCGTGGTAGGTGAAGTGACGAGCGACATCGAAGCCGTAGTCGGGAGTCTGTCGGTAATGGCCAACCTTTCCGAACGAGACGACTTCGTAACCGACCTCTTGTAGGTAGGCCGGCAGCTTTCGGATGTCCGCGCGGGGGCGCGAATGATTGGCCTCCGCTTCGTTGCTCGCCGGGTACATCCCGGTCAACAAGGCGGCTCGGCTCGGAGCGCACGATGGCGAAGCGACAAACGCGTTGTCAAACGTGAGCCCGGCCGCGGCGAGCCTCGCCATGTTTGGCGTGGCGATATCGGGCGAGCCATACACACTTGAATCTCGCCAAGTGTGATCGTCCGAGAGAAAGACCACGATGTGCGGAAGTGGCCGCGATTCGTCAGCTCGCACCGTTGCCGGCGAAACCATGATCCAAGGAAACAGCAACAGCCCCGCGCGGATCAACGGCAACCATTTCGCACGAGCGAAGGCGGGGGCAAGGGACTCGCCACGGGTCAAAGGAGTTACCGACGGGCGAGTCGTCATGTGTTTCCCTCGTGATTCTTCGTCCTGGACAAGCCGAACCGAGCGGCATGCATTCGCCGCGCTGTCAGTCTACGCGAGGTGGAAACTCGTCAACAACGGCCACCGAGCTTTGTGCGGATGGTTGACATCGCATGTGGGAACCACCCCGGCCTTGCGCGCCGGATTGACCGGGGCTTTCCCCTACCTAATTCCGAAAGCGGAAACATGATCCATTAACA
>JAGQPS010000591.1 GCA_020426595.1 Planctomycetales bacterium
ATGTGAGGCAGACTGGCGGTTCCGCCGAAGAGCGCGATCATCAGCGACAAGAAGTTCAACTTGTCGACCAGCTTCTCGCTCCGAATACCGGCGAACGTTGGATGCTCGCCCGGTCGCAACAACCGTGTCCCGTGCGTCGCCTTGGGCACATACAGTTTGATGACCGTCGCTTCCGTTCCGGTCGCTTCGGTATCGCTCGTGCCGGGCTCGAGTTTCACATCCAGCGGGCGCCACAACACGGCGGTCGATTGTTGGATCGCGGCGAGAAAACCTGTCGGTCCGAGCGGTCCAGTCGACTGGCGATCGTCACCCAAGCTTTCGAGCTGACCGACGCGATGGAGTTTGGTTGGCTTCTCGCCCTCTTGCTGCAATGTCCCGTTGATCCATGTGCGGCCATCCGATTCGGTGACCACCGACTGGCACTCGCGCAAGACAACTCGCCCATTGCCCGCATCGGTCGCTCCCTCGGGAAACTCATCGCCGAGCGCCCAGTAGCTGGTCGCACCGGAGTCCGTCTCCCGCAGCCGCACGATCTGGCCTTTCTCCCAAACGCCGGTGGGAGCAAGAATCTCGGTGGCGGGACGAGCGGAATCGGCGGCCAAGGCGGCGGTCAATTCACTTTCCCAATCAGCCGCGGAGAACGGTCCGAGGCGGCCAAACTTGTAACCGTCGTTTCCTCCCTCTTGAACCGACAAGCCACGATTGAGAATCATCAGAGTCAGCACCGCGCTGAACACGACGAGCAGTCCGCCCTTGATGAACTGCACCCATGTCGTCGAGACCATACCGGCGGTTAGCACGATGAAGACGACGACCGCGCCGACGATGATCACGCCGGCCCAATGCGGCAACGCCAACAACGGCTGCACGAGCGCTCCGGCTCCGACCATCTGCGGAATGAGATAAAAGACACTGACGACCAGCGTGCTCACACCCGCCGCGAAACGGATCCCGCGCGAGCCAAACTTGGCATCGAGCGCATCGGCGAACGTGAACTTGCCGAGCTTCTTCATCGGCTCGGCCACGACAAACAACGCGACGATCCAACCGGCGAGATAGCCGATCGAATACAGGAAACCGTCGTACCCGTAGAAGGCGATCATGCCGCAGATGCCGAGGAACGATGCGGCCGACAGATAGTCTCCCGCGAACGCGACTCCGTTGACGAACCAGGGAATCTGTCCGTGAGCCGCGAAGTATCCCTCGCTCGACTTGGCGCGCCGGCCAAGATAGAGGCTCAACCCCAACGTGACTCCAACGAACATCGCGAACAGAACGAGCGAAAGCGTGGAAGGACCTTCAAGCACGGAAGCATCCCCTGTGGAGCAAAAGCAATGTGGTGGGAGCCAGTAGGAGCCAGCGTCTGGCGACCGTGATGGGCCGCCGACACTCTGACGGGGATTCTCAAGTCGTCGTGGACGAGTCGGCGTCGGCCGAGCTCGCGGAACGAGACATAGCCGCGGAATCACTCGTGCCGGCGGGCGTGTCTCGGGCGTCCTTGCAGAGGACCCCGTAGAGCATCGCCAAAACAAAAGCAAAGAAGATCAGGCCCACGCCGTAGAGCACCGCGAGATTGAGTCCGGCGATGGGAGTCGCTTCCATACTCTCGGGAGCAAACGCGTTGATGCCGACGAACCCGCCGTAAAGAGTCAGATAGACGACAAACAGTCCGACGCCGAGCTTGGCGTTATGAGACTCCATGCGACGCTCCCAATGCGATTGGTGGTGTGAGGGTCGCTAGGATAACCTCCGCCGCTGGCGATCTCCACACTCAGTGTCGATTGGTCGACACTCGCCCAAGCGACTCCCGCCAGTTTCTCCCCGGCCGAGTCCACCCAAGTCACCCGGTGGGACGCCTCTTTTTTCATCCTTCGTCCCATCCGGCCAAGCCAAAAGCGCTGACCAACCAAAGCAAACTGGAAGCGTGAGTCTTGATGTAGCGCTTCGCCCTAGTCGACCATGCCAAAAGCG
>JAGQPS010000592.1 GCA_020426595.1 Planctomycetales bacterium
ATGCCGGGAACGCGAGTCCAATACTGTTCCTGATGGCGAGCCTCATCCCCCCAGATGCCTCGCAACATGCCGGGCCACGGCTGGGAAATACAGAGCATGCCACCCTGGTTTCGAGCGGTGATCTCCGAACCATTGGTGTGCATGATCTTGGGAATCACGCCCGGCAAGGGGCGGGTGCAGCTGCCGGGCTTCGTTGGAATCGCCCCAGGAAGCGGCGACATCATGATTCCGCCCGTTTCCGTTTGCCACCACGTGTCGACGATCGGGCAGCGACCGCCTCCAATCTTGTGGTGGTACCACATCCACGCCTCGGGATTGATTCCCTCGCCCACCGTGCCGAGCAGCCGGAGGCTCGACAAGTCGTGTTTCTCGACGTGCTCATCACCCCATTTGATGAACGCACGAATCGCCGTCGGAGCGGTGTAGAAGATCGAAACCTTGTACTTCTCGACGATCTGCCAGAAACGTGATTCGTCCGGAGCATTGGGAGCCCCTTCGTACATCACGATCGTCGCGGCATTGGCGAGTGGACCGTAGACGATATAGCTGTGCCCGGTGATCCAACCGCAATCGGCCGTGCACCAGTAGACATCCTCGTCGCGATGGTCGAAGACCCAGCGGAACGTCATCTTCGTGTAGAGACCGTAACCCGCCGTGGTGTGCTTGATACCCTTCGGTTTTCCGGTCGAACCGCTCGTGTAGAGAATGAACAGCGGCGCCTCGGCCTCGAGCGGCTCGGCGGGGCAATCATCCGAGACTTGCTCAAGCATCTCATGTAGCCAAACATCGCGGCCCGGACGCATCGCGATGTCGTGACCCGTTCGTTGAAGCACCAGACACTTTTCCACCGACGGGCTCTTCTCGAGAGCCTGGTCCACGGTCGCCTTGAGCTCCAAACGCTTGCCCCGGCGCCAGCCGCCATCGGCGGTGATCACCAGCTTCGCTTGAGCGTCGTTGTTGCGATCCGCGATCGCCTCGGCGGAAAAGCCACCAAAGATCACCGAGTGAATCGCGCCGATGCGGGCACACGCGAGCATCGCGATCGCCAACTCGGGAGTCATCGGCATGTAGACCGAAACTCGGTCTCCCTTGCCGACGCCCAATTGCTTCAGCACATTGGCGAACCGGCAGACTTCGCTCAGTAATTCGCGGTAGGTCAGACGCCGCTCATCCCCAGGTTCCCCCTCCCAAAGAATCGCGACGCGGTCACCGAGTCCGTTGGCGACGTGAGCGTCGAGACAGTTGTACGAGAGATTGGTCTTCCCTTCGCGGAACCACTCGACTCCCTCGGCGCCGCGCTGAAACACCGTCTCGAACGGCTCGAACCAATGCAGTTCCTGGCGAGCCAGGTCCCCCCAGAACTTCTCCGGATCCGACTCGGCCTCGGCATAGATTGCCTCGTAGGCGGCGACCGAACCAATGTGCGACTTGGCCGAGAACTCGGCGGATGGCGGAAACATCCGCGTTTCGCGCATCACATTGTCGATTTCATCATGATCCGTATCGGACATTCCCTGGAGTCTCCCTGTCCCGAGCCTGCGGTCGTCAAAACGAAGCACGAGTTTAGGGAGCCGATTGGGGGCGTGTCAACGAACCCAGATAGCCCTCAAGGGCGTGTAAGTCGCCTCCAATGGCGGACTCGGACACCCAGGCCAAACGCGACGCGAAGCGAATGTCCACCGAGCCTATCGCTTGGGTACCTCAGAAACGCGATTGGCTTTTCCCAATTCCCGGTGGGTGTTGAGAGCGACCCAGCCCTCCAACCGAGTCGACGCGCCTCGCTCGTCGAGCCGCCCCGCGCGCCGCGACACGAAACGCGAGACTCCGAACTCCACCCGCTCGAAAGGGAGTCTTCGAGGGGCTCACCGATGAATTACTCCGAGACATCTAGGAGACGCTCGATTTGCTCGCGCAGGTCTTCCGGCTGATTCGAGTAGGTCGCCACGAGC
>JAGQPS010000593.1 GCA_020426595.1 Planctomycetales bacterium
CAAGTCGATGGCTAGTCCGAGGAAATGAAGAGTCCCTCGCTCACGCTTCGGGTTTCCTTTGTCTTTCCACGCGTATGACTTCTCCGCTGGAGCGACGGCGTTGAAACGCGACTCCGACGCTCCCAGTCCTAGGACCAGCGCTCACACGCGGCCAACATCGCTTGCAGGGGCTCCGGATCGGCGAGCCGATGGTCGGCTCCGACTTCGATCAACGTTTCCGCAGGGAGTCCGCTGAGTTCGACGAGTTCCACCGAATCGGCGAAGGGAATGACTTCGTCCAAGCGGCTATGCAAGACGACCGATGATTCCTTGAGGCGGTCGACCGCTCCCCATTTCTTCCAGGCCGGACAGAGTAGTACGAGCGGCGTGGCGCCCGAATCGATGTTCAACGCGACGGCCCCGCCACGCGATGAGCCGACGACGACATCGGGCGGATGCTGCCGGTATGCCGCTTGGGCGGTTCGCACCGCGGCTGGAAAATCGTCGTCATCCAGCGCCGGGTTGATCACCTCATGCCCGGCGGCTTGAAGATAGGTTGGCTTGAGTCCGCCAACGACGCTTTTCCAACCATGTAGGAACAGGATCCTCATTCGATCTTTCCCCAATCAGGATTCGGCCTTACGGACGGCTTCGCGTTGCTGAATGCGGCGTAGGGCCAAGTCGCGGAGAGCCTTCGCCAAGGGGCATCGTGGACTGGGCGACCGCCCTCGGCGGTAATCTTCCAACAATTGGTGGGACCGACCAGCCAGCATCGAACGGACCTCCCGACGGCGCCCTTTGACTCGCGGAATCACCATGTCGTCGTAGCTCGTCGTCTGGTGTCTCATCCAAGCGATGACGGCCGCCTCGGCGCGGCGCTCGATCGGAATCCGCTGAGTCCGCGCGACGGTGCCACTCCCGACCGGCGTCGCATGAGCGGTGACAGCGCGGGCCAATTGCTCGGCCAAGACCTCGTAGGTTGGATGGAAGTCAAGAAACGCGACAACCGCCCCATAGAAGTCGTCCACGTAGTTCGCTTGCACCTTCTCGCGCCGCCGTTCACTCGCGAGCTGCCGTTTCGCGTAGGCATCGGTCGAGCGTTCCGCGACGAGCTCGTCACGCAGCCGAGCAATCGTGGCGGCCGGAGCCCACACGCCTCGTGAAAATGTGCGGCGTCCGCGTTTCTCTTGCACCACCCAATGCTCGCCCGCTTGTTTGACTCGCCGAGTCAGGCCAGCGTCACCGGGAGGCAACAGCTCCCACCCCTTGGGCACGCGCAGCACCCTGCCATCGGCCGCTCTAACCGATCTCGCATCAGGACCAGGACCAAACACCGAGTCGCGCATGGGCTTCCGCTCAACCGAGTTTCAACAAAGGACGTTCCTCGCGGAGCTCCCCACCGTTCGTGAGTGCAAGGCTCCGCTTCCCGCGACAATGTCGAACGATCAGCGACTTGATGCAAGACGACTTGCCGAGTGCCGCCCAACCGCCAACGATCGTGAAGAGGAAAACACCGGCGTCGCGATCGTTCGGTCGGTCATTCGCGGCGGCGGACCGGGACAGGGGAGGACAACGAGGTCCTTGTTCAACCGTACGGTAGAGTCGGTGGCGCAACGAGTTGATGGCTGGTTTGAGAAGTCGAAGAATCCCTCGCTCACGCTTCGGGTTTCCTTTGGTTTTCCAGGCATTGGTATTCGTCGACAGGCGCGAAGCGGGAAAAGCGTGACTTCCGAAGCGTGACCTGGGATTCTTCCCTTTGAGCGACACCACAGCGATCGCATGAAAAAAGACGCGACTCCAACGAAGCTTTGCCAAGCCTGTGGCCGTCCGTTCACTTGGCGGAAGAAATGGGAAAAGTGCTGGGCGGACGTTCGGTACTGCAGTGAACGTTGTCGGCGAGGACGGCTCAGTGAAAAGCGTCTTCCGCCCCGTTCCTCGGAAGCAAATCGCTAGGCGTTCGGCACCGAGGA
>JAGQPS010000594.1 GCA_020426595.1 Planctomycetales bacterium
CGCTGGTTCCAATCAGTCCTCGGCGCAACGCCACGAGACCAAGAATGGTGGTCGTCGCCACGCCACCCCGCACACCAATGAACCAAATACCAACGCGACCTTGACTCATGATCCGCGAACTTTCTCGACGAGGAGGGAGAGATGTTACGGTGGGACCGGCCCAAGAGCGGCGAGGACTTGAGGGGCCGGAATCCATCGATTGTGGACCGAGGCTACCCGGTTGGCTAGGGCCCCTGGTTTTGGGACCACGATTCTTTCCCTGTCGATCGCCGGCGCGCGATATTCCGAACAGCGACGTGTCGAGGCACATTAGGAGCTGGCAAGCCGAGGGTTCGCGGTTACTGCCTCTCCGCGCGGCCGTCTGGCCGCGAGCCGACTTGAGCTGGGCCGAATACCTCGTCCTAGACGCTGATGGGCCGTCGAGATAGACTGCCCGAGGCAACTCCTATCGCGGTTGTTTCGCGGGTTTTATCGACATTTCGCGGCCGCCGTGCGAACCGCGATCCGTCCTGACGCCTCGCTATACCGTGGCCCGTCGGTCCGACTTCGAACTCGGACGAGCCGGGTTCGTTTCGAGACGACTTGGCCATCGGCCGCTCCCCAATCGGTGCTCCCCCTTTCGACGAGTTCAGCAATGTTCGAGACGATTCGCATGGCTCCGCCCGATCCCATCCTTGGTTTGGGAGAGGCGTTTCGCAATGACTCGCGACCCGAGAAGATCAACCTCTCGGTTGGCATCTATCAAAACGACGCCGGCAAGACCCCGGTCCTCGATTGCGTCAAGCAGGCGGAGCGCCGGTTGCTCGAGGACGAGAAGGACAAGAACTATCTCGGCATCGATGGGCTCGGGTCCTACCGCACGCTTGTGCCTCGGTTGCTGTTGGGAGCCGAATCGGTGGCTCTCGCCGAGGGACGCGTGGCTTGCGTGCAGAGTCCGGGCGGTACCGGCGCGCTGCGCATCGCGGCTGACTTGCTCGGACGGCATTTCGGCGGCATGACGGTGTGGCACAGCCAACCGACTTGGCCGAATCACCCGCAGATCTTCCAGGCCGCCGGCCTGCGCACCGCGGCTCATCCCTACCTGGATGCCGCCAATCGCGCTCTCGACTTCGACGCGATGGTCAACGCCTTGAAGGGGGCGGCCCCCGGCGACGCGGTGATCGTTCACGCGAGTTGTCACAATCCGTCGGGAGTCGATCCGAACGCCGATCAATGGGCCGCTCTTACCGAAGTGATTCGGGCCCAGCGATTGCTGCCGGTGATCGACTGTGCCTATCAAGGATTCGGACGAGGACTCGAGGAAGATGTCGTCGGTCTGCGCCTGCTGGCCGAAAGTGGTGAGACTTTGATCGCCAGTTCGTTCTCGAAGAATTTTGGCCTCTATGGCGAGCGGGTCGGAGCGTTGACTCTCGTGGGGCCAACGACCGATGCGACGGCGGCCGCTCATAGCCAGGCGAAGGCCTGTGTGCGAGCCAACTATTCCAACCCGCCGCGACACGGAGCGAGCGTCGTGGCGTCCATCCTGTCGGATGACGAGTTGACCAAGACTTGGCATGCCGAGTTGGCCGGGATGCGAGATCGCATCCAACAGATGCGCGACGCCTTCGTTCAGGCGATGAACGCCCGCGTGCCAGACCGTGATTTCTCGTTCATTCGTGAGCAGCTCGGCATGTTCTCGTTCTCGGGACTCAATCCGATGCAAGTCGACCGCTTGAAGAATGAGTTCGGCATTTACATCGTCGGCAGCGGTCGCATCAATGTCGCGGGCATCACCTCCGCAAACATCGATCGCCTCTGCGACAGCATCGCGGCCGTCCTCTAGGGGAGAGGGTGGGAGACTCGTTGTGGACGCGTTTGAAGGGGCCTTTTTATGGGGGCACCTCGGAGAAACGGAGAGCACGGAGCGGCCGGGTTGGTTGTCAAGCTTTGAGTGGGTACTCGGAA
>JAGQPS010000595.1 GCA_020426595.1 Planctomycetales bacterium
TCTTACCAAGGCCCCAGTATCCTTGAAACCCGCGACCGCGTCGACGGATTCGTTGGTTTCAATTTCGTAGGGTGGGGACCCGCGAGACTTGGGACTGGGTCGGGATCGCTTCGTGCGAGTCGTTACCGTCGGCTAGGCGACTCTTCGGTCGGTACTCGTGGCGTTCTGTCTAGGGTGATGAGTCGCGGGGCGGGCCGGGGACGTGCTTTCGTGGTGCGAAAGCCGACACTCTCGCGGCCGATGCGCTCTTGCGGCCGATGCGACCGCGCGACTCTGGGCATCGCTGCCGTGGGTCAATGGCGTCTCGTTGACGGCGGCGCGAGTGACCAAGGCGGCTTGTGAATCGGTTAGACACCGAGGGGCAGGAAGCGTTGGGCCCACCAGCCGAGCTTGGTGCGCCAGCCAATCGGCTCGATCGGTTCCTTGTGCCTGGGGCAATTGCGCTGCAGGTTGACTCCCTTCCAGGTTCCGACCGCCAGTGCCGATGGCTCAAACGTCCGAAACGGAATGCCGAACGTTTGGCAATAGTATCCAAACGCGAGGATCCCGCTTCGATTCGATGGTACGGGCGGAGGCGAAGTCAGGACTTCCCTCAATCGACCGGCGTCCGAGACCGTTTCACAGACGCCCATCTCGCTATAGCCACTCGGGCCGAGCGCGATCGACGGCACGCCCCAGTACGGCGCTTCGATGCCCACCGTCGACAGGCAAGTGGTCACCAGCGCGCTGGCCTCGATCAAGGCGTAGGTGTCGACCGGCGAGTCAGGCCGCACCACGATCACGTTCTCGCGTTGCTCGAACGCCAGCCACCGCTCGAGTTCCGCGGGCGCCTTCTTGGTGAGGTGCGGATGGATCCGAATCACCAGCCGCTTGTCGCTCGGCATCGCCGCGCACAACTGCTCGACCGCCTCGAGCTGATTCCGCCAACCTTCCCACCGGTAGTAATCGCCGACCGAAACGTACTCGTCATCGGACGACGAAAAGTAGGAGATCGTCTGTTCGCGGGGACCAAGCCCGGCGGGGAGTCGCCCCGCCTCCTGATCGGTCGTGTACGAATGCCAAGCCTGTTCGAGCCCTCCGCGGCGATCCTCGTAAAAGCGTTTCGCCAGCTCAATGCTCTTGGGCTCGTGCCCTACCCGCTCCCACAGCTCCTTGATTTCGACTTGCCGCCGCAGGCGATCGTGAGGCATGTAATCGCCAACCCAGTAGTGATTGCGACTCGAACCACGCTCGTGAAACAACAGCTCCACGCCGGCTTGGCGAGCCGCTTCGGCGACCGGTCGCGTGTTGCAGAAGCGGCCGTTGAACACCACCACGCGATCAATCTTGCGACGTGCGATCATGCGGCGAGTAAAGTCAAACACCGCCGCGGCGCTGTTGAGCATGTCGTTCACCAGCT
Organism: Planctomycetales bacterium; assembly: GCA_020426595.1. GTDB lineage: Bacteria > Planctomycetota > Planctomycetia > Pirellulales > Pirellulaceae > UBA11682. The sequence goes on from JAGQPS010000595.1 coordinate 1,400, forward strand.
CGCGGTGCTCGTGCAAGTCGGGCTGCGAATCGAAGAGCTTGGTGACGAGCGACGAAGCAACTCCGAGACCCAGCGGCGCGTCGCGATAAGTGAACTGTTGCAGTTGGGTCAGTTCATCGAACGTGCGGTTCAATCGCGGGGTGGGGAGCGGTGCTCCAATCGTGCGGTAACGCAGATTGGGATGAGCCAACGACTCGATGCCCACCTTCTCGGGCAGCTTGTCGAGCGGCGAGTAAGGCGGGAACCGCGAGACCCCTTCGCGAAACGGTAGTTGATGGCCGAGAAAGTAAAAGTCGACGTGGTCGCCCTGCCGCAAGTACTGCTCGACGAGCTCCAGCGACGTCTCCAGATGGGGAGTACGATTGCGGGACTCGACAAACAACACGCGGCGGGGCATCGGCGGCTCGTGGCGGGCGGTGGAGGGCTGGGATCGACGCGTTCAAGTCACCGGCGGGGGCGGCTCGCGCGCGACTAGCTCTTGCCGATTCCGTGGTATTCGAATCCGGCGGCCTCCAGTGCCTGGCGATCGAGCACGTTGCG
>JAGQPS010000596.1 GCA_020426595.1 Planctomycetales bacterium
ATCCGTGAGACGACCTCGATGGGCGTCTCACGGCCGCACGATGCGGCGAGTCTGATTAAATCAACAGCCCGGTCAGCGAGGGATTCTCCTCCCGAAACGACTAAGCGGCCACGACATCGCTCCCCACCGGTTCAAAGCCGACTCTGTCGCACGCCGCCGCTCTCCCTTGCTCGGATCCAGAAGCCGGCTCGTGTCAGCGAGGGACTCTTCGATTTCTCGACCAAGTCAACAACCCCTTACGCCACCAACACTTCCGTCCAACTCCAACCGTGAAATCGCGACATCTGAGTATCCGAGCCCGGCCGCCGGGGGCGACGGCAAGCTAAAAGCCCGACAACACTCCGGCTCGATAGACTCGCTCCAGGGCCAACATGAATGCCGCGGTGCGTAGCGAAACCGACTTGTCCTGAGCCAGCTGCCAAACTTCCTCGAAGGCCCGGCTGAGCACGGAGTCCAGCTCCTGGCGAACTCGGTTCAGGCCCCACTTGTAATACTGGAGGTTCTGCACCCACTCGAAATAGCTCACCGTGACACCGCCCGCGTTGGCCAGGATATCGGGCAGGACGATCGTTCCTTTTTCGTGAAGAATGTCATCCGCCTCGGGATCGATGGGCGCGTTGGCGGCCTCGATGATGATCGGAGCGCGGATGTTCTTGGCGTTATCCTTGGTGATCACGCCACCGAGTGCCGCGGGAATCAGGATGTCGACATCAAGCTCCAAGAGCTCCTCGTTGCTGATTCGCTGAGCGTTCTCGTATCCGTGGAGCGAACGATTCTGCAGCGAGAAACGCAAGGCGTCGGGAATGTCGAGACCGTCCGGCTGATAGTAGCCTCCGGTCACGTCGCTCACCGCCACCACATTGAATTCCGATTCGTGGAGTAGCTTCGCGGCGTGGAAACCGACGTTGCCGAACCCCTGCAAGGCGACTCGGATCTCGGGCGGGTGCTTACCCAAACGCTTGAGCAGCTTGAAGGCGAGGATGCCGACTCCGCGCCCCGTCGCTTCCTCGCGACCTTCGGCTCCATAGAGTTCGACGGGCTTGCCGGTGATGACCGCGGGATTGAAGCCGTGGTACTTCTCGTACTGGTTGCGGAACCAGGCCATCACTTCGGCATTGGTTCCCATGTCGGGCGCTGGGATATCGGTGTAGGGGCCGATGATGTCGTGGATCTGATCGACGAACTTGCGGGTGATGCGTTCCTTCTCGGTGTGCGAGAGCTTGGAGTTCTCGACGCAGACTCCTCCCTTGGCTCCGCCATAGGGAAGGTTCACGACCGCGGTTTTCCAAGTCATGAGCGACGCGAGCGAACGGACTTCGTCGAGGTCGACCTCATGGTGGTATCGGAGTCCACCCTTCATCGGACCGCGGTAGTTGTTGTGCTGGACTCGATAGCCAATCAAGGTTTCGAGCCGACCGTCGTCCATTTCGACTGGAATCTCGACTTGGACTTCGCGCCGAGGAGTCGCCAAGAGTTGTCGCAGGTCCTTGTTGAGGCCGAGCCGGTCGCAGGCTCGTTCGACATAGAGCGTGGTTGCTTCCGAAGCCTTCATACGGCAAGAGTCCCCTTCGCCCGAATCCTCGATGTCACCTTTGGGCCTCTGGGCTAAAGAGGCCAAGGAGTCGGTCCAAGCGTCGGCACTCCTCGCCGGCAATGCTCGGACCTCACTAACGATAGCGGCCCCCAGCGTCGCCGAACAGCAAGGCAACGGGGGGCCCCGAGTGCCAAGGGGCTGGGAGGTTTCACGCGAAGGCGCTAAGACGCAAAGTCGGAAGCGTCGCTTCAGGGGCTTGGTTGAGGTAACTTGCTTAGGTTGCCGCTACGGCTTTTTGTTTGTTACGTCGGAGCGTCGCGCCCTACCGATCACTCATTTCGGGAACGGGTTT
>JAGQPS010000597.1 GCA_020426595.1 Planctomycetales bacterium
CCTGGGCGGACCTCGCGATCTGCGGCGGAGGTGGCTCGAACCACGAAATGGCCGTATTCGGAACCCCACGCTGCTTGGTGGTCGTCGCTGACAACCAAGTCGCCAACGTTCGTGAGTTCGAACGCATCGGAGCGGCGGTGAACCTCGGACCAGCGACCGGGCTCGAGGCCGAGCGTCTTGCTTCCATCGTGGAACAGTTACTGCATGATCCCGAACGCATTCGAGCGATGGCAGCGGCCGCGTGGCGCGCCAACGATGGTCTCGGCGCCCAGCGCGTCGTCGAGCGATTGCAAGAAGTCAACCGCGAGAAGCTGGCGGCGCCACCGGTGTCTGGGAGTGATCATTGATGGCCGAGTCCGATTTGAGATTGCGATTGGCGACACTCGACGACGCGGCCATGCTGCACGCCTGGAGGAATGATCGCCATACGCGTGAAGCGAGTCGCACGACGGATCCTATTCCGTTCGAGCAACATCGCGCTTGGTTGGAAGCTTGTTTGGCGGATCCCAACCGAACGCTATGGATCGCCGAATCGACATCGGGCCCCGTCGGCACCGTGAGATTCGATCAAGGAGACCAAGCCGAGCTTTCCTGGACGGTTGCTCCGACCGCGCGAGGGCAAGGTTGGGGCACGCGCATGGTGGCTCTCGCCCTCAACGAGGTGTCGGGAACGGTCCGAGCGGTGGCTCGCGGGAACAATGTCGGCTCGTGCAAGATCGCAATGGCCAATGGCTTTCAGGTCATCGACGACGACGGCGAGTGGGTGACCTTTGAACGAATCGTGGGCGAGGAGAAGACACCATGAGCGCATCGAATCTCGAGAACCGAGTTCTCGCCGGCGGTACCGGCACCTACATCATCGCCGAGCTCTCGGCCAATCACGCGGGGAGCCTCAGCCATGCGCTCGACACGATTCGCGCGATGAAGGATGCCGGCGCCGACGCGGTCAAGCTGCAAACCTACACCGCCGATACGTTGACGATCGACTGCGATCGCCCTGAGTTTCGCGTCGGGGAGGGGACGCTCTGGTCGGGGCGTACGCTCTACGATTTGTATCAAGAGGCGAGCACGCCTTGGGAATGGCACGCCGAGCTGTTCGCGCTCGCGCAGGAACTCGGCATGGATTGTTTCTCGAGTCCCTTCGATCCGACCGCCGTCGATTTTCTCGAGACGCTCGACCCGCCCGCCTACAAGATCGCGTCGTTCGAGTTGGTCGACCTCCCGCTGATCGAATACGTCGCCTCGAAGGGGCGACCGGTGATCATGTCGACCGGCATGGGATCGCTCGATGAGATTAGTGATGCGGTCCAAGTCGTGCAGCGGGCCGGTGTGCCGTTGATCTTGCTCAAGTGCACGAGCTCCTACCCCTCGTTGCCCGAGCAAATGCACCTCAACACGATCCCGCATCTCGCCTCGACCTTCGGCGTGACCGTTGGGCTCTCGGATCATACGCTCGGGATCGCGGTTCCCGTCGCGGCGGTCGCCTTGGGAGCTCGCGTGATCGAGAAGCATTTCACGCTCTCGCGCGAGACTCCGGGGCCCGACAGCGCGTTCTCGCTCGAGCCGGCGGAGTTTCGCGCGATGGTCGACGCGGTCCGAGTCACCGAACAGGCGCTCGGCTCGATCAACTACACGCTGACCGCCTCGGAAGAAAAGAGCCGTGCCTTTCGGCGATCGCTGTTCGCCATTGCCGACATCGCGGCGGGAGAAACGTTCACGGAGCAAAACGTTCGCTCGATCCGACCCGGTTATGGACTCCCACCCAAACAGCTCCCCACGATCCTGGGCCGAACCGCCACCGAGGCGATCCCCCGAGGAACGCCCCTACGAGACGACCTAATCGGGTAGGTCGAG
>JAGQPS010000598.1 GCA_020426595.1 Planctomycetales bacterium
AGCTACTGCCCAATACCGAGTCACCCTCCCCGAGCGAACCCGGCTCGGGCGATGATGCTGAAGGCGAAGGAGACCTCGACAAGGAAACTCAAGAGAACACTGACAACGAGACTTCATCGATCGACCAGCGGTGATGCACGAGCGGTCGAATGGCTCGCGCATGAAAAGCCCCGCCATCGATTCATCGACGGCGAGGCTTGTTTCATTGTCCGTTTAGTTCTCAAACCGCTCGACTCTACATGTCGATCTCGAAGCCGGCTCGGTTCTCACGAGCCAGGAAGGTGTTGGCTTCGTTGTCGCCCACGATCTCGCGCTTCACGGGATCCCATGACAACGCGCGATCCAAACGCATCGCGATGTTCGACAAGTGGCAGATCTCGAGCATGCGGTTGTGAGTCCAAACATCCGAGATCGGCTGCTTGCGAGCTTGCATGCCTTCGATGAAGTTCGCGGTATGGTTCGCGCTCACCGGCCCACCGTAGACTTCCTCGATGGCACCTTCGGGAAGCGGGTTGGAGGCGAGATCCTCGACCGGCTTGCCGGAAATCCGACCACGATTCACGAAGAATCGTCCCTCGGTTCCCTCGAACAGAATGCCGTTATCCCCTTCGCTCGTGATGATCATCTCGACATTGTCCGGCATGGCGACTTGGATCCGGAACTGAGTCGCCGCGTTGTATTGATCGGCGACGGTCGGGAAACCGTTGCGATACTCGACCGGCAACGAGAACTCGAGCGGAGTCACCTTGCTTGGGCCGGTTTCGCCTGCGCCGAGAGCCCAGACCGCGATATCGACGTGGTGAGCGCCCCAGTCGGTCAGCTTGCCGCCGGAATACTCGTGCCAGTTGCGGAACGAGTAATGAGCATTGCTGTAGAGCGGCACGCCACCGCCATAGCCTTGTCGCAACTCGGGAAGAGCGCGATAGTCGACGGCTGGCGCCGGGCCGAGCCAGAAATCCCAATCCAGTCCTTCGGGCACCGGCGCGACTGGAATCTCGGGGGACGCCTCCATGCCATTGATGCCGCAAGTCACTCGTTGCACCTGGCCGATGCGACCGTGCTTGACCAAGGCGACGGCCTGCAAGAATCGCTGATCCGATTCCGAGCGCTGCATCGTGCCGACCTGAAAGATGCGTCCCGTCTCCTTCACGACCTTTTCGATCAGCTTGCCTTCGGCGATCGTGAGCGTCAGTGGCTTTTCGCAGTACACGTCCTTGCCGGAGAGCATCGCCTCGACCGCGATTTTCGTGTGCCAGTGATCGGGCGTGGCGATCATCACCGCGTCGATATCATCCCGCTCGAGTACCTTACGGTAGTCAGCGTAGCCTTCCGGTTTGACTCCCTGGCGTTGTTCGGCCTTTTCCAGGTTCGCTCCGAGGACGTTGGAATCGACATCCGCCATCGCGACGAAGTCGGCGAATTGGAACGACTTGTCGGTGATCGCCCAGCCTTGATTGCGGAGACCGATCGTGGCGAACGTGGGCCGTTCGTTGGGCGAGCGATAGCCCCATGCGCGGCCAGCCCTTGGTAGGACCAAGCCGGCGGCGCCCACCGCCGCCATGCCGCCGAGAAAGCGTCGCCGAGTCGTACGTGGAGAGAATGTCATCGAGGATTCCTTGTGGTCGCACATCGCCGTGCGATGTTGGGAGGGTTGGGAGAGAGGTCGTTTCCTCCGGCATTTTAGACAGCGCGTCGCGGAGGTTCCACTCGCACTCGTCAGGTTTGGTGATCGGCCTCCGGACCGAAGAAGTCATCCCGCCGCTCCCGCCCGGGATGTTGATTTAAGCCCGACGGATAAGATTCGTGCCCAAGCAAAAGGCGATTT
>JAGQPS010000599.1 GCA_020426595.1 Planctomycetales bacterium
TTGGGGGCTTAGCAAACCGCGGTCCGACTCTTTTGCACCCAACTCGCCTTTTGCTTGGGCGCGAATCGTATCCGTCGGGCTTAAATCAACAGCCCGTTACGCTTCGGGTTTCCTAAGTCTCCCCCGCATTCACTTGGCCGCGCGATTTCCGACATTTTCGCGCCGCTGGTGTCGATTGAGTCTCGAGTCGAGCGACTATCTTGCAACTTCCGTGGATTCGCCGCGGTCACGAATCGCTTCGCTTGCGGGACTCATCATGAAATTCATTTGCCTCGGCTACGCCAATCAAGCTTCCTTCGCCGCGATGTCGCCCGAGCGAATGGAGGAGCTGATGAATGAGTGTTTTGATTACGATGACCAACTTCGCCGAGGCGGACACTTCTTGGGGGGCGAGGCTCTCCAAGACGCGGCTCGCTCCGTGACCTTGCGTTATCGAGACGGAGAGGTCGAGGCGACGGATGGTCCTTACGCCGAAACCAAGGAACAACTCGGCGGTATTCTGATCTTGGAAGCGGACAGCCTCGAACATGCCGTCGAACTCATGTCGAAGCACCCAGGGGTTCGGATGGGACCCTTCGAGATCCGTCCGGCCAACGAAGAGGTCAATCGGCTGATTGCCCAGCGCGATCAGGCGATTCGAGAATGATCGGACTCGATTGGGGCGTTGGTGACCAGCGTTTGCTTCTCCCCGGCTTCTTGTTTTTGAATGCTTGAGCAAAGAAAGTGTCCGCCATGCAAACTCCCGACCCGACCACCGAACATCACTGGCTTCAGCAACTTGTGGGCGACTGGCAGTTCGTCCATGAGTGCAGCATGGGGCCCGACCAGCCGAGTTCGAAATCGACCGGGACTCAATCCACTCGCGCGCTCGGGAAGTTCTGGACCCTCGGTGAGATGTCGGTCGATTCGTCCGAGGGTAGTGCCTCACATTCGATCATCACGTTGGGTTTTGATCCGATGCGCGGGAAGTTCGTCGGAACGTTTGTCTCCTCGTGCATGACTTATCTCTGGCTCTACGAGGGTTCGCTGGATGAAGCCGGTCGAGTCTTGACGCTCGACGCCGAGGGGCCGAGCTTCCTTGGTGAGGGAGCGATGGGGCAATACCAGGACATCATCGAGTTCGTCGACGCGGATACGTATCTCTTCTCGTCACGCATCAAGCAAGCCGATGGAACTTGGCTCTCGTTCATGTCGGGCACGTTCACCCGCAAGGCTTGATGACCTCTCTTCTTCAAACGAATTGGCGATTGCGATCATGACTTCAAGGACAAGTGCGATTATCGGTTGGGTGCTGACGGCCTTGATGGGAGTGTTCCTCATCGGAGTCAGCGGGATTCCCAAGTTCATCGACTGGCCAGGTAAGGCCGAGATGATGGAGAAGATCGGAATCCCGTTGTCGATCCTGCCGGCGATCGGCGTCGTCGAGATCGTCGTCTCATTGCTCTATCTCATTCCACGCACGGCGTTCCTCGGAGCGATTTTGTTGACCGGTTATCTCGGAGGCGCCGTGCTGACTCATCTTCGAGTCGGCGATCCATGGTTCTTTCCGATCATCATTGGGGTCGTGGCCTGGGTGGCGCTTGGTCTGCGGCAACCAGTGATTTTTCAGCTCGCCCTGGGCAAGCAACCAACCACGTCCGAAAGTGCTTCGTGAGAAACTTCGCTGTCGGACGACTTGATGAGGTGATTCACCACGGAGCCTTGTGGAGAGCGAGCTCTTCAAGCTCCGCCCCAGTCGACCAAGTCTAAATCGTGAAAATCCAAAGGAAACCCGAAGCGTCAGCGAGGGATTC
>JAGQPS010000059.1 GCA_020426595.1 Planctomycetales bacterium
TGCAAAAGAGTCGAACTACCGTTTGCTAAGCCCCAAGGGGGCGCCGAAACACAGCCTAGGGTCAGGAGCCCAAGCGAAGCGCGGGGCGACGCAGCCCTAGGTCAACGTATGCACATCCCAATATCCGATCCGTGAGACGACCTCGATGGGCGTCTCGCGGCCGCATGATGCGGCGAGTCTGATTAAATCAATCCCTCGCTGCCCGGGCTTAGATGTTGCGATTTGCACGCATCGCCAAAGTCGACCAACTCAAAAGCGTGCAGAACCCAAAGGAAACCCGAAGCGTGAGCGAGGGATTCTTCGAATTCTCGAACAAGCCACAAACCCGTTTCGCCACGAACAATTCCGCTTCGCGCCATCCCCGAAAGCGCGACATCAAAACTCACGCTTCGGGTTTCCTTTGGTTTCACGACCAATTCCTTGCATTGTTGTCTGTCGTTTGTTTCGGAGCCTCACATGGATCGTTCTCCATCTCGTTCCCGAACCGCGGTGCGTTGGATCGCGGGGCTCTTCCTCGCCGGGACAGTCGTGGTGTTTCCCTCCATGCGCAGTCCGGCCGACGAACCCGCGCTGGAAGAGTCACCTTCGCCGGGCACCTACCGGCTCGTGCTCGAGGATCAAAACCGTGAACGAACCGCGTTGGTTCGAGTCCCGCGCGGCTATCGAGCTGGCGAGCATCCTCCGCTGCTGATTGTGCTGCATGGTGCTGGCGGGAGCGGCGAACATGTGCTCCGCAACGACGGTTGGGAGCGGACCGCGGACGAAGCCGGCTACTTGCTCGTCGCGCCCGATGGATTACCGGCTCGCATGAATGCCGAACCCAACTTGCTCACGAACCCTCGACTCTGGAACTCCGGCCAATTGCGAGCCGGCTCGCCTCGCACGCGAGTCGATGATGTGGCCTACATCCGCCATCTACTTACCGACCTCGAAAGCAAGATTGCATTCGATCGCCAGCACGTATTTGTCGCCGGACACAGCAACGGAGCGGGCATGTCGTTTCAGCTCGCCAGTGAGATGGCCAACGAGATCACAGGGATCGCGGTGGTGGCTGGGGAAGTCGTGGACCGTCCGCATCCCGCTCGCCCCGTTCCGACTCTCGCGATCTTTGGAACGGCCGATGAAGTCCGCCCGCTGGCCGGCGGCGAGAGTGAACTCCCTTGGGGATCGCGAACGACGGAGCCAGTCGAGGCGGAATTGGCTCGGTGGGCCGAGGCGATCAACTGCGAAACCGATCCCGTGGAAATCAGCCACGAGAACTCGACTCGTGTTGTTCACTACCCGTCCAAGAACAACGGAGCCGAACTCAAGGTCATGTATCTCGAGGGACATGGCCACGCTTGGCCAGGAGCCCAACGCGGGAGGCTGTTGGCCCGGCTACTTGGCCCCGTGAATGCGAAGATCGACGCCAACGACGAAATCGTGAAGTTTTTCCAAAGCCTCCCGGAACTACCCAATCCCCCACAACCAACTCGACGCCGTTAGGGAGTCGTTGAGGAACCTGCCATTTGTCAGGCAAATTCGAGTTCACCACTGGGGGTTTGATAATGCCAATGACACGCTGGAACGGCCGTTCAACGACCCCGACCAAAACCATTCCAGCGGGGAGGTAGGCAAAACCCTGGGCGACCGATACCGTTTACCTCTTCGTCAAACTCTCCTTAACCCACGGAGTCAACGGATGAGAGGAATGCGGGTCGTTGGATCGACGTTGGTCGCCGCGATGATGCTCGTAATGGGAGCGTCGGTGACCATTGCCCAGGATGCGGAGGAGCCGCGGACAGACGCCATTGAATGGCATCGAGATATCGATGAAGCCAAGAAGATCGCGCGGGACACGGGACGTCCCATGCTGATTTTCGTCACCATGCAGAACTGCCGTTACTGCACCGAGATGAAGCAAACGACTTGGGTCGATCCAGAGATGATCAAGGATACCAACGAGTCGTTCGTCGCCACGTATCTCGACGAGAGCCAGAACCGTGAACTCGTCCGCAGCTTGGGAATTCGCTCGTTCCCGACCACGCTGCTCGCGACTCCCGATGGCCGAGTCCGCGAAATGGTTCGTGGCTATGTCGGAGCCTCGAACTTGCGAAACCGCATGAGCAATCTGCACGACAGCTTGCTTCGCTAGTCGAACCGGTCGCGTATTCTCGCCACCGTTGGCGCGATCGCATCGCCTTCATCAAGGCGGCGATTTAGCGTTTGACTTGCTCGTAAAGAGCTTCAAGTGCTTCTCGGTTGGGAGCCTCATCCCAACCGGGAGGCGTTTCCTTGAGGAACTCGAGCAACTGCTTCGCTCGAGTCTTGTCTCCTCCCTCGGCCGTCAACCGAGCGATCCAGTAACGCCCTTCGAACCAGCCATCGGTTCTAGGTGCGTTGCGTGACGTGACTCGCCTCCATTGATCGAGCGCCGCCGAGCGATGGTCGGTTCCGGCTTGCACGAGCCGCTCGGCCACCCAGCGTTGGAGTCGACCATCATCCGGTCTCTCCGCCGCCACCTTCTGAATTTGCGAGACAGCTTGCTCGGTTTCCCCCAATGCGAGCAACGCATCGATTCGCGCCATGTCTCGCCGCACTCTCAGTGCCACGTCGGCGACGCGTTGGTCGCCTAGACATTGATCGAGCAGGCCGAGTTCGACCTGGGCGATCGCCCGCCGCGCGTCGGCACTCCCTTGCGCCGCACGCGATTGAGCCATCTTCTGGACCGCATCGATCAGAGCCGCGGGAGCGATGCTCGAGAATTGTTCGAGCTCCGTTGGCTCGATCGAATCCGCCGCGCCTCGTTTAACACTTTGAACGAGCCAAGCGAGACGCGACTCGGCTTGCCACGCCGCGATCTTGGCCCCGGTTTCTTCGTCGGCGGCATCCGCGAGCGCCGTCCCCGCCCACTCGCCGACTCGCGGCGCCCAAGTCGATTCATCGATCTCCGGCGGGTCCGGCAACAGACTCACGAGTCGCAGACCTTGTACGAATCGTTCGAGCCGACGTCCCGCCGCGGGTCCGTCCGCGGGAGGCTGCCACGCTCCGGCCAATTCGATCCACGCGTCGCACAATGTCGCCAAACGTTCGTAGCTCGAAGCGTTCGCGTCACTGTTGTTCGACAGTTGAGCACCGAGACGAATCGTCACGAGATCAATCACGGTGGACATGCGCTCGGTGGCCGCCGAATCCACCGCGGTCCCCTTGGCGATTTCCAGTGACTCCAACCACTCGCCACGCAGCGCGTGACGAGTCGCTGACACGATCCGAACTTCACCGCTCTCCTCGGCCTCGGGCCACCGGTCCAGAAACGACGTCGTGATGGCGAGCAACTCGTCCTCGAGCATTGCTCGTCGTTCATCATCCGCCGCGAGAGGCTCGAGTTGCTGAACGCGATTCCAAATCGCGAGCCACGCCATGCGGCTTTGTTCCTCGGCGTCGCGACTCTTTTCCACCACCTCGGTGAAACGCGCCGCCGCGATCTCGTACTTACCGACCGCCTGGGCGAGGGCGGCGAGTCGAATGGTGGCGAGCTTCTCGATGTCGGCGCGATTGCCTTGGCGGGCCAGCGCGAGCGCCTCGGTGTAACCGGCCTCGGCTTCCTCGATTCTTCCTTGGAGCGTTCGCTCGTCGGCGATTTGCATGATGAGATCGAGGTTGGCGACCGGACCCGCCGCGGCTCCCGCGACCAACAATCGCTGCGCTCGTCGGCCCCAGTACGCGCCGTGACGTGTTTCGATTTGCTTGGCCCAGGCCACGGCTTGATTTTGGAAAGCCTCGTCCTCGGTCGATTCATAGCGTTCGAGCAATCGCTCGAGGATCGCCAGGTCGAGATCGGCGGAAGCTCCGAACTCGCCCTCGAGCGCGCGGACGGCCCAGCGACCAGCGGCGGCCGCCGCCCCCGCCTCTTGTTCGAGCCGAATGCGTTCGGCGACCAACCTCCCACGCAGCTCGGGCGGCGCTTGATCGATCCAACGCAGCCAATCCTCATCCGATCGCCGCGTTTCGGGAGGCACCAATACGTCGAGAGTCTGTTGAAGGTCGTTGATTTCACGGGCGCTGCGTGCCCACGCGAGAATGATTTGCCAAGCAAGCGGTTCATCGAGAGCGACAACTCTGGCGACTTCCTCCATTTGGCCGGCCGCCGACTGAAACGCCTCGATGCGGTCGACGCGCTGCGCTTCGTCGAACCAATGCCCGCGTTCCAAGGCGACTCGCGCGAGATGAAATCGAATGTTGCGTTGCAGCGCGAGCCACTGCGCGGCGTCCCAAGCGGCTTGATCGCGCGGATCTCGTTCGTTCATCCATTGCGGTATGCCCGCCTCGAGAGGTTCGAGCAATTGCTTGGCGGCTCTGAGGGCGGTCAACGCTTTTTCAGCGAGCCGCGCGTCGCGTGTCGCCGCGCCGGCATCCTCGTCGCGCGACACTTCGGCCTCCGCCAACCAAGTCAAGGCATCTTGCACCTTGAGCAAAACCTCGTGGCGACGGTTATTGGATTCGGCGATCCAGGTTCGCGCCAGTCGATGAGCTTCGTCCCAATGGGTTTGTCGCTCGTCTCCTAGCGTTTCGACCGCCCAGGCCGCTTCAAGCCGGATGCGGCGTACTTGGGCTCGTTGTTGACGAGACGCATCGCTTTGATCACGAGTCGCTTGATCGAGAGCCAGACCGGCCAAGCGAAACAGCCGCCGTTGCTCAAGACTCTCGATCCATCGCAAGTCATCCGGCTCATCCTCGACCGTCGACGCCGAGACCGTCGCCACCGCGGCAATTGAATGAACCGCGAATTCGACGTTCAAGCCGAGAGCCATGCAACCGATGACGAGCCAACCAGCGGCGGCGCACGTCGTGAACCGAGTCACATTTCTCACCGGCTTTGGCACGGGGGAACGCGTTGGTTCGAGAGTGACGAACCGGCCATGAACGGTTAACGATTGTTTGCCCTGGGATTCGCCGGCGGGAAGAACACCTTGCCGACGCTTCGGGTTTCCTTGGAGAGGGCTCGATGTCGGAGCGGAACCACGGGCGGGTGGATTCAGTGGTTTTGGTGGGCGGCAGGGGCGGGTCATAGCGGCGACTCCTGCACCGCGTACTGCACTTGATCAAAACCCGCGAGTCGGGCGGCGTCATACGCATCCAGCACGACTCCCAGGGGAACCTCGGGGTCGGGGTGTACGATCACGGGAGCGTCTCGTCGGATCGCGGCGATCCGTTCGAGCATCGGCACCAGCTCGTCGCGTCCCGAGATCAGCGAGTCGTTGACCGTCCAAGCAGTGACATCGCCGGCCCAACGCAACCGAATGACGACTTCGTCGAAGTCTTGCTCGGGGGGCGGGGGAAGGGCGGGGTCCTGTTCGGTCGTCCCAACTTCCAGCGACAATTCACTCGGCAAACGATACTCGACGATTTGAAAACTCGCGGTCCATACGAAGAAGACGAGCAACAGGAACACGACATCGATCATCGGCGTCATGGTCGAGTCGTAGGCGATTTCTCGATTGAGGAACGGAGAGACTCGCTTCATGGCGTCGCCTCCTCACGGCGGTACACCGAGTAGGTGACGTTCCAGATTTGATGCTTCGTGCATTCGAGCATCAGCTTCTCGGCGAAGCGGTAGGGCATGTCTCTCGAGGCTCGGATCCGCACTTCCAAATCCTCTCCCTTCACTCGCACCGCGTCGTCGAGCAACGTGGGGAGTTGGTCGATCGTGAGCGGATTTCCGGCCACCGACATTTGGCCATCGTCGGTCATGTTGATCGTGATGCGTGACTGTTGATCGTCATCGAGCGTTTCACCGGTGTCGGCCCGTGGTAGTTCCAAGGGAACGTTGGCCTCCTGTCGCGCGAGGTGGCTCGACACGAGAAAGAAGATAATCAGCTGAAACACCACGTCGATCATCGGCGTCAGGTTGATGCCCAAGCGTCGAGAGCGTTGCGTTGGAACTCGCACACTCGCCTCCTTCGTCCTTCGGCGTCACGTTCACGGACTCGCGGCCGCGCGAGTTCACGCCTTCTTCTTGCGGCGACGCAACGGACCAAACACTTGCTGAGCCTGGAACGCCGCCTCGGCGACGTACTGATCGACTCGGTTGCGAAACACGGCGAAGGCCGCGAGCGCCGGGATGGCGACGATCAGTCCAGCGACCGTGGTCACGAGCGCTTGATAGATGCCGGCGGCGAGTTCTCCGGCTCCCGCGGCTCCTTGGGATGAGGCGACTTGTTGAAACGCGATCACCATGCCGACCACGGTACCGAGCAGCCCGACCATGGGAGCCAGATTGCCGATGACGTTGAGGTATTCGATTTTGCGAAATAGCCGAGCCGCTTGTTCGGCGAGCGCGTCTTCGAGGGCTTTCTCGACCGCCTTCCAATCAAACTCCAGCTCGGAAATGCCGTGGAGCAAGACGAACGAGGCGAGGCTGGGGCGGGCGCGACACGCCTGCGCGGCTTCCTCGATCTGGCCCGCCGCCAGCAGTTGGCGCACTTGTTCGTCGAGTCCGGGTGGCATAAGGTCCTTGCGTCTCACCGTCAGCAAGTGATCGATGATCAGGTAGATCGTCACGATGGACATCGTGATCAAGACCAGCATGATCGCGACTCCGGTGATACCTCCGGAGAAGACAATGCCGAGAAAGGACTGTGGCCCGGCGGATTCGGGCGACGTGGCGCCGGATTCTTGGGCCCAGAGCGGCGTGGCGAGCAAGCCACTCATCAAGATGGCACTCATCAGGATGGCGCGGCATGAGCCGATGAAACGTGAATTCGAGACACGGCGTCGCGTCCCTTGTCCAGAACCGCGTGCCGATCGTTCATGAACCATGTTGCTCATCATGAGCTGCCTCATCATTCAGTTGTCAGATTCAAATTGCGTCCGAGCTTCGCCGCGTCCGACTCGGGAAATCGGCGGAGGAGTTCATCCAGGATGGCCCGAGCTTCTTGCGGCGAATTCGCGGCCAATTGTCGCGCGGCTCCGAGCAGGCCTTCGGCGATCCAGAGTTCGTGGGAAGGTTGATCGAGCGCGGTTCGGAGGAAGGCGAGCGCGGCGTCGTCGCCGGGTTCGAGCCGCGCGGCGACTTGGGCCGCCAAAGCGCGAGGGCCGGTGCGGAACTCAGCCGGCGCCTCTTCGATTAGCGTGCGCCACTGAGTCAATTGGGCTGCATTGGCGGTCAGCAATTCGTCTCGGTTAAGTTGCATGGTCGCGAGGAAACGAACCGCCTTATCGCGCGAATTGGTCAAGTCGATAAGCACGCCTCGCGCCGGCTCCTTGAGAGGCGACTGCAACAACCACGAAGCGCCGAGCAGACGATCCCATTCGACATCGGAGCGCATCCATCCCTCGGCGGTCGCTTGCCACTGCGCGGAGGCGACTCCACGAGTCCAGGCGAGCGGCACGAGTCCTTGGTGTCGCGTCTGAGGGTCGGTGTCGAGCAACTCCTGAAAGGCTCGACAGGCGATTTCATCACGGCCAGTGGCGACGGCGCAGCGAACGATGACCGCCTGGATTTCGAGCTTGGCCCATTCTCGAGGCTCGTCGCGATAGGCTTGGATCAGATCGGTATACGCGGATTCCCAGCGGCCCTCTTGAAACTCGCGCAGTCCACGCGTCCAGCTCTCGGAGCTCTCGAAATCAAGAGCGACCACGCGCGACGTTGGCAGACGCAGCGTGCCACCGCCATCCACATCGAACTCCCATTGGCCTTCTCGGTAGGAAACGACCGTACCCGCGCGATTGCGGAGCGTTTCGCCGGAAGCGTCGAAGTACCAAAGCCTTTCGGCCGCGCGACTTTGGCTGGCGCACAGTGCGAGGCTCACGGCTCCAACCAAGAGCGCGACGATGTTTCGTGCCAGGAGTCGACGCGGGCCCAAGGAGCGCGGGAGCGCTGAACGCGACATCACGAAGCTCACCTCCCTTGGCATATGTGTTCGACCTCGCGGGTCGCTCCTTCCCTGGTTCATCGCGACGATCGGCTCCGTCCACCGGCCAACCTCGTCGCGATGACGGCGAATCATCTTTGGTCGACATAGCCCAGCGGCTGGCGAGGGCCTCGGTCTACGGCGCGTCGCGGAATTCGGTCACGTCCTTGTAAACATACTGCCCGTTGTTTTGTCGAGCGACGAGTTCAAGCCAATTGATTCCGCCACGTTTCGGGCCGATGCCGAACTCAATCGTATTGATCGTCGTCGCGGTTCGGTTCCAGCGGTCGATGAGTTGCAGTTCCTCGGCGGTCAATTGAGGCTCGGCCGCGTCGGTCAGGAAGAAGATGACATCGGGATTCATGCGGAGGGCCGCTTCGATGGCCTCGAGATGTTGAGTTCCACCGCGGGCGCGAATCGAGTTGATGAAGCGTCCCGCTTCCTCCTTGTGGATGTCGGTCGCGAACAGCAACGTGGCGGGGCCGGCGTTGGGATTGAAGATGGTCGGTCGTTCGTTGTAGAAGACGATTTGAAATTCGTTGGTGCGACGCAGGGAGAAGAGACTATTGACCATCTCTTGTTTCGCGACCTGCAGTGGTCTTCCCGCGAAGTCGTCCATGCTGGACGAGCGATCGAACACATAGACGAATCGCGAACCGCTTCCTTGGACGCCGAACACTTGGGTGGTCGTCCCTTGTCCGATGTCGCCGGGTAGGCCACTCCCTTCGAGCAGGCTCGTGGCGTCGGGGAGGGAACCGGCTCCGGTCGTGCTGCCGGCGGCTCCACCCTGCACGCTCGGGAGCAGGCCATCGAGGCTCGGGAGGCTAGGGCGCTGAGCTTGGGACATGGCGGAAGCCGCGGCGGCGGCCGCCGACTCGGTCGTTTCAGCCTCGACCACGCTGTCCGCTTCGGAGTAGTAGTTGGTGGAATTATTCGAGACTTGAGCCAACACGATGCCCGCGGTGCGACCAGGCTCATCGGCCGCTCCTTGAGGCACGTGGCGCACGAGCAAACCGAGGACGACGAACAGCACGATATGTGCCGCCATGCTCATGGCCCATGCGGACCGATGGCGTTGGCGGGCTCCGCGCCCTTCGCGGTTTGGCTCGGAGGTCCGCGCGTCTGGTGCTTCGGTTGTCGGCGGCTGGGTAGACATCGCTACCTTTCCTGGTGGACACGACGAGTGTGGCGACCCGAGCTTTCAGACTACTTCATGAAGCAAAATCGGACCAGCGAAGTGTTGGGCAGGGGGGCGTTCGAGGCTACGCGGGTTCGAGGCTCGCTGGGAGGGGAAGATGGGTGGAGGATCGTGGGTTGTTGGTTTATCGCTCCCACCACAGCAAAGGGGTTTCACCAGTAATTGGGTCGTAGACGTTGCCGTAATACCATTCCCAGCCGGCATGTTCGGCGACCCAAGCATCCATGACGCTCTCGATCGCCGCGAAGCTGCCTCGGTAGGGGATCGTGAAAGTGAGTCCGCGTTCGATGGCTCCGTCGAGCGAACCTCCGAGCTGCTCGACTCGTTGAGTCAATGTGTCGCGGAGAGGAGCGACAGGTTCGTTGGCGAAGACTTGGACGGCGAGGTTTCCGGCTCGTCGCAGTACCTCGAACGTACCGTTATCGTCGAGCAGCCGAAATTCATCCCCCGCGGCGATACCTTGCACGAAGCCCGGTGAGTAGCTGAGTCGAAAGAGCCGGTCGCCGAGCGGGACGGCGTGGACGGGTTCTTGCAGCGGAGTTCCATCGCGCCATTCGATCAGGAGATAGACGTGTGGCTCGGCTTCGGAGTCGGTATCGGTGTCGTTATCGAGGGGCTCGGGCATGTGTTGGGTTCTCCCAGTGCGCGATCGCGTTCCCCACGGGGGACGGCTTTACCCCATGAGACTCGGTGCGAACAAACAAAGCCAGCGAGCGACAACCAAGTGAAACGCGAAGGTGGAGAGGGAGCTCATCAGCAGCACGAGCCGGGTTTGGGTCAGTGCGTTGACGCCAACGGACAGGCCGAGAGAAAGAATCGCGGCCGTGGCAATGAGTGCTTGGCCAATGGTGGGATCCACCAGGATGCCGTCGAGGCCGAGGACGGCGAACAAGAGGTACTTCCAAACCAGCAACGGTCCCCACCCCAAGGCAGCCACGCTAAGTTGGCCTCCGCTCGCGAGTCCCAGTGCGCTTCCGGTATAGGCGGCGAGCAAGTAGGCGGCCGCATAGAGCAGCGTTTTTGGCAGGAGCGATTGAGCGGGGCTCGGGTCAGCCTTAGTCGCGGCAGTGAGCGGCTCGGGCGTCGTCGCGGTTTCGGCACCACGTTCATCGTTCATGCTGAGCACCGGTTTGAGGAGAAGTGGTGGAACCGAGAGGGTCCGGACTGGTGGAACCGAGAGTGTCCCGACGGTTCTGCACGCGCTGACGAGTTGGGCCAGTACGCGGAGACACTAAGGAGCAAGAATATGGCTCAAACCCCAAATCCAAGCTAGTCCTCCCGCCCCACACACCGAAGAACCACCCAATACCGCCATCACTCACACCAACCCCATTCCCACCAATCAACCCATTCCACGCTTTTCAACCACCACCCCAATGCGCGCCCACCCCAATGCGCGCCTGTCCCAATGCGCGACTGTCCTCGTCCGCGACTGGTCCGTCGGACAACCCAACGCGCGCCTGTCCTTGTCCGCGACAACCCAATGCGCCTGTCCCTGTCCGCTACTGATCCGTCGTGCCTTTGCGCGCCTGTCCTAGCGGGAGATGAGAACCCAGGAACTCCACGGCCCATGGAGCAAACAGCGAAAATAGACAAGCAGCCAGTCCTCCCTAATCCAAGTGCGCGCCTGTCCTCGCGGGAAATGAGAAAGTAGCAAGCTGGCGGAACATGGACCAGACAAGTCAACTGGGAAGAAAGCTCAGCGCCCCTGGTGCTGCGGCTTGTTGGATTGCTCGCCCCATCGCGCGCCTGTCCCTGTCCGCTACTGATCCGTCGGACGCCCGATGCTCGCCTGACCGGTGTCAGGTGCGCGCCTGTCCTAGCTGGAAATGAGAGCTCAGCGACTCTACGGGCCATGAGACATGCGGGTAAAACAGGCAAACAGCCAATCGGACCTCGTGCTGGGTCTTGGCGAATAGTTCAACCCATCGCGGACCCATCGCGCGCCTGTCCTAACGCTGCATTCCCGCCGCTTGCCGATTGCATTTGGCTTTGCGCGCCTGTCCTAGCGGGAGATGAGAATCCAGCGATTCTACGACCCATGAAGCAAACCGGGTAAATAGACAAGAATCTAGTCGGCCCTGGTGATGCGGCTCGGCGGATTATTCGCCCCATCGCGCGCCTGTCCTGGCGGGAGATGGGAAAGCAGCGAACACGGAGGCGATAGGGCAAATAGGGCATATAGATTAGAGCCTGAGCGGCTACGGGCTGCGGCACCGGGCTGCAGCTCGGTGGATTGCTTGGATGGCGAGATTGGCCTTGGTCGCGTTTTGAACGGCTCCTATACTCCCGCCCTCGCGGAAGGTCCGTGCCCATGGAAGAGGTACCGACCTCGTTCGCACACACTACCCATGAAATCGACGGGTCGAGCATGCAGGGAGGCAGGCGCTCGCGACGAATCGCCGCCCGCTTCCTGATTCGCGTTCATCGTGGAATCAGGTCGGCGCTATCGGTTCGCGCCAATCCCGATCCGCGCCCCTCCCTCCAATTCGCGTCCGCATTAGCCACCGCGAACTCCGCCCGATCCCTCACGCCATTCGCCATCGGCGTGCTCCTGTGCGTCTCGGTCGCCGGGACTGCCTCCGCACAATGGCGCGAGCCACTCGAAACCACGCCGATCCGCCGGTCCGCGCTCGACCCCAGCCAAGAGATCCGGTCGCCTCGTGACCTCGATGGCCCTGCTCCTCAACCCGCCAATACCTCGGGCTCCACGGCCAATCCGGCAACGTTCGGCCCGGCCACGAACTCGTCGGCCGCTCCGAACTACCCGCGAACCGCGCAAGTACCGGCGACACAATCTCCGCCGAGCGGCGTGACACACGCGGCCATCAATCAACGCTCCAACGAAGGCCCGGCTCTGCAACTTCCCGAGCAAGCCGCTCAGTTCCCCGTTTCGATCGAGTCCGCGCGCGGGACCGCTTGGCAAGAAGGAGCCTACGACGCCTACCATCTGTCCGGTTCCGTCGTCGTCCGGCAAGGTGACTTCGTCGGGCAAGCCTCGGAGGCCGTCATTTGGATCGACTCCGGTGATCCCTATCTCCAACAACCCTCGCGCGTGCTGGTGTACCTCGAAGGGAACGTCGACATTCGCTTCGCGCCTGCCGGCGGATCGGACGATCAACCGCGCAATCGCTATCGAGCCTCGGAATGGTTCGGCCGCTTCAACACCGTCCACTCCGTGCAAATGAGCGTGACTCCCACGGCCGATGCCGCCTCAGGCAACTCGCCGGTCGCCGAACGAGCTCGAGCCGCCATGCGTGCCCGAGCCGACCACGCCGTCATCCCGGCTCAGTTCCCCCAGCTTCCTCCTCCGTCCGCCACTCCCGATCCGTCATCGGGCGGACCAGCCGCCAATCTCATGGCTCCCGCCCCTTCGGCCGACGATCAGATGTTCGAAGCCTCCGTCTCGTTCACCGGACGCAATGGAGGCCGACCGAATATCCAAGCCTACACCGATCCCAACCGCAACGAACAAACCTGGCTCATCGACAACGGCATCCGCATCACGCTCCGTAGCCCCTCCTTCGATGCGGCCTCCGGAGCCCTCGCCGGTATCGACCAAGTCGTGCTGATGGCCGACCGAGGCGTCGCCTGGACAAGCACCCTCGCCGACCTCGTCGAAACGCCCGCCGGTAATCTCGGAGGCCAGCGGTGGGAGTTCTACCTCGAAGGCAATATCGTTTTCGTCGCGGGCGAGCGAGTCGTCTACGCCGACTACATGTACTACGACGCCAACTTCAAACGAGGCACGATTCTCAACGCCGAGATCCTCTCGCCCGTCGATGGCTACGACGGCCTGCTGAGACTCAAGTCCGACGTCCTGCAACAAGTCGACGAACAGACGTTTCGAGCCTACGACGCGGCCGTCACCTCGAGCCGCCTCGGTTACCCGGTGTACTGGGTCCAATCCGGCAATGTCGAGATTCGCCACGAGCAAATCCCGCAGATCGATCCGTTCACCGGAAGCCGCGCCTACGATCAACAAACCGGTATGCCTCTCACAAGGCACCAATACCTGACCGAAAGCCGCAACAACTTCGTCTACGTCAAGGGCCTCCCCGTCTTCTATTGGCCCGTGCTGAGTAACGACCTGGCCGATCCCACGTACTACCTCGAACAAGTCTCCATCAAGAACGACAGTGTCTTCGGCACTCAAATCCTGACCGACTGGAACATGTACCAGTTGCTGGGCATTCGTGATAAGCCGGAGGGAACCAAGTGGAACTTGATCTTCGACACGATGACCGAACGCGGATTCGGATTGGGCACGCTCTACACCTACGAACGCAGCAACCTGTTCGGCATTCCTGGTCCCTACCAAGGCAAGATCGACGCGTGGGGCATCAACGACAATGGGCTCGATAACCTCGGGCAAGATCGTCGCGCCGTCCCGCTCGAACAGGACTTCCGCTACCGCGTGCTCGGCCAACATCGCCATCGGCTCGATAGCGGCTGGCAACTCACCGGTGAAGTCGGCTGGATCAGTGACCGCAACTTCCTCGAGCAATACTACGAACGCGAGTGGGATCAACAAAAGGATCAATCCACCGGCATTCAGCTCCTCCGCAACAACGCCAACCGACAGTTCTCGGTCAACGTCGACACACGTCTCAACGACTTCTTCACTCAAACCGAATGGCTCCCTCGAGTCGATTACTCGATCGTTGGCCAACCGGTACTGGGCGATGTCCTGGTATGGACCGGTCGTACGCAAGCCGGCTACGCGAAACTCAAAACCGCCGACGCGCCAACCAATCCAGTCGACCTCGGTAAGTTCGATCCGCTGGCCTGGGAACAAGACGTCGAAACGCCGCGCATCGGCACGCGTCAAATGCTCGAGCTGCCGATCCCGGTCGGTCCGCTACGCATGAGCCTCTACGGGCTCGGCGACGCGACCTACTACGGCAACGACCTGAACGGAAACGATCTCACTCGCCTCTACGGCCAAGCCGGAATTCGCACGAGCCTGCCGTTCTGGAAAGTCGATCCGACCGTGCAAAGCGATCTGTTCAACGTCAACGGCTTGGCTCACAAGATCTCGTTTGAATCCGACTTCTTCTTCGCCGAGTCAAACGCCAACTTCGATCAAATGCCGCTCCTCGACGCGCTCGACGATGACGCGCAAGAGGCCTTCCGGCGACGCTACTTCTTCGACACGTTCGCCGGCGTTCCTGGCGGCAACGTCCCCTTGGCCTTCGATGAACGCACCTATGCCCTGCGTTCGAATCTGCAAGGCAACGTGACGAGCCCGACTTGGGACCTCGCCGACGACCTCATGGGGCTCCGCCTCAACATCAACCAACGGTGGCAGACTCGTCGCGGCGCGCCGGGCGAACAACGAGTCATCGACTGGATCACTTTCGATGTTGGTGGCACCTACTACCCACGAGCCAACGAGAACAACTTCGGCGAGAACTTCGGACTCTTCGATGCCCGCTTCCGCTGGTACGTGGGCGACCGTTTCACGTTGATGAGCGACGCATCCGCCGACTTCTTCGGAAGCGGCTTGCGCACGGTGAGCCTCGGAGCCCAAATGGGTCGCCCGGAACACGGCAATCTCTACCTCGGATTCCGCAGCATCGAAGGCCCGTTGAGCGCGAACATCCTGACCGGATCGTTCTCGTACCGCATGAGCGAGAAGTGGATCGCCACCGCCGGCGGCTCGGTCGACTTCGGCCCCACCGGCAACATCGGTCAAACTCTTTCGTTCACGCGCATTGGCGAGTCGTTCCTGCTGAGATTCGGCATTCGAGCCGACGCGAGCCGCGGAAACGTCGGCGCTATCTTTGGCATCGAGCCACGGTTCCTGTCACGTAGCCGACTGGGACAACTCGGCGGAGTCAATCTGCCTCCTCCAGGCTCGCGAGGTCTGGAATGAGCCAGACTCCCGAGCGCACGCCCGTCCGCGATCGGTGGACTCACCTCAACTGGGTCCGCAAATTTCAAGTCGCGTTCCGCGGCCTCGGGATCGGCATCACGCGCACCGCCAGTTTTCGAGTCCACCTCCCCGTCGCCGTCGCGGTTTGCGGCGTCGCCGTCTGGGGCGAAGTCGATTGGCAAGGGTGGATCGCACTCGTCTTCGCCATCGGTCTCGTGATCACCGCCGAGCTATTGAACTCGGCCATCGAGACGCTAAGCCGGGCCATCTCCCAAGAAGAGAACCCGTGGATTCGCGACGCGCTCGATATCGCGGCGGGCGGAGTCCTCGCGGCTAGTCTCGTCGCGATGACGATCGGCGTCCTCGTGCTCGGACCACGTTTCTGGCCCTGAACGGGAGAGCCAACCGAGGCCATCGTCGAGCGCTAAACAAACTAACCCACCTCGCCAGTCTCTAGGCGAAGCCACTCAAGTCGTTGCCGCGCAGCGCTCGCTCCAACAGCTCGGGAAGCTTTTGCGGCGTGCAGCCGAAACAAGGAATCCCCAGGGCCGCCAACTTCTTGGCCAAGCGATCATCGAAACAAGGCGTCCCGGAATCGGCCAGCGCGAGCAAACAAATCACGCGCACACCCGACGCGACCATTTCCTCGAGCCGGCGCACCAACTGAGCCTCGTTGCCACCCTCGAACAAATCGGTAATCAAAAAGAACAACGTGCGAGCCGGATCGGAAATGTACTGCTGACAGTAATTCACGCTCTTGTTGATATCCGTCCCACCACCCAACTGCACACCAAACAACATGTCGACCGGGTCGTCGCCACAAGTTTCGGTCAGATCGACGACTTCGGTATCAAACGCCACGACTCGCGTATTGAGCGACGGGAGACTCGCGAAAATCGATCCCATCACCGCTCCGTAGACAACCGAATCGGCCATCGAGCCGCTCTGGTCCATGTCAACGATCACGGTCCAGTTGTTGGTCTTTTGCGCTCGCGAATAAAAGTAAACGCGTTCCGGCACGATCGTCCCAAGCGACGGTTGGTAGTTCTTTAGATTGCGGCCAATCGTCCACTTCCAATCGATGCTGCTCGCCTGTGGGATCGGCGAATGCTCGTTGCGATTCATCGCGCCAATCACCGCTTGTCGAATCTTCTGCTCCAATCGCAATTTGATCTGCTCGACCACCGAACGAACGACCATGCGAGCCGTCTCTTTGGTTCGCTCGGGAATCTGTCCGCCCAGCGACATCAGCGTGCCGACTAACTGCACGTTCGGTTCGATATTCTTGAGCAACTCGGGCTCGAGGAGCAATTGCTTCATTCCCATGCGTTCAACGGCGTCTTGCTGGATCACCGCCACGACTTCTTCCTTGAAGTAGCCGCGAATATCGCCAAGCCACTTCGCGATGCGTGGAGCCGACGGACCTGACCCAGCCGATCGACGCGAATCGGACTCCTGCCCTTCGTCTCCCTCGTAGATCGCGGCCAAGGCCTGATCAAGCTCGAGCATGGAGTTGTCCAATTCGGCTCCAGGCCCAAAGCCATTCAGCGACTCCTCGGCTTGCTTGCCTAGGATCAATCGCCAGCGTCGGAGTTGCTCGGGATCGACGGCCATCTTGTCTGCAATTCCTAAATGACTCGTGTCGTGTCGCATCGGCGCTCACCTTGCCGCGCCGCGAATATCGCCTCTCGGACCGCGTCAGAGATCATCGAAATCAAAGTCGTTGAGACCTTCCAACGCCTGTTCCTCCTCCTCCGTCAGCTCTTCATTCAAGAGCTCGCTCGCCAGATCCGCCGAGACACCCCAGTACTGGCCGAGGTTCTCCGCGATTTGGCGTTTCTCCAGCGGACTAAACGTCCCAAAGGCACGCCGCAGAAAAACGATCGCCGGGCGAAACTGCTCGTCATCAAGCGACGTCACGTAATCCGCCAAGCATTCCCACAGTCGTTGTCGCCCAATCAGTGCGTAGTGGTTTCGCAGCGCGAGTCCCTCGAACCAAGCCGCCCCGAGATCGGCGCTGATCCCGGGCGAAAGACGCCGCGACACTTCCCGCGAAAGTTCCTCGTTCGTCAGCAGACCTCGCTCAAGCAAGATCGCGCACGCATAGCCCGACATGAGAGGGCTGCGATCGTCGCGATCCGCGAGCCGGTGGAGCTGCGCTGTCCACAGCTCCTCGTCCACCAGTTCACTGAATTCAAGATTGATCCGGTTGAGCTGCTCCATCGCCGCCACCCGGACCTGGGCTGTCGGAGCATCGCACAACGCGGCGGGGAGCAAGGCCAACGATCCCTGCACGAACAACTCCGCGATCAACGGACGCAGCGACGACGCATCAAACTGTCGCACATCGCCATATCGCACCACCGCCCCCAACTCCACCGCGGCCTGTGCGATCCCGGCGAAGTCCGAGGTCTCGACCGAGAGTTCCTGCAATCGGCGACGCGCCTGCTCCATCGAGGCGAACAACTGACACTCACAAGCCGCTCGCACGACCGAGGCCGCCTCGGTCACCGACGTGCATTTGGACAAGACGTCCTGAAACTTGTAGCTCGTCGCCAACTCGATCGTCTCGCCAAGGAGTACCGCCTCGACGAGTTGAATTTCGCTCTCGGGCGTCCACTGCAGCTGCCAATGCTCGGCCCAATTCGCTTGTTGCTGATGAGCGGTTTGCGGTCGAGCAAACTCCATCCGCAAGGCCTTGAGCCGATGCAAGAAAGCGGACCGACGCAAATCGAGAAACGCGGCGTCCGCCGACTTAGCCGTGCGATTCTCGCGCAGGTCGAGCTGCAAATCTTGTTTGACCGTTGATCGATACTTTTCCAACCGGAGCCGCTTGAGCTCGCGTTCAAAGTCCTCTTGAATCGAAGTGCGACTCACGCCCTCGGGCAAATGCCCGATCGCCGTACCGACATCCGCATGCGCCAGCGCCTCGGCCACGCGTGAGACCTCTCCCTGTCCGATCAGGGTGATCGCCGCATCCCGCAGATCGCGAAGCGTCGGCGCCAAGCCCTGCTTAAGAGCCGACAGCGTGCGGGCCAACCGAACCGATTCAATCACTTCGGCCGTCGACCGATGAGTACCCGCCGCGCGCAGCCGCCGAGCCACATTCGTGAGGTATCGGTGCGGCAAGTCATCGAGCGCTCCTTGCTCCAGACTTTTCCACATCAAGTCGAAGTACGCCGGAGCGTTGTTTCCGGCTCCGTAACCCGACTGAGCCGAAAGACGAAAGTAGGAATAGGGCATGAGGGTGAGTCGGCTAGCCCGACGCGGCAGACGGGCGAACTCCTCATCGGTCATCGCTGGCCAATCATCGCCGAGCACCGGCGCGTGAAAAGCGCCCACCACAGCCACGACCTTCTCGGCCGAGACTCCCGAGTCGAGCACTTGTTGGATCCGCCGTCGCATGAACGCTTCGCGGACAAGGTTCTCGGCTTGCCACCGTTCGCTCGACTCGTCCAAGTCGCGTAGGCCGTTCCCGAGTTCCAAGGCCGCGCGACGGTAGCTATCGGGTGACAGATTGTGCTCGAAGTTGCGTTCCCAATAACTGTCGTAGTCAAGTTCTCCGGCTTGCTCGGCGAAGCGTTCGTAGAGTGACGGCCCGCGTTTCTCGGCGAATTCCAAAGCCATGGAATCATCCCAAGTGCCGTCCTCGTCGTTGTCGGTGGGGTGGGCCTCTTGAGCCGCGGCCTCCATCTCTTCGGTCGTGGGCACGCCCCCCTGGTCCCCGTCCCCCTCCACCTCAAGCGCCGGCGCGACCTCGTTCAATGCCAGAAACACGTCAGCGGGCAAATCGATGAAACGGACCTCGGCGTGATGTTCGTTAGCCCAGAGCATCGCTTGATATTCAGGGCTGTAGGTGGCCAGTGGATAGACCACGGTTCTGACCGGCAATTCGTCGGTGTAGGCCAGTATGGCGATGGGCGGCTGGGTTTCGCGGCGCACGATATCCTTGATCAGAGCTTCGCAGCCCGACATGCCCTCGATGAGGACGACGTCAGGCATTCGCTCATCAAGAAACTGGCGCAAATGCCATGCGCCCGAAGGCGACAAATGGCGAACTCCGAAAACCGCAACCGCCATGACAACTCCGAGTTTCAAGTCGCGATAAGATCCGCCCCGCGGGCGCCGACTTTAGAATTCGCGTCGTTGCAATTGATGCCGACCTAGTCGGCCTGATCGCTGCACGCTTGATACAAGTCGCGCCACGCCGCTCCGCGCTTCTTCATGACGTTCTTGAGGTACTCCTGCCACACGGAGTGATCCTTCTCCTCGTCCTTGACGATCGCTCCTTGTAATCCAGCCGCGATGTCGTCGGCCGCGATCGTGCCCGATCCAAAATGTCCGGCCAAGGCCATGCTGTTAGTCAACAACGAAATCGCCTCGGCGGTGGAAAGCACTCCCGAGGGAGTCTTGATCTTGCTTTTACCATCGAGCGTTTGACCGGTTCGCAGTTCGCGGAAGATCGTCACGACTTTCTCGATCGCCTCGTCGGTCGGTACCTCGGCCCGCAGTTCGAGGCTCGCGGCGAGCTCGGCCACGCGGCGCTTCACGATGTCGATCTCGGTCTCGAGTTCCTTGGGCGTTGGCAGCACGATGATATTGAATCGCCGCTTGAGGGCGGCCGACATGTCGTTGACACCACGATCGCGCGTGTTGGCGGTCGCAATGAGCGAGAAGCCACGCGCGGCGGCGACCTCGATCGACAGCTCGGGAATCGCCAATCGTTTTTCCGAAAGCAACGAGATCATCGCGTCTTGGACCTCCGAGGCACAGCGCGTGATCTCCTCGAATCGCGCGATCGAGCCGCTCTCCATGGCCCGGAAGATCGGACTTCGGATCAGAGCCTCGGGGCTAGGTCCGTTCGCGATCAACATCGCGTAGTTCCACGTGTAGCGAATCTGTTCCTCGGTGGTGCCGGCCGTGCCTTGCACCACCTTCGCCGAGTCGCCGGTGATCGCCGCCGTTAGATGTTCCGAGAGCCACGACTTGGCCGTTCCCGGTTCGCCAATGAGAAGCAAGGCTCGGTCGGTCACCAACGTCGAGATCGCGATTTCCACGAGCCGTTGATGTCCGATGTACTTGGGTGTGATCTCCTTGCCACCGGCCTTACCGCCCACGATGTAGGTCAGGACCGCGCGCGGCGACATGCGCCAACCTTGCGGTCGGTCATCGCGGTCGGCGGCGATCAGCGCTTCAAGTTCATCGGCGTAGAGCACCTCCGCCGGCTGTCGCAACATCTGGGTTCCCAACGCGGCGGCGTTATTCGCCGCCTCTTTCTTCTTCGCCATCGCGGAGTTTCCTTCGGTGGATTGCGTTTCTCTCGGTGACGAGTCGTCGCCAGAGAGCCAGAGTTGAGTTGTTATCGATCGTTGCTGGAATGAAATGGCATTGCTGAACGAGGCTCCCGTCATCCGTGTTTGCAAGACCTCGGATGGCGGTTCATGACTCCAGTGATTTCTGTTGTTGCTTCAGGCCATCCAAACAAGCGACAAAGTAATCCAAGTGGC
The DNA here is from genome assembly GCA_020426595.1 of Planctomycetales bacterium. Taxonomy (GTDB): domain Bacteria; phylum Planctomycetota; class Planctomycetia; order Pirellulales; family Pirellulaceae; genus UBA11682. The sequence continues at coordinate 20,476 of JAGQPS010000059.1, forward strand.
CGTCCGGGATCCGGGGGACCCAGTCCTCGAGCGACTCAATCGCCTCGGCCGGCAATTCGCGCATCAATTGGTAGGTCTGATACGCCTGCCAATAGTGCTTCGACTTGGCGGCTTGCTCGACGAGCGCGAGGTAGCGTGAGATGAGTTCTGGATGCTCGACGCGTTTCATCGCGTTGACCAGCGAATTCGAACCGAGCCAGTGCTTGTTCGCCTTGCCTCCGAGTTCGTCGTCCATCCACTGGCCAAGAAGCTTCCAGACTTTGGGATCGGGTTCCGTGGCCAACGAGACCACCAAACGGCGGTCCTCGATCTCCATGGCCGCCCCGAGCCAACGCGGATCAATCCTCACGTCCTTGACCTCGGCTGGATCAAAGACATCCTCCCCGTCCAACTCGAGTAGCTCGTCGTAGTAGTACCGGCCGCGCAGCAGGTGGTGAGCCTTGCGTTGGTGGAGAATCATCAAAGCCTCGCTGATCGCCTCGGATCGCTCACGAGTCCGAGTCGCCTCCTTGGTGCGACCATTGGGTCGCGAGAGGTAAAGCGGACTGAATCGTTCAAAGGCGACGGCCTCACCGCGCGAACGAGTCGTCGCGATAAGAACGAAGGGAATCAGACTCGGCTCGATATCTCCCTCTTGCGATTCCAAGACCTCCCACGCAGCAGGTTCGCCGGTCCGCAGTAGGTGTGACGCGACAAGGCGATTG
>JAGQPS010000005.1:0-30304 GCA_020426595.1 Planctomycetales bacterium
CTAGGTCGACGAGTGCCCACCCCAAAACCGATCCGTGAGACGACCTCGATGGGCGTCTCACGGCCGCACGATGCGGCAAGTCTGATTAAATCAACAGCCGCTCACGCTTCGGGTTTCCTTGGATTTTCCAGGCATTTGGCTTGGTTGGCTGGGGCGAAGCGTGACAAGCAAAACATCAAAACGAATGCCATGGGAACGGGAATCCTCGAACGCCAGGTGGCCCGATTTCGTACCGTTTGAACCGGCTCGTTGGCGCAATGGACTCGTCGGCACCGTGTCAGCGGGCGCGGGGCCCGCTACCATGATTCGCTGACGGAAGGGGCATGATTCGCTGAGGGGCCGGTTGAGCCGGACGAGTGGTGTTAGGAGTCGCGGTCCGAGGCGAAAACGCCATTCGCGCCGCAGCGGTTTTTCGGGCGACGTTGGCTCGGCTGACCGAGTCGCGGACCGGGCCCCCAGGATTCGGCGGCCCTTATTCCGATTCGTAGTTTCATCGACCAGGAGAGAGCGAGTGAGCATTAGTCCAGGGCGGATAACGTCGGCCTTAGGTCGACGGTTGCGCGGCGTTTGCGGGGCCACGGCCTTGCTGGCCGGTGGTGTGGTGGCTTCGAGCATGATCGTAACGACGCTGGAAGTTCGAGCGGAGGAGCCGGGCAGCGGCATCGCGCGCGAGAACTTCGATCCCGCCGTTTCGATCGCCGACGACTTCTACCTGCACGTCAATGGTGATTGGCTCCGGCGGACCGAAATCCCCGGTGACAAGTCGAACTACGGATCGTTCTCCGCGCTGCAGGACGATGCCGAAGCGATGTTGTTGCAACTCGTGACCGCGATGGCCACGCGCGAGTATCCGGCTGGCTCCGACGAACAAAAGGTCGGCGATCTCTTCCGTTCGTTCACCGACACCGAGCGACTTGATCAATTGGGTGTCGCGCCAATCCAGCCGATGCTCGACCGAGTGCTGGAACTGGAAAGCCACGAACAGTTGACCGACCTGTTGGCTTACTGTGGAGCCCGGCGGATCGGAGCCCCCTTCGCGCTTTACGTTTCGCCCGATGCCAAGCAGAGCGACCGCTACATCGTCTATGTGACCCAGAGTGGTACGAGCCTACCGGATCGAGACTATTACCTGGTCGACGACCCGAAGTTCGCCGAGGTCCGTGAGAAATTCGTCGCCTATGCGGCTCACGTGATGGAGTTGGCTGGACATCCCGACGCTCAAGCGGCCGCCGAACGAGTCCTGGCCCTGGAAACTCGTTTGGCCGAGGCTCAATGGACCAACGTTGAGAATCGAGACCCGGTCAAGACCTACAACGCGGTTTCGCGAGCCGATCTGGTGGGAACCCTGTCGACGATCGATGGCGACCGAATACTGAACGCGATCGGTCTCGGCGAGCAACAAGAGTTTGTCGTGCGGCAGCCCAGTTACCTAACGGCGGTCGACGGCATCCTGAAGCAAACCGACGTCGATACCTGGCGAGACTATTTCTACTTCCAGGTCGTGGATCGCTTCGCACCGTACCTCGATGCTCGTTTCGATCAGGCTCATTTTGATTTCTACGACAGCACGCTCAGTGGCATCGCCGAGCAAAAGACTCGGGAGAAGCGAGGCATCGACTTGTGCAACGGCATGCTGGGCGAAATGCTCGGCAAGCTCTACGTGCGCGAGCGATTCTCGCCCGAGGCCAAGCAACGGATGAGCGAGCTGGTCGAGAACCTCAAGCGAGCCTTCGATCAACGGATTCGTGACAATGAGTGGATGAGTGACGGGACCAAGATCCAGGCGCTCGAGAAGCTCAACAAGATGAACACCAAGATCGGCTATCCGGACGAGTGGCGGGATTACTCGGACCTCTCGATCTCGGCCGATGATCTTGTCGGCAATGTCATCCGCTACACCGAGTTCGAGTATCGGGATGATCTGGATCGGTTGGGCAAGCCGGTCGACCGCAACGAATGGCACATGACTCCGCAGACTGTCAACGCGTACTACAGTCCGTTGATGAACGAGATCGTGTTCCCGGCCGCCATTCTTCAGCCTCCATTCTTCGACATGAGCGCGGACGATGCCGTGAACTATGGAGCGATCGGAGCGGTGATTGGCCACGAGATCAGCCATGGCTTCGACGACAAGGGAAGCAAGTACGACGGTGACGGCAACCTCCGTAACTGGTGGACGACCGAGGACCGACAGGAGTTCGAGGCGCGGGCCAAGCAGCTTGTCGATCAGTACTCCGCCTACAGCCCGATGGATGGACTCTACCTCAACGGCGAGCTCACCCTCGGTGAGAACATCGGTGACTTGGGTGGCTTGAATGTCGCTTACAGCGCTTACCGCATTTCGCTTGGTGACGATGCCGCGCCGGCGATCGAGGGGATGACCGGCAATCAACGGTTCTTCTATGGCTGGGGACAGATCTGGCGTCGCGCCTATCGCGAACCGGAGCTCCGCCGCCGCCTCTTGGTTGATCCGCACTCGCCGAGCCAGTTCCGCGCCAACGGAATCGTCTCGAACATGGACGCGTTCTACGAGGCATTCGACATTCCCGCCGGATCGCCCATGTACCGAAGTCCGGAAGAGCGAATCCGAATCTGGTAGTCATCGATCAATCGATGATTCGTCATTCAACGCGCCGTCCGGCACTAAGCCAGGCGGCGCGTTTTTTCGTGCGCTAGCGCGATCGCGGGCGAGTCGATACGATCGGGACAGATTTCTCTTGGTCTCGAGAGCCCCTGTTCGTTAAACTCGGAATCGTCGATTGCGACCGCGGCTCAAACTTTTCTCCGCCCGGTTCCGATGCGCCTCCTTGATTGACTCTCTCGTCTTGGACCTAGCCGCGATCGTGCCGACTCGGTGCCCGTTTTGGGATGCTGGGGTGACCCCCGGGGTCCGTCCATTTGGGCGGCCCCTAGGTCGTGAGGCCGACGGTCTCAACCAGCTCCGGCGTCCCCGATTCGTCCTTTTTGAGGAGGCCGGGTGATGAGTGAGTTCGCGAATCGTCCTCTCACGATCAACGCCGCTTTTCTGCAGGAATTGAAGGAAGTCAATCAGGAGCTTTGGCAACTGATCGAGTCGCTCCGCACTCTGTGTGGCGAGCCGATGTCGATGCGGCAGCACAGCCGGACATTGGTCGATCTCTTGTCTCGACTCCGCGATCAACTGGCCATGCATTTCTCGTTGGAGGAAGCCTACGGCTACTTCCACAACCCCGTGGAGGTCGAGGCCGCTCTGGCCGAAACCGCCCGCCGCTTGCGAGCCGAACATTCGCCGCTGTACCTGCGTTGTAGCCAATTGGCCGACCACGCGGAGAATCTCTGGCGGGAACGGGATGAAGCGGCTTTGACCACGGTCTTGCCGGTGGGCGTCGACGAGTTTCTTGTCGAACTCAAGCGGCACGAGAATGGTGAGAGCGAGTTGATCTATCGGCAGTTGTACGAGTCGATCGGCGTTGCCGACTAGGCGGATTACACGCTGGCGGTTCTCCACGGACGACTTGGTTTTTCCAAGTTGGCGGTGTACTTCCCTTGCTCCAATGACTCAAATAGCGTCGCGCGGCTGGCTCCCACGTGAGATCCCCAAAAGCGGATTCACGTCGATGGGAGCGGCCCGTGATCGATTGCCTTTTACCGAACTCGTGATCGTCGGTGCGAGTTCAGGGTATGGGTGCGATCGAGGCGTGAACCGAGTCGTGGCTTGAGCGAGGTGAAATTCAAAGTGGCAAAGCGAAGGAACCATGTGTCGATTCCCTCCGGGATCGATACGGCTAGTGGCTTGGATCAAGAGAACTTGAGACTCGGCGGTCGCGAGACCGCATGCCTTGGCGGGCTCGCTTGCGAGTCGTCCAGCCAAAGGCTGCCCGTGTGGCGCACCCTTGCCTCCGCGACTCTCGCGATCGTCGGTACGTGTGGCGGTTTCACCGCTGGGGTGGTTGCCCAGGAGCCAGCCCAGGAAACCGAGGCTCCCGCCGAATCCGACAGCGGCGAGACGGACGCCGCGGCCGACTCGGTCGATGCGATCGTGGCGGGCCATTCCGTTCACGGCGAAGCTTTCAACGAGGGGCCTCGTCAGGCCGCGGTGTTGATGGGGGGCACGGGCGATGTGCACTTTCCTGTCACCTCCGAGGTGCCCGACGTTCAAGCCTTCATCGACCAAGGCGTCGGGCAATTGCACGGCTTCTGGTATCTCGAGGCCGAGCGCAGCTTCCGCCACGCGGCGAGTCTCGATCCCGAGTGCGCGATCGCGTATTGGGGCTGCGCGATGTCCAACGCCAACAACGCCGAGCGAGCCAAGGGGTTCATCGCCGAAGCGGAAAAGCACAAGGAGAAATGCTCCGAACGGGAGCGGCGGTATATCGAGGCATTGGCGAAGTACCTCAACGCTTCGACCGAATCACGGGATGACAAGCGACGTCGGGCGGAGGAGTACATCGCCGCGTTGGAAAACATCGCACTCGATTTTCCCGATGACATCGAGGCTCAGGCCTTCCTCATCTTCTCGATGTGGGACGCTCGACGCGACGAACTCGGGATCACGAGTCACCTAGCGGTCGACTCGCTGCTCGCCGACTTGTTCGAGCGGGCCCCCAATCATCCGGCTCACCACTACGAGATTCACTTGTGGGATTACAAGCGGCCCGAGAAGGCGGTGATGTCGAGTGGCCTTTGCGGCCCAGCGGCTCCCGCGATCGCCCACATGTGGCACATGCCGGGGCATATCTATTCGCGTTTGCATCGCTACGAGGACGCGGTCTACCAGCAGGAGGCCTCGGCCCGAGTCGATCATGCGCAGCAGATTCGTTTCGCGCTGTTGCCCGATGAGATTCACAACTACGCCCACAACAACGAATGGCTCGTCCGCAATCTGTCGTTCATCGGACGCGTCGAGGATGGGCTCGATCTGGCCTGCAACTTGTCTGAAATGCCGCGTCATCCCAAGGTCAATACGATCGATGGTCGGGGCAGCACGGGCATGGGACGCCAACGGTTGTACGACTTGTTGGCCGAACATCGACTCTGGGAACGCACGCTTGAGTTGGCCGACACGCGCTACCTCGAGCCGCAGGATGATGAACGCCGCGAAGTCGAACGACTTATGCTCGTCGGTTCCGCCGCCGCGATGACTGGCGAAGCCGAACGCCTCGGCGGTGTAAGGTCGGACCTCGAACAACGCCTTGAGAAGGTCCGCGGGGAGCGGGAAGCAGCCATCGCTTCGGCCCTGGAGACCTTTGATCAGCAGAATCCTCCCGTGGAACAAGAGCCGCCCGCCGAATCGGAAGCGGAAGCTCCCATGGAGTCGAACAAGCCCGCGACCGAGTCGATCGCGGAAACCGAGCCTGCGCCGGCCGAGGAGCCTCGAGAGCAACGCCGGGAGAAAGCCGAGAAGGAGGCGGCCAAGCCTTTCGACGAAAGGATCAAACGCTTCGAACGGGCGCTACAAGCACTCGAGGGCTTCGTCGCTTGGCGACAGGCGGATTTCGCGAAGGCTCATGAGTTGCTTCATGATTTGAACGATGTTCACGAGTCGATTCGCGCGGAAGTTCAAACGCTCGCTGGTGAGACGGAGGAAGGCCTCAAGAAGCTCGCGGATCAAGTCGAGCGTCGGCCGGGGCAAGTGATTCCGCGAGCGGTTCGTGCCTGGACGTTGGCCGAGTTGGGCCGCGCGGACGAAGCGCGAGAGGTGTTGGAGGACTTGCGGGGTACGTCGAGTTGCTTCGACCTCGACGCACCGTTGATCGCGAGGCTCCAGCCGCTGGTTGCCGCTGCGGGGTGGCCCGAGGATTGGCGATTGGAAAAGGCTCCCGCCGAGGATCTCGGGCCTCGTCCTGATCTGGCGAGTCTCGGTCCGTTTCGTTGGACTCCGCCAGCTGCGCCACATTGGACGCTGACCGACGCGACGGGAGCGGAAGTCTGTTCGGCTCAATGGCAAGGGCGCCCCGTGGTCGTCATTTTTTACCTCGGCGCCGGTTGCTTGCATTGCGTGGAGCAGCTCAAGGCGTTCGCTCCGGAACGCGACAAGTTTCTCGAAAACGGCTTCGATCTCATCGCGATTAGCTGCGAGGACGAGGAGTCGTTGGCTCGCAGTATCAAGGACTACGGCGAGTCGATGCCGATTCCCTTGGTGGCCGATCCGGAGCTTACGGCTTTTCGAGCGTTTCGATGCTTTGATGACTTCGAGAAGACTCCGCTCCATGGCACGTTCGTGATCGATGGTGCGGGACGCATTCGCTGGCGCGACATCGGTCCCGAGCCATTCATGGATCCGAAGTTCGTACTCGACGAGGCTCTCCGCCTCATTTCCTTCGACGCCTCGGCGCCGACGGCTTCCCCCGACATCACCCCATCGACTCCAACCACGGAATGACCTCCATGAAGAACAATGATTCGATGATCAGTCTTCTGCGACGAGCCGCGAGACGAACCTTGGGTTTGGGTTTGACGGCCGGACTCTTGATCGGTGGACTCGAACAGTCCGTGGCTCAAGAGACGCCGAGCGATCCGGTGTCCGCGGCGGAATCGCCTGATTGGCCGATCGTATATTCCACCGATTTCGAGAATGGAGCCGAGGGCTGGGTTCCGACCGAGCCCGAGGGTTGGGAGGTGAGAGCCGAGGGAGAAGGGCACGCCTATCACCAGCATGTGAAGGCGGCGAGTTATCAGCCACGTGTCCGTAGCCCTCACCACATCTCATGGCTCGAAGAGGTTGAGGTGGGGAGTTTTCAGCTGGATGTGCGCGTGCGCTCGACCCATCCGGACTATGCGCATCGCGACGCCTGTCTGTTCTTTGGCCGACAGGACTCGTCGCATTTCTATTACGTTCACTTGGGCAAGGCGATGGACGACCACGCCAACCAGATCTTCATCGTCGATGGATCGCCGCGGACGAAGATCTCGACCAAAACCACCGAGGGGACTCCGTGGGATGATGAGTGGCACCATGTCCGCATCATCCGTGACGTTGAGTCGGGAAGGATCGAGGTTTACTTCGACGACATGAACGAGCCGGCCATGGTGGCGGAGAACGCCACGTTCAAGAGCGGCCCCATCGGCCTCGGGTCATTCGATGACACGACCGCCTGGGACGATTTGCAGCTGCGTGGCGAGCGGATCGACGAGGATCGCTAGACTCGTCAAACGCCGCGTCCGCGAGGAAAACAACGCGGGCGCGGCATGCGCGGTTCTCGGCCTCGGAACTCGAAACGAGTGCGAGGCCATGAGCGTCCAGCCGACCTCTCGTCGGCCGTTGGGCGATACGCCTAGGGAGCTCCGAACGGAACGCCATCGAAAGGCTTGGGCCTTCGTTCGTTGTAGCCGCCATCGAGCCACGGCATGCCCGAGCCATTGACGACTCCCCACGGTCCAAAGGGTCCGCCGAGCGCCGCCCCAGCTCCGAAACCAGCGCCAGGAAAACCGCCTCCAGGAAAACCGCTTCCAGGGAATCCGCTTCCAGGGAACCCGCCGCCCCAGCCCCAATAGGGCGTGGCCATCGGTTGTGGGCCCCACTGGCCATAAGGAACGCTGAACGGGCGGTAGGGGAAACGCCACTGGCCGTACGGCTGCACGGGTTGCCCATATTGCTGGACACGATGGTAGTACGACGCGCTCCCGCCGACTTGTAGGGTCGACCGCGATTGGGAGTAGACGCTACGTGTGGGGTCGGGCGTGTGGACGACGACTGGATCAGGCGCGTATTGATGGACTCGGTATCCCGACGCGGGATCGTGCGTATAGCGGCTCGGGCGAGTCAACCAGTCGTTGGCGTGACTGGAAGAGCCGAGGCCGGCGAGAATGACGGTCGTGGCGAGGGTCGCCAGCAGGCTCCGTCGAACGATGGGCTCATGCATGGTGATGAAGAGCACGAAAAGGAGCGAAGGGCGAGACGCGAAACGCGTTCGCGAGAGTCTCGCTTCGATCACCTTTCCAGCCTAATTGGGAAAGAGACGACCGCTAGGTCGATTTCCCCGTCGCGTCCAATCGGCCGCCGAAATTACTGGAGCGAATCCACGAACAGTGTCTCGGTTTGCGGGTCGTAACGATATTGACTCCCCTCGGGCAGCTCGGGCAACGGAATACGATTGGCTTCGATCACGTCTCGCATGAAGGCTTCGTGTGAAGCCGGTCCGCGCCCGTTGGGATCGAGCCCTTTGTAGAGATCGAGAGCGTGGGGGATTTGAATCTCGAAGGCGATTTTCTCTTGCGCCTTCCAATAGGTCTTGGCCGGCAAGGTAATCGGATCGTTGCCGTAGTTTCCTTGACCACGAGCCCCGACACCCACCGCCGCCTCCTGGCTCACCACCGTCGGCGCCGTCGCTTGTTCATCGGTGGTGCCAACGCTGGGACCCGAAGCGCCGGGAGGAAGCGAGGACGTACTGCCGCCGCCACTGGTCTCTTCCGCGATCTCGCCACACCCACCGAGACTCGCGATCGCCAGCGCCATGGCGACGAGTCCCAAGGATCGTCGCGCCGTTTGGTAGCGGACGGACGAACTTCGTTTCAGCATCACGTCGTCTCCTTGAGTGTGGCCTTGTCGAGGACTCGGTCCTTGGAGCTGAGAAGTCGGTCGAAGGAACGCGTGTCGGCGCCTGGTTTGAAACGGCGCTGATTCATTTGTTCGCGAGCCAGCGCGGGGAGCCTTGAGCAAGTCCTCCGTTGCACGGCGACGGATGATTCACGCGTCCGCTTGCCAGTCCCAACCTTCCATCGTCTCGACACTCGTCGTCCGAGTCAAATCTAGGTGCATCGGCGTCACGGTAATCGCGCCACGGCGCAAGGCCGATACATCGGTGTCGTGCGGCGTCGGTTCGGGCTCGGGATCATTCGTCGCCCAGTAATAGGTTCTCTGTTTGGGGTCGACTCGCTTGACGAAATGGTGGCCGTACCGGTTCATGCCGATGGGAACGACGACGATTTCGGGTTCCTGCTCGGTCAGTGCGTGGGTGGGAATATTGATGTTGAAGAGCGTGCACGATTCATCGCGCGATGAAATGATCTTTCGCACCAGTGGCATCACGAGCTGGGCGGCTCGGCCGTAATCGGCGTGATCATCGAATTCGAGCGACACCGCGATGCTGGGGATTCCGAACAGCGAACCCTCCATGGCTCCACCCACGGTGCCGGAGTAGAGCACGTTGATGCCGGCGTTCAATCCGCCGTTGATACCACTGATCACGACGTCGGGTCGGTTGGCGCAAAACTGGGTGACTCCCAGTTTGACGCAGTCCGCCGGGGTGCCATCGACGGCGTAACCCCGCAGATGTCCGTCTTGTCGTACGGCGTGTCCAACCAACGGGCGCAGGAAGGTGATCGACTGGCTCACTCCACTCTGCTCCATGCTGGGAGCGACCACCATGACGTCCGCCCATGGTCGCAACGCGGTTTCCATCGCCGCGATACCGGGAGCGAAGATCCCATCGTCGTTGGTCAAAAGTACTTGCATGAGCGGGCATTACCTCGGCGACGTGGATTCGGGTTCCTGGGAACGAAGTCGTGACCGATTCGGCGTTCCAAGTTCGCCATTGGACCCCGATCCCATCGACTCGGCCAGGGGCGGCTGGTTTGTCGACTCGAATCGGCCGAGCTGTTCTTGTCTCGGCGGGGCCGGCGACACGCCTGGCTCGGTCCATTGAGTGAGAATCGGCGGAACCTCGAGGGAGAACGCCTCGTGGAGCGGGCCCTAGTGGACATGGCGGCAATCCACTATAGTGCCCGATTCCCCACGCGATCCCGCCCGCGACGTCGGCGGGTTTTTTCGTTTCCGGTCGGAGTCCAGACGCGATGTCTTCCTCGGATTCAGAGACAGGGTTGGGCGGCAATTCGATTAGCCGCGAGCGGGTCTTGATCCTCGATTTTGGATCGCAATACGCACAGCTCATCGCTCGTCGAGTGCGCGAACAGAACGTGTACTGCGAGATCGTGCGGCACGATATCACTCCCGAACAGATCGCCCGCCACGAGCCCCAGGGGCTCATTCTTTCCGGTGGTCCCAATAGCGTGTACGAGGATGGCGCGCCGCGCTGTCATCCTGGCATCTTTGAAATGGGGCTACCCGTCCTCGGCATCTGCTACGGCATGCAGTTGATGTGTGAAGCTCTCGGCGGCAAGGTCGAGAACGCGCCGTGTCGCGAGTATGGCCGAGCTCGATTGACGGTCGATGACGCCGCGGGCCTGTTTGAAGGGTTCCCCGCCCAGGCCGACGTTTGGATGAGCCATGGCGACCAGGTTCGTCAGGTATCCGAGGTGTTCGAGTCGTTGGCGCATACGTCGACATGTCCCTACGCGGCGGTCCGGCATAAGACGTTGCCGATGTACGCGTTCCAGTTCCACCCCGAGGTGACGCATACGCCGCAAGGCAGCGTGCTACTGCGGAATTTCGTCCGCGATGTTTGCGGTTGTTCGGGCACCTGGCAACTCGGTGATTTCGCTCGCGAGACCATCGAGCAAGTGCGGGCGCGCGTCGGTAACAAACGAGTCATTTGCGGACTTTCGGGAGGTGTTGATTCGGCGGTCGTGGCGGCTCTGTTGAGCCAAGCGATTGGGGATCGATTGACCTGTATCCTCGTGGACAACGGATTGCTGCGAGCCAACGAACGGGAAGCGGTCGTCCACGAGTTCTCACGACACTTCCGCACCGATCTGCGGGTGATCGAAGCCGAGAAGGAGTTTCTCGACACGCTGGCTGGCGTCGTCGACCCGCAGGAGAAGCGTCGTCGGATCGGCCATCAGTTCATCGAGAGCTTCAAGAGTGAAGCGACGTCGATTCCCGATGCCCATTTCCTCGCCCAGGGAACTCTCTATCCCGACGTGATCGAATCGGGCGCCGCCCAGGATGGCCCGGCCGCGACGATCAAGTTGCACCACAATGTCGGCGGACTCCCCGAGCAACTCGGATTCGAATTGATCGAACCGCTGCGCGACTTGTTCAAGGACGAGGTTCGCCGCTTGGGAGAGCAACTCGGCCTGCCGCCGGAACTCGTCTGGCGACATCCCTTCCCCGGCCCCGGACTCGCCGTTCGTTGCTTGGGAGAAGTGACTCGCGACAAGCTCGTGACGTTGCGGGAAGCGGACGCGATCGTCGTGGACGAAATCCGCAAGGCGGGACTCTATCGCACGACCTCGCAGGCTTTCGCCGTGTTGCTGCCGGTGCAAAGCGTGGGTGTGATGGGCGATGCCCGAACCTACGAGAACACGGTCGCCATCCGTTCCGTCGATACGGACGACTTCATGACGGCCGACTGGAGTCACTTGCCGTACGAGTTGTTGGCGACGATGTCGACTCGGATCATCAACGAGGTCAAAGGGGTGAATCGAGTCGTCTACGACATCAGTAGCAAGCCTCCCGCGACCATCGAGTGGGAGTAGGCGGGGAGGCGGTTAGAGCAGTAGAGCTTTAGAGCTTTAGAGCACGACTTCGAATCGGAGACCGGCCGTGAGGGAATCACGCAGGTTCCCGCCTGGGTTCGAGATGAACTGCAAGTCGGGTTGAATCGCCGCCCAAGGACGCAGTTGAGCCCGATAGAACAGCTCGATGGCCGACTCGTAGGTTTGGTCCGAGTCTCGCTCGAGGATGTTGCTGAACTTGGTGTGAGCCAAGCCGCAGCCGAGCAGGTCCTCGTCTCGCCCGTCGATCGGTCCTCGGTAGAGCAAACCCGCTCCGAAGTAGTCGCGCACTTCGTTGCGATTTTGCGGAGCCCAGCCGTATTGGAGGAAGAAGCCAAGCCCCTGCTCCTCGTCTTCCTCCTCGAGCCACAGCAGCTGGTCGAACCCCATGTAGTAGCCGTGGTTGTAGCTGAAGGTCGACGCGCCATCGAGCGTGTCCCAATCTCCGCTATGGTGCCAAACGCCGAATCGATAAGCGGCTGGGTTCCCGCCGAAGATCGCGAGTTGCGGATCGACCTTGAGCTCCATGATCGAGAACGCTCCGCCAGCACCGAGCGTATCGAAACCCCAAGTCCGCCCATTGGCCGCGCCGTCATAAACGCCGGCACCGAACGAGACCGTGTCGGTAACAGTGGCGAACAAAGCGGCGCCCAATCCAGGGTCCGGAAAGGTCGGCATTGGTAGGGTGGGAATCTGTCCGAAGCTGGAGCCAACGAAGTCACCACCGAGATCCAAGGCGCAGAAGTCGGCGTTCGAGTCTTGCTTACCGAGCTTCAACCAAATCTGTCCCTCGGCCAACTCTTGTTGCCACCAGAACTCGGACACCTGCGTGAAGTTGATGTCGTTATCGAGGTTGCTAAGCGTCTGGAAATCACCGACGTGATCACCCGTGATGCCTCGCCCGTGGAGATCCTGGCCATAGAGAAAGAACGTACCGCCGGGGACGCCAACCCAATCATCCATGTCGGCGGTCAGCGCCACGTCCAAGTTGCCTCGGTACTCGGTCGCGTTCGTGGTATTGAGGCCGCCGCGAGTGTTGTTGAACACCTCGCCGGTGTAGACGTACTCGATTTGCATGCTCGAGATATCCAGCACGTTGTGCGAGAACAACGTGCCAATCTCTTCGTCGAACGATTCTTCTTCCACCGGCATGAACGGAGTTGAATCGTCTGTCTGATTTGTCCGCGGCTGGACCGGCGGAGGAGACGTGTCTTGCGTCGTTCCGGGGTGCATCAGCGGAGCGGTTTCACTGTGCGTCGGGTAACGTTTGAAACGTGACCCAAGCGTCGTTCCCGTGGCGACCAGGCCGGAGACCACCGCGATGAAACCAAACACGAGAAAGCGTTGCTTGAGCATTCCTTTGCCCCATCTTCAAGCCGCTCATTCGGACATGCCGGGCCGCGGGAATCCGCTTCCTCGCGGAATCCCTTCGAGTCCGCGGACTCGACGAACCTGCTTCGTTGGAAGCTAAGGTTACCCAACCGAAAGTTTGGTATCGGTAGTGATGCTGGGGGCGTTGAGACAATTCGATTCCGGCATCTCTCTCTTCGTGAATTCCTATGACAAGTCTTCATCACTCGCGCGAAGCAGCGGCGGTTGGGGTGAGTTTGCCGGCGCGTGGCTTGCTGTGCTTCTAGTAAGGTCCCTCTCGCGAAGCGCGCTTCTGAGCATCGCTTTGCCCCCGATGTGCGGAGACACACCACCCAAATCCCGCATCTCTTGCGAAAACGTCGTCGGATCCGTGCGGTTCACGCCTGCCCCAATCTAACGATCTATGGTTCGAGGATTCCTGTCGATTTGCCTCAAGTTTCAACAGGAGTCGCAGGGCTGATCCAACACAGATGGCTGTCATGGCCGCACGGTCAAGGCCGCACGGTCAAGGCCGCACAAGGGGCACGAGAAATGAACGGGGGTTTGCGACGCATGTTTCAACGAAAGATCGCCGCGAAGATGGCGGCCGGTTATGTGGTGGTCGGGTTGTTGATCGTGGGATGCGCGGGAGCCGGGTATTTCGGCATGACCCGACTCTCCGGCATGCTCGACTACTTGATGGGCCCGGCTTGGGACACCGCCGACGGAGCCATGGAGGCCTCGATCGAGATCGAAGCGCAAATGTTGGCTTCCAACAGTATTCTCGACGGCGTGGAGGTCGAAGCGAACACCGAAGTGTTGGCATCGGCCCGTGAATCGGCGGACGAGTGCATCGAGCGGATGATCGCGGCGGAAACGCTTGATCCGGCCAGCATCGCTGGACTGCAGGAGGCTCGTCAGGGCTACCAAGACGCGTTGAGCGAGTTGCTATCGATCAACGAGTCGTTCCAACTCCATCGAACGCAACTGGACGACGTCACGCGAAACGTGCTCGAGTCGCATGCGTCGCTGAGTGCCTTCGAGTCCGAGGGAGCCTGCCGCGATTGGGCTGACGACGCCAAGATGCTGCAACTAGAACAAGCGTTCCTGCTGGAGCAGTTTTTGGGTGGCTGCGACCCCGCCGAATGCCAAGTGGCACTGAGCGAGGCTCGCGACCGGTGGACCGATTTAGCGACCCAGTCCGCTCCGCGCGCGCCGGAGCCCGGTCATGAAGCAGCGATGCAGGAATATCTGACTTCCTCGGAAAACTACCAAACGGCCCTCGTGGAGGTCGAGCAAGCTTTCCAGGGCTTGCAAGTAACCAAGCACAACTACCAAGCCGCCGCCGACCACTTGCTCGAGACCATCGAAGCGCTGGAAGAAGTGGCCGATGGCAAGGTCGAAGGCATGGTGAGCGAAGTCGCCACGAATCGATTGATCGCCTTGGGAGCCATTTTTGGCACGCTCGCGTTGAGTCTGCTGATCGCCTGCATCGCGACTTGGATCTCCACCCGAATGATCACGCGACCTCTTGGCCAAATGGTCGATTTCGCCGCGGCGGTTGCTGGTGGAAACCTGACTCGTCGCCTACCAGAGGATCGTAGCGACGAATTGGGAGCTTTGTCCGTTTCGCTCAATCAAGCCGTGGCTAGTTCCGAGGCGACACTTGAACAAGTCAAGGAAGCGGGCATTCGCGAAGCCGCCTTGCAGGCCGAACAAGTCGAGAAGCAACAACGAGAAACTCGTGAGTTGCAGTCGAAGGTCGATGAAATGTTGATGGCCATCGATGGCGTGGGGCGAGGCGACTATTCCAAGCGAATCGAGCTTTCCGGCAACGACTCGGTATCGCGGCTCGGTCAGCACTTGCAACACTTCTTCGACGACAAGCGACAGGGAGAAGAGCAGGAACAAGCTCGCATCGCCGCCGAGGCGAAACGTCAACAGGAAGAGACCGAGCGCCAGCGGGAGTTGGTGGAACAAAAGGCACGCGAGGCTCGCGAGATGCAAGCCCGTGTCGATGAAATGCTCGACGTCCTGAACGCCGCGGCTCAGGGAGATTACGGCCGCGAATTGACCTTCGTCGATGAGACTCCCATCGGACGACTAGCAGGCGGTGTTGGCGAGTTCGTAGGCGCGAAACGTCGCGCCGAGGAACTTGAGCACCAGCGCAGCGAAGAGGATCGCCGTCGCCAAGAGGAGGAACGGCTTCGAACCGAGGAAGAGCGGACTCGCGCCCTGATGCTTCGCGACAAGGTCAACGGGCTTCTGGAGGTCGTCGCGGCGGCTTCCGAGGGAGATCTGACCCTGGATGTCACCGTTTCAGGCGACGAGCCGGTCGATGAATTGGCGGCTGGTATCGCCCGCATGCTCGACGACCTTCGCGGCGTGATTGGCACCATCGTCGTATCGGCCGAGCAGTTTGTCTCGGGCTCGCAGATGATCGCCGAAACCGCACGAGCCGCCGCCGAAGGGGCCCAAGAGCAGAACGCCAGTGTCGATCGGATCAACGCATCGATCGAGGAACTCGTGGCCAGCATCGAGGTCGTTAAGCAAAACGCCACGCAAGCGGACGGTTGCGCTCAGGAAACGAGTCGATTGGTGGCCGACTGCGATGTGGCGATGAAGGAATCGGTTGAATCGATGCGGCAGATCAAGGCCAGTTCGTCGCAGATCTCCGAGATCAGTGCCGTGATTTCCGAAATCGCGAGTCAAACCAACCTGTTGGCCCTGAACGCCGCGATCGAGGCGGCTCGAGCCGGAGAACATGGCGTGGGCTTCGCGGTCGTCGCCGATGAGGTACGAAACCTCGCCGAGCGAACCAACCATGCCGCCGGTGAGATCACGACGCTCATCAAGGAATCGACGTCGCGTATCGAGGATGGAGCCAATCAGAGTGAAGCGACCGGTCAGGCCTTGGAACGCATCATCGACGGGATCAAGGTCACCGTGGGGCGCGTGTCGGACATCGCCACGGCGATGTCCGAGCAAAGCCACACCGCGACGGAAGTCTCGACCGCGATCCACCACATCGCTCAGGTGGCCGAGGATACCGCCGCTCGTAGCGAGGAAATGGCGGCCAGTAGCGAACAGCTGGGAAGCCAGGCCGAATCCCTGCAAACGGTCGTGTCTCGATTCCGTATCAATGAAAACGCTCTGACCACCGTGGGTTGATCCCGAATCCAACCCGCGGAACGAGCTATTCCGCCATACCCCCGCGTACCGGACTCCCTTGGGGATCGTCCGATACGCGGGGTTTTTTGTTGAGCCAATGAATGTTCATCGGCGGCCCGCCGCGACTCATTGGGCGCATTCTGCATTCGCTGCAGTCATGCTTCGTGAATCGCTCAGCCCGGGCAGGTGGGAAATCGGTTTGTGTCAATAACCGCATCGGTTTTCTGCTGCGCGAACACGCGTTTTGCATGCCGCATGGATTGCAACTCAGTAGCGCTAACCCAAGGTTGCCCGAGTTCGCTTCCCTCCCATCCGCCGCATTTTCGCAACGCGTCCAAGGCTTAAGGGGCACACTGTCATGTCCAACGTTCTCGATCAACCCGTCGATGGCATTGCTCAGCTCGATACCGATCAGCTCCAAGCTCACCATGACTTGCTCATGTTCCGAGCGATGGTCGAGCATTCACCGAGCAACGTGATTCAGGCCAATCGTGACTTCGAAGTCACCTACATGAATCCGGCCAGCTATCGCACGCTCAGCAAGATCCAGCACTTGTTGCCCGTGCCGGTCGATCAAATCGTGGGCATCTGCATCGACAAGTTTCACATCGATCCGCAACGAATTCGAAGGATTCTCGAGGACCCGCGAAACCTGCCTCATCAAGCCAAGATCAAGCTCGGTCCCGAGACCCTGGAGCTGTTGGTCAACGCGGCCTTCGACGAGGAAGGCAACTATCTCGGACCATTCGTGACTTGGAGCGTCATCACGGCCCAGGAGAAGCACCGCCAAATGGAGGCCGACTCCAAGGCGCTCGCACGAGCCAACGAGGTGTTCAACCAAGTCGCTCGTGTCGAGGAAGTCGCTGCCTCCATGGTTCAAGAAGTCGCTCAAGCACTCGGCGCTTGCTACGGTTCGTATTGGCGAATCAACGAAGCGCAAAGTGAGCTGGTGTTCGACTCCGAGGGAGCCTTCTGTCGAGGCAAACTCGGGTCAGGCGTCATGGCCGTGCGGTACGGCAAGGGGTCGGGCATCAACGGACAGTGCTGGGCGAACAATGACGTTGTCATCGTCAATGACCTCACGACGCTCTCGGGTTGTCCACGGCTCGATGCACTGCGATCCGCCAAGATCCAGGCGGTGTTGTGCATGCCCTTGAGCCTGCAGGGCAAGGTCATCGGTGTCTATGACTTCATGTTCGACACCGAGTACGTCGCCTCCGAGGAACGACGCCAAGCCTTGCGAACGCTCACTGGATTGGGCAACGCCACGCTCGACCGAGTCTTCAAGGCTCGACAGCTTGAGAAGGCCGTGGCCAACATGTTGGCCAGTGTCGACGCGGCGGCTCGCAAGGACCTAACCGTGATTCCCGAGACGGTGGGTGATCAAGAACTCGATCGATTGGCCGAGGGCGTAGGCAACATGGTCGGCGACCTCCGCACGATCATTTCCGAGGTCGTGGTCGGATCGCAGCAATTCACCGAGGGAGCCTCGGTGATCTCGCAGACCGCCCAAGAGCTGGCTCATTGCTCGCAAAGCCAAAACGCGGCGGTCGAGGAGATGAGCGCGGCGATCGAGCAAATGGCTCAGAGCATTCAGGCCATCAAGGAGAAGACCGATGAAGCCAATCGCCTTGCCGTCGACAACGATCGCTTGGCGAAGGAAGGTGGCAACGCGGTGAAGGACTCGGTCGAGGCGATGCGTAAGATTCAACGGAGCAGTGAGCAGATCAACGAGATCATCCAAGTGATCAGTGTGATCGCCTCCCAAACGAATCTGCTCGCTCTCAACGCCGCCATCGAGGCGGCTCGAGCCGGCGAACATGGTCGCGGATTCGCGGTCGTTGCCGACGAAGTCCGCAAATTGGCCGAGCGATCGAGCGACGCCGCCAAGGAGATTTCGATCCTGATTCAGGAATCGTCCAAGGCCGTGAACCAAGGGGCCGAGCTCAGCGAGAAAACGGGCGACAGCCTCAAGATGATCATCGACGGAGTCCAAGCGACCACCGGGAAGATCGCCGAGATCGCCTCCGCGACGTCGGATCAGTCCAACAACGCCCGCGAAGTATCGGCCGCCATTGGACGCGTGGCCGAGGTCTCGGAGCGAGTCGCGGCCTCGAGCGAGGAAATGGCGAGCGGCAGCGAGGAACTCGGAGCCCAAGCCGAAACGCTTCGAGACGCGGTCGCCGGCTTCAAAGTCTAAGGTTCATTCCAACTGATCCCGCCCCGTGACACGAGTGGTTCGCCGCGGCGGGAACGGATCGCAGGGTGAAATAGAAAACGCCCAGCGAACGACATTGGGGGCTAGGGAGGAGGAAGGCCGAAAGGCTTGACTCCTCCCTTGCTATTTACCCCCATCGCATTTCTGGCTCCATGCCTGTCGCACCTGGCTGGTGACGTGGGGACGCGCTGCTCGGCGTCTGGGTGTCTCGATGGATCCGTCGGCTGGGCGATTCTTGTCTGACGCCTTATCCTAGGAGCCCCGACGAATCGGTTGGGACGCCCGTTGGGCAATCAGCGCCGCTGGGGGAAGCTCCCCGAGAGCTGGCGTCTTTTGCCGTTCACGCATGCGATTGAGGAATGTGGAGAAAAGCATGAGTCAAAAACCTTGGTACCACGAAGGACTCCCGTTCACTTGCACGCAGTGTGGAGACTGTTGCAGCGGGGCCCCTGGCTACGTTTGGGTCGTCCAAGAAGAGATCGACGGACTTGCCGCCAAGTTGGGGCACACGAGCGACGAGTTTGAAAGGCTCTTTGTCCGCAA
Source organism: Planctomycetales bacterium (assembly GCA_020426595.1). Classification (GTDB taxonomy): domain Bacteria; phylum Planctomycetota; class Planctomycetia; order Pirellulales; family Pirellulaceae; genus UBA11682. The sequence goes on from JAGQPS010000005.1 coordinate 18,656, forward strand.
GGTCGGAATTCGCCGGAGCCTCAAGGAGTATCCCGACGGGGACTGCCTGCTACTCGATCCCGATACCCGGAAGTGCACCGCGTACGAGGCCCGTCCCCGCCAGTGCAAGACCTGGCCGTTCTGGGACAGCAATCTCAAGACTCCGGAAACCTGGGCGAGGACTTGCGAAGTCTGCCCGGGAAGTGGCCAGGGTAAGATCCACAAACTCGAAGCCATCGAGGCCAACCGCACCCAAGTCAAAGTGTGACAAAACGACGACGAGTAGCTCGGATGCACGTCGCGTTTGGCCGCGGGTAACAAACGGGGGCCACCGAGGGTGGCTATGGGTGGCAACCGGTGACCACGTGATCGCGGTACCGGTCTAGGCCCCGCCGCGAGGCGTTGTCAGCGGGACTTTCGGGAACCGGAGGATGCCCGAATCCAGCGGGCTAGGAAAGCCGGGGATTTTTCGTAAACATGCGTCTCCGTTGACATTAGGTCACCGGCTTCCTACACTCGGCCACTCTTGAAGCTGGCGGCAAACGCCCCCAAGAGCCTGGGTTCCGAGTGGAGTTGCGAGATGACGAAGAAAGAAATCGTAAGAGTCATTTCCGAGCAAATCGGGATGACGCAACTCCGCACGAAAGAGATCGTGCAAAAGACCTTCGATGCCATTGTTGAGACATTGGTGGAAGAGGGGCGAATCGAGCTTCGCAATTTTGGCGTGTTCGAAGTCAAGCCGCGGGCCGCTCGAGTCGCTCGCAATCCTCGCACGGGTGACCCGGTCGAAGTTCCTGAGAAGTTGGTCGTGACCTTCAAACCGGGTAAGGAAATGGAACTGCGCGTGCGGGAGCTCGAGGACGCACGCCGACGTCGCAAGGCCTTGGAGGCCGAAGGGGGATCTCCCCCAAGCTCGCTGCCCGAAGGTAACTCCTCGGTTCCCGAAGGCGGTTCCCTCGACTAAGCCGCTGCGTTGTGGCCGGCGGCTTGTGCGAGCTCTGCCCCACAACTTGCTGGCACTCGTGTTGCTGGCACTCATCGAGCGATGGCGGGGAGTCCGGTTCCGTCCGCTGCTTCATGCCTTCCCGAAGCGGGGTACGGGCCGCATCGTGGTTTCTCCCCAAAAATGGCGTCTCGCGGACGAACCCGGTTTTCCTACTTGAGTCGGTCGTAGGGTTGAGCCGATGCATGGCTCTATTCCACTGCCTTCGGTGATCACCGAGCCCAAGAGAAATATCGAGTTCTGGAGGGCTGGGAGGTCTGCGGCAAGGAGAGCTGCGGAGTTTCGGCACATGGGTCGAGCTTCCCACGACGGTGGTAGGAGGTCGCTCCGTGCGGTGCGCGGGGAGATTCCGGTTTTGCGGCCGATAAGGTTTAAACTCTTCCGGCCGACATTACCGAAGATAACCGTGCCCGACTGCTCGAGGTTCGGGAACGTCGTGGCTGCAACCTTCAGGGAGGATTCGCGATGCGTCGGCTGTTGTTCGCCACGCTCCTGGCAATCGTCGTCAGTAGCAATGTCGGTTGCTTCCTGCCGATCTACTCGGCCGAGCCTACACGACGAACTCGTCAATTGATCGATACGTCCGAGAATCAACGCAACCTGCTGGACGAATGGGAACGCTTTTGGTTCCTCGACCAGCCGGATCACATGAGTCCGTTCCGGACTCACGGCGGAATCATCTGATGGGCTCGTTGGGGCGCCTGGCCATGACTGGCCGCGCCCCATCCAACCCTCCGCCGACTTGGGTCCGTTGAAAGCGGATCGCGTGGTTACTAGACTGCGCGATCACCGCGATTTCATCGACACATGATTCGAGTGGTCGAACCGGTGAGGCTCGACCACTCGTTTCGCATTTCTTGAGCCGCTTGCGGTCTCGCTTCCCCACAGGGTTCATTGCTTCCATGACGAAACGGGTCTTATCGGGAGTCCAGCCGACGGGCCGGCTGCACTGGGGGAATTACTTTGGAGCCATTCGTCAGTACATCGAGCTGCAGGAGCAGCACGAGGCGTACTACTTCATCGCCAACCTGCATGCGCTCACGACTATTCGTGACCGCGAGCAGTTGACGGACTACACCCACAACGTCGCGGTTGATTTGCTCAGCCTTGGGGTCGACCCGAGCCGCGCTGTCTTGTTCGTGCAATCCGAGGTCCCCGAGGTCTCGGAGCTCTACTGGCTGCTAGGAAGCGGCACGCCCATGGGGCTCATGGAACGCTGCGTCGCCTACAAGGAAAAGAAGGAACGAGGGATCGCGGCCAATCTCGGCCTCTTCACCTATCCAGTGCTCCAAGCGGCCGACATTCTCGCGTACGACTCGCACCTCGTTCCGGTCGGCGAGGATCAAGTGCAGCACATCGAGGTGTGCCGCGACATCGCGAAGAGTTTCAATCATTCCTTTGGCGAGGTCTTCGTGTTGCCGGAAGCTCGCATTCTCAAGGCCTCCGCCAAGGTGCCTGGCACCGATGGCGAGAAGATGAGCAAGAGCTACAACAACACGATCGAGATTTTTGAAGAGCCCAAGGCGATGCGCAAGAAGATCATGCGCATTCCCACCGATTCGCGACCCATGGAAGATCCGAAGGAACCGGACGAGGACCACCTCTACCAACTCTGCAGTCTCTTCGTGAGCGATGAGCAGCGAGAGGAGATCGCGGCGATTTACCGACGTGGCAATTTTGGCTACGGCGAGATCAAGAAGCGGCTCGCCGATGCGGCCGATGCCTATTGGACCCCGGCTCGCGAACGTCGCGCGCAGTGGTTGCAGCGACCCGACGACGTGCGCGACGTTTTGATCGATGGAGCCAAGCGGGCGCGACGAAAAGCGGCCGAAGTGCTTGATCGAGCCCAGGCGGCATGTGGAATCGCGGGTGCGTCCCAGTCGGCCGTGGTGCGAGCCTAACCTCGGTTCGAACCGCTTTTCACCCTGCCCCGCTTGCGACACGGCGAACAGCTCATGCGGCCGACCATAGCCATCGGTACCGACATCATCGAATGCGACCGTGTCGCCGACATGATCGAGAAACATGGACCGTTGTTTCTCGAGCGAGTCTACACCGTCAACGAACGCGGTTACTGTCAGGCTCTCAAGTCGGCCACCCAGAGCTATGCGGGACGGTGGGCGGCCAAGGAAGCGGTGTTCAAGGTGTTGGGGACGGGGTGGAGCCGTGGCGTTCAATGGACCGACGTCGAGGTGATAAACGAACCAGGTGGCAAGCCGCTCATTCGTCTCTCGGGCAAGGCCGCGGAGATCGCGATCGAACTTGGAATCGACGAGGTCCTTATCTCCATCTCGCACTGTCGGAGTCACGCCGTGGCCTATGCCCACGCTGTTGGGGCTCGGCCAGCCAGCTAGGGCTCCCTCACTCATCGCGGGACATTCGTCAACTCAGCCGGATGATCCACCGAGGCAATGCCGCCCCGTTAGAGGATCGCCAACGGATCGCGTTTGGATTCGAGTGTTCCCCGTGTGACGCCGATTCGATTCGAGACTTGCAGCTGCTTCCAGACATCCGTGCCGGTGATCGAACCGTCCAACAGCCGCGCGTACACCTCGAGGATCTTGCGAGTTTCGGACCGATCCGCGTCGAGCAATTCGACTCGAAAATGCCGGACGCCTCGTTGCTGCAAATCGTGAACGACTTCCGCGCCGCTCTGGGCCGTCGCGTTGAACAACGTATTGCGACAGCCGACATCCGCCTTCAGTGGATGCTCGACACCGGTTCGGTCGCGCAGTTTCACGTCATGCACATCGCAAGGACGCCCACAATTGGTCTTGTTCGTTCCCGGCGACAACAGCGCGCAGAACACGCAATGCTCCATATGAAACATCGGCATATGCTGATGGATGACGATCTCCAATCGGTCGGCGGGGCAGCGAGTCACTAGGCTCTTGAGTTGATCGCGATTGAGGTCGTACGAAACCGTGACCCGTTCGGCGCCCCGATCGAGGAGCGTGGCGACCGTGATTTCATTGGCGGCGTTCAGCGAGAAGTCCGTGATGAAAGGCATGCCCGCGGACCGGCATAAATCGATGTGAGCCAGATTGCGAGCCAAGATGCCATACGGTCCGTACGACAAGACTCGTTTGGCGATCCCGATCTCCTTGGGTTTGGTGATGCGGGGCGGAGCGAGCCAGAGGCGTTGGGCTCGGATCATCTCGACCGCTTTTCGATATTCTCGAATGTCCTGCAAGTCACACTCGAGATCCTCGACTCGTCCCCAACTCGCGGCCTCCTCGAGTTGCTCCAAGGTTCGGCAAAGCACTACGACTCGCCCGACGCCGGATGTTTCCTCGGTCGGCCGATCTTGCGACTCTTTTACACGGGGGTCGTGGGGCGTCACGAGTCGACGCCACGCATCGACTCGGATTTCCCGTGGCCGAGGAGACTCCACCGTCGCGGTTGCTTGCTCGACGAGCTGCCGTCTCAAGCGTCCCCAAACACTGAGCGGTACCATCGGGGCGCCCGAGATTCTGGCTTCCAACGTTCCCAGCTCGAACGCCGACCCACCGAGCCGTCCGAGTTGCTCGCGAATCACGGCCTCGGAAACCGCGTGCTTCCGCGCGACGGGTGGCACGAACTCATCGGTCACATCGGCCACCGTCTGTCCTTCGAGTCGCGCGGTGACCTGGATCGGTTGACCCACTTCGACTCGCACGTCGATGGCCAAGGGCCTGGGGCGACCTTGCGGGCCCGACGCGAACGATTGTCTCAATCGCTTATTGAGCCTTGGGTCGTCGGTCTTCCAAAAAAGTTGGCCCGCGTACAGTTGTTGCGGAGCGAGGCTCTGAGAGGCGAAAACCAAATCGCAAATGCCGGGCGGTACCGTCCCCGTTATTCGTTGCTGGTCTCGCTCGATTTGAAAGATCCGTCCACCAACCTCCTCTCCCGCGAGCCGGTCTCCTTCAAACACGACTCCGTCACCCGCGGCGAGTTCGATGCGACCGCGGACGCGCACCTTACCATCCGTGATCGACAGCACTTCACCAGCGAGCACGCCGCGCTTGGCGGAACTCTCCCCCGGCACCAGTCGCTTGTGATCATTGCCTTCCAACCAGCCCGGCGAGAACCCTCGCGAAAAGGACATCTCCATTTCGTACAGATCGCGAGTCGTGAAACGCTTGGGAGTTCCGGAAATCGCGGCGTCGATCGCTTCGCGATAATGTCTCGTGATGTTGGCGACATACTCGGGCGTCTTGAGGCGGCCTTCGATCTTCAGGGACGCCACACCGAGTTGAATGAGTTCGGGCAACAGGGCGTAGGCCGCTAGGTCTTGTGGGCTAAGCAAGTAACGCACTTCACCGAGATCTCTCGTTTCTCCGTCGCACACAAGGTCATAGGGCAAACGACATGCTTGGGCGCACTGTCCGCGGTTCGCGCTGCGGCCGCCCAACGATTCACTCGTGAGGCACTGTCCTGAATAGGCCACGCACAAAGCGCCATGCACGAACACTTCGAGCGGCATATCGGTCGCGGCGCGAATCGCTCGAATCTCATCAAGGCTCAACTCACGCGCCAAGACGACGCGCGAGAGTCCCAAGTCCGCGGCCGCCTCGATCGTCTCGGCACACGTGAGCGTCATTTGAGTCGACGCATGCACCTCGAGATCGGGACAGATGTGCCTTACCATCCGAGCCACGCCCAGATCCTGGACGAGGACGGCGTCGACCGAGGCGAGCGCGACCTGCTCGATCGTCTTGGCCATTTCGTCGAGCTCGGGGGAGAACGCCAACGTATTGAGCGTGACATAGCCCCGAACGCCGTGATGGTGGAGCGTCCGCATCACGTCGGGCAATTCCTCAATGGGAAAATTCCCAGCCCTGGCCCGCGCGTTGAACCCATGGTCCAAACCAAAGTAGACCGCGTCGGCTCCGTTGCATATCGCGGCGACCAGGCATTCGTGATTGCCAGCGGGAGCCAACAATTCCGGGCGATCAACTTCAGACATCGCGTTTCCAGTCAGTTCCGACCCACGGGCTCAGGACCACGCGGGCCCGCCACTTGAGAAGTTTGGATGGTGGGCCTGGGCCCCGGATGGACGAATCCAGCAAGTTCCGCCTAACATCCAACGAGTCTCCACTTGCCGCACTCCTCAGAGCATAGCGTTCGTGGTATCGCGAGCCCAGGGTCGCCGTCGATCTGGCTATTCGGTTCGGCAGGTCGGGACCCGATCGCGATCCACCGCTCCACCCGTTTTGACTCGCTCGCTTCCCTGTTCGTTGGACTCCACCGCCCATGACCGCCGTCGTTTTCGATATGGATGGATTGCTGCTCAACACGGAAGATCTCTATGACCTCGTGATCGGCCGCCTCCTCAATGCGGAGGGACACGAGTTCGATCGCGAGACCAAACGAGCGATGATGGGACGCCCGGCGGCTGTTGCCCTAACGATCATGCGCGACACCTATTCGCTCAAGCAAACCGTCGAGGAGTTGGCCGACGAGATCGAGTCGGGACTTTTTGAGGTTCTCCCTCGGCACCTTTCCCTGATGCCGGGAGTGGCGGAGTTGCTCGACTTGCTCGACGAGCTCAAGATGCCCTACTCCGTCGCCACGAGCAGTCGCCGTTCCTTTGCCCAAGTCGCTCTACGGCAGGCGGAAGTGCTCGATCGATTTCAATTTCTCATTTGTGGAGGAGAGGTCGAGCATGGCAAGCCGGCTCCCGACATCTATTGGGCATCGGCTCGCCAACATGGTTTGGAGAGTGATCGATTGATCGTGTTCGAGGATAGCGTGGCCGGTTGCCAGTCGGCCGTGGCCGCCGGCGCGACGACGGTGGTCGTTCCCGGCATTCACAATGCCGGTCAGTCCTACCACGGTTACACGCTGCAAGTCGAACAAATCGACGACCCGCGCGTGCTCGCTCTGATTCACGACAAGAAGCAAGATTCGTCGCGAACCTGATACCGCGACTGCCTCCCGTCGCGACTGGCCATCATTCCACCGGAGCGATTCGGAAGTCGCGCGGATAGGTCATGGCTTGAGCCGCGGATCTTGCGTCAGTTCATACAGGTGCGGACGGACCTGAGGGAACAATCTCGCCGCATTGCGATAGTAGATATCGCGTAGCGTTGGCTCATCGAGATGCACGCCGTAGATCATCCAAAATCCCTGCGGAGGAAATGGTTTCTCTGAGTACGGAAAATACTCATCGTCCGTCTCGAGAAACCTGAGATACAGCGCTAGTCGCTCCTCGGGCCAGGGGCCATCGGTACCAAACAGCACGCGATCGTGATACTGCTCGAGGAACCGCCGCGCCGTGTAGGGCTGTCGGCCGAGCTCGCCAATGCGTGAGGCGAACTCCACGTAAAGATTGGGGTAGGTGTCCAGCCAATCAGCGACGGTCGCCAAGTCCTCGGCGTTGTTCGCGACGTGAGCCCCAATGAAACGGGTGTTGGGATGGCGGCCGATCACGCGATTGCGCGCGGCGAGTAGCACTTCGCGCGTCGGGAACTGTTCGCCGTGGAAACTCCATTGGGGCCGGCGACTCAGTTCCTCCCAGCGTTCATTCGTCGCGTCGATCGGTTCAAAGAACGCGGCGGGATCAGCCGTGTGGAGCAGGACTGGCAAGTCAAGCTCTCCGCATATCTCCCAAATGGGATCGAATCGGGGATCATCAATCTCGATCAAGGTTCCGTCGGCATGCCGGTAGCCGAGCCCGAACTCCTTGAATAGCTTCAAACCGGCCGCTCCGAGCCGCTTGGCCTCGACCAGTCCCTCCACGCAATCGTTGACGAAGCCTGGTTGGTTCACCGCCCAGGTTTCCGGACTGTCGGCCTCTCCCGCTCCCTGAAAATCGAGATTCGCGAAGACGAGAAATCTCCCCGGCGCGTGCATTTCCAGGAAATCCCGATGAGCAATCAGTTCGGGTCCCAATTGTCCATCCAAGCTGACACACATCGCGATGTTGCGACGGTTCATCACGTCTAGGTATTCCGCGAACTTGTCGGGCGAGTCCCACTTGCGAATGCGGAAGTGGGTATGGACATCAACGATGGGAAAGCGGGCCCGCTCGACCTCGGTCGCATCGACTCGCAACATCGACCGAGGGCGGAAGTCACGCAGTTCCAAGGAAGGAGGGGGCGGTTCACTTTCCGTTTGGGCCGAGGCTAGGGGCGCGGCCGTGGTCGAAATCAGCAGCCCACAAGCGAGCAGCGCGAGCTTCATGAGTTGTTTGCCCCAAACGAGACACCGGCCAGAAAACCAAGCGCTGGTCCGTGACCTGGAAAACAAGCATCGATGGAATTGGGGCAAGATGGGAGCCACTTTGATTTCCTCTTACCTAATCGCGAGTCATTGAGACGGCCTGGAGAGTATCTCTCGCCCGCCTTCGCGGTCATGTTCGGACGTCACCTTCGCCGAGAATTCCTCCAGCCTAACAACTCCGCAAGTGTTCATCCCACTAGCGTGACGAAATGGCGTGAGCTCCATTCCAAGACTTGGGGGGTGGGAGAAGTCGAGACTTCGAAGTGACTTGAACTCGGGACAAACCGTGATTGACTTGGCCCTCGTGCTCCACAAGCATCGCAGATACCAATACGAGCGTTCGTCGGAGCGACGAGTTTGGCAGGACTCGCCATTCGCCCGACGGTCCAAGTTCGATGGACGTGACTTGAACTCGTACGGCGAGGCACTCGTACAGACGAGGCACCAATGGGGTGTCGAGTCGCCAAGGCATCGCCAAGTAACCGTCACGGTAAAAGCGGCGGAGTGGCTTACATAGCGAAGGAACGAAGGTCATGGTGGGGCATGACTCGACAGAGCCGCAATCGGCCGATGAACGCCTCTTGTCGGCGGAGCTCAGCACGCAGCATGTCGTGCCGCCGATTCGTCCACCCGGTTACCGGCTCGAACGATTCCTTGGCGCTGGAACCTACGGTGAGGTTTGGGTCGGTATCGATCGGAACACGGGACGTCGCGTCGCGATCAAGTTCTTTCATGCGCGAGCCAGTGTCGATGCGGCATCCCTGACGCGGGAAGTCGAGAAGCTCGTCTTTCTTTCCTCGGATCGCTATGTCGTTCAACTGCTCGACGTGGGCTGGGATGCCGAACCGCCTTACTATGTGATGGACTACATCGAGCAGGGTTCGCTCGAGGATTGCCTTTCGCAAGGCGGGGAACTGGCGGTTGATGCCGCGGTCGAGTTATTTCACGAAATCGCGGTGGGGCTGACCCACCTGCACAACCGCGGCGTGCTGCACTGCGATCTCAAGCCGGCCAACGTGCTGCTCGACGAGGACCACAAGCCGCGGTTGGCCGATTTTGGACAGGCGCGATTGGCTCACGAGTCATCTCCCGCACTCGGGACGATGTTCTACATGGCTCCCGAACAGGCCGACCTCCAGGCGCTCCCCGACGCGCGTTGGGATGTGTACTCGTTGGGCGCCATTCTGTACTGCATGTTGGTCGGTCATCCTCCGTACCGAAACCCCGCGTCGATCGCCAAGGTCGAGTCGACGACGGATTTGGAGGATCGATTGGCCATCTATCGTTCGTCGTTGGTCGATGCGCCTCGCCCCAGCGAGCACCGATTGAAGCGAGGCGTCGACCGGAACCTCGCCGACATCGTCGACCGCTGCTTGGCTCTGGAGCCGGAGCAACGGTTTCAATCGCCAGGAGAAGTGCTTGAGGCCCTGCGCGTTCGCGAGCAAACGCGTGCCGCTCGTCCGTTGCTGCTTCTGGGCTTGGTCGTGCCATCGATCTTGCTGCTGCTCATGGCGACGTCGGGATGGTGGATGATTCGTCAGTCGGTTGACGAAACGCAAGCCGCGCTGTCGGCTCGGACCATTGAGGGCAACGGATGGGCCGCGCAGTTCGCGGCGCGAAACGCCGAGGAACGGATCGATCAATTTCTCGCGTCCGTGGCGCGCTCCGCGCGGGAGGAGTCGTTGATACAAGCGTTGTCGCGGTGGGAGGAGCAGCCCGAGGCATGGCAGTCATCGAGACGTGTTCTGGACGATCCGGCGGTGAACACGGAGCAGTCACTGTTGTTGGAGTCGGCTCGCGAACAGCTTCTGCGATCCGAGCAACGCTTGCGACTCCAGGAGTGGGTCGAGCAAATCATGGCGCGAGCCGATCAACCTCGGGCGGCGAGCTGGTTTGTTTGTGATAGCCGCGGCCTCCAAGTCGCGGGCGCCTTTTCCAACACTCCGCTTCATCCCACGATCGCCCGCAACTTCTCGTACCGCACCTATTTCGTCGGCGGTGAAGTCGACCGCGTGAAGGATGACGGCAACTCGTTCGACGTCGAGCCTTGGGGGGAGCCGCGTGAGCATATCGCGGAACCGCACGTGTCGGCCATTTTCAGCAGCGAAGCGACGGAAACGTGGAAGATCGCATTTTCGGCCCCGATCTTCGATGATCACCAGCGGTTCTTGGGTGTCGTGGCGGCCACGGTCGATATGGGCGCGTTCGTTGACTTCGAGAACCAACCCGACCTATTCGTCATGCTTGTCGATGGCCGTCAGGGACCCGACCTTGGCACGATCCTCGAACATCCGGTGCTTGAGGATATGATCGACGACACCGGTCGGCTGAACGCCCAAGTGCGTGGCATGCGCGTTCCGGCCGAATGGTTCACTCACGGCGTGACGCACACCGATGGCCGGCTCGCCGTGCTGTCCGAGGAGAGCGGCATCGAGCAACGCTGGCTCGTCTCGCGTCGACCGGTTCAACGGCGCGTCGACCCGCTTGATTCACGCGATGAACCATCGCGCGTCGAGACCGGGCTCTGGGTCTTCGCTCTCGAGGCCGCGTCACGAGTCCAAGGGCCGGTGCGGCAGTTGACCGCCCAGGCGGGACGCCTTGGAGCGCTCACGTTGACCTTCGCCGCCCTGCTCATCGTTGGAACATGGTTGGTGATGCTCCGCGCCATGCGCGAAACGAGAGGGCTGAGTCTTGTTCGCCGAGGTCGGCCCCGTCATCGTCCACTGTCACTGGGAGCCACGATGGAGCGAGATGACGCCACCGTCGACCACGCTCAAACGCAATGATGCCGTTGCTGATCGCGACTCAGGTCAATGATCGCGCCACAGGCTAGGTGGCGAAGTCAAAGGCATGAAAGGCCCAACGAAACCCGAGGCGTGAGCTTTAATGTCGCGCTCGTCACGCCTCGCCCCAGCCAAACAACTCAGAAACGCGAGATATCAAAAGGAAACCCGAAGCGTGAGTTTTGATGTTGCGCTTTTGGTGGTTTGATTCACACGGCGGCTCGATATTCCCTGGGAATTGCCAGCGATAGTAGGTGTTGCAGCTTTTTGAGTCCACTCGCGGTTTTTGTCCTTTTTTCGATGTACTTCAGCTCTTCGGTTTGCAGCTGATGACGCACCGCATGGCACAGGCCATGAAGTCGCTGACGGGTCCACCATTCTCGGCGGTCCTTGCTCAAGCGACGGTCCTGCATGTGCACGATCCGTTCGTACTCCAGGTAGAGCACGGTCGTGATCGTCAGCTGCATCCAAGTCTCCACCGCTTGGAAGTTGATGAAGCTGTATTGAGCGAAGCCGAGAGTCGATTTCAGTTCCTTGAAGAACAGCTCGATCTGCCAACGGAGCGAATACAGGTCCAACACTTCACGCATGCCCAACGACTTTGCGTTAGTCATCAGGATCTTGACATCGTCTGGTGTCGCCTTTTCCAGATTTGGTTTCATTGTCGAAAAAACGATC
>JAGQPS010000005.1:30401-51216 GCA_020426595.1 Planctomycetales bacterium
CGGAGGACGCTCGAAGCCTGATGGTCTTCAGCGACAGACTCGTCCAATCCTTCAGTCGAGAACGCAACTTGGGTCGTTGGCCCTTCGGTCCCTCGTAGACTCGCTCGGGATTCGCGGGGAACACCCAGGTGTAACGTTTGGCATTGCAAGCTTCCTCCACTACCGAGGATTCGTAGGCGGTATCGCCAAGCACGATCACCTTGGCATCGGAGGGTAGTGGAAGGTTACGTATCATTCGCGCGGCCGCTTCGGCCGTCGAGAGATGTTCTCGTTTCTGTTCGGCACAGTACTCTTCGGTCAAGTGCGGCATTCCCATGGGGATACGAATTCCAGACGGAGTGATGAGCAGGCCGAAGGTGAAGCTGTGCACTTTCTTGTAGACCACCTTCTTCTGCCCGTACCGTCGCCGTTTGGCTCGAGCGCGACCTCGATTACCGGTGCTGTACGTGTTCTGTGTCTTCTTTCCCGCCTGGGTCACCATGGTCGCATCGACGATGAACAGAAACTTGCCGAGCTTCTTTTCCTTGGCGAGCAGCATTCGCCGAAGTGTTTCGTTGACCTGCCAACGTCCTCGCCGCGGTCTCCCCAAGAACCGAGTCAACTCGCCTCGGTGAATGGCCTCCGTCGCGATGCTTCCCGCCGCCGCCGCGCAACTCATCCGTCCCCGATGCATGATGAACGCGAGCACCAATCGAAGGCACATCGTGCGAGCGGCTTCCGCTGGCAAGGCTTGTCCGATGAATGACTTGAGTCGGCGGGCGGATTCGGCGACGATGATCATTGCGGGCCCTTCCTGTGAAGAGTGTTTTTGCAAAGATCGATTCGCGGGTTGGGCCCGTTTTTTTACAACCCCAGTTCTGCTAGCGGCCTCCCAAAAGCGCAACATCTAAGAGCGTAAGCGAGGGATTCTTAGACTTCTCGTCAACGCCATCAGCTCGATCCACCACCAGCTATTCAAGCCTGTGGCGTCCATCGATGCGACATGGTCGTGAGCCAATGGCGTGTTTCAGTTCCCTGAACTGCTCGAACCGCCTGGCGATCCACCGCCGCCTTGCACTTGTCCAACTCCGGTCGAAGCCGACAACACGCTGCCGGTCATCTGGTCGGCGGCCACGCCACGCAAGTGATAGGGCGACGCATTCGAGGGGGAGATATCACGTCCCGAGTTCGCGGCGATTTCGGTCGCTCGCGTTTGAATGGCCAACATGCGGGCGGAGTTGATATCCTCGTCCAACGTTTGCTGAACGAAGATCTGCGAACGTTCGGAAGGAGCTTGGGACAAGATCCACCTGAGCTTCTTCTCGCCCAACTCGTTCAGTTCATTCGATTGAGTATCGAAGTGAAAATGTTGGAAGACCAGTTGCTGTTCCCAGCCTCGATCGACCATGACTCGGAACGTCTGGCGAACGGCCTGTTGGTCGGCCCGTAGAAACGGATGAGGCCACGCCTCGTTACGGGACCGGTCCCGCTCGAACTGCGCCCAGAACTCATTCCAGTCGGCGTTGGCCCGAGGGGCACCCAAGAGGGAGGTGCAGGCGATCAGTCCGGTTACTAGCAGCCGCTTCATGACTCGCTCCGTCGGTCATCGATCCAAAGGGGGCGATGTAAGGGGCGGACCCCTCATCTCCTCGAACATCGACTCCGCGAAGAGCCCACCTGCAACCGACGGCTCCGCACCCGAACAGCTTTCCTAGACGCCCCATGCGGCCCGAGTCGATGATCAGTCGCGAGCTCGCGAACAGCGGGACGCCGGAGTTCCCCTCCGAATGGAAAGCCGGAACGCCATGAGAAAAGCCCAAGGCACGCTGAGGCGCCTTGGGCCTGGGATGTTTCATCCGTGTTGGCGATTCGCCATTGGTGATCTACGGCGTGCTGCCGTCGTTCTCACTCATCATCGGGAGCATTTCATTGACCACGGTGATGGCCGCGGGGCCTACCAGCACCACGAAGATGGCTGGGAAGATGAACAGCACCAGGGGGAAGATGAGCTGCACGGCGGTCTTGGCCGCTTTCTCTTCGGCGATCTGCCGCCGCTTGGTTCGCATCGCCTCGCTTTGGACCCGCAGGGCCTGAGCGACGCTCGAACCAAACTTCTCGGCCTGAATTACGATCGTCGCGAGGGCTCGCAAGTCGTCGACCCCGGTTCGTTTGCCGAGCTCCATCATCACTTCGGAGCGTCGCTTGCCCATCTGCATTTGCATCGTGCAGAGATTGAATTCCTCGGAGAGTACAGGCCAAGCCTTCTTCATTTCGTCGGCGACCTTGCGCATCGCCTGATCGAGGCCGAGTCCCGCCTCGACGCACACGACCAGCAAGTCAAGCACGTCGGGAAGTCCCAAGAAGATCTCTTCCTTTCGCTTCCGAGCGCGCCACCAGATATGAATATCGGGCAGGTAAAAGAAGATACCCGCGAAGATGCCGGCTCGAATCAACGTGTTCATGCTGAAGCCGTTGAGCACGAGGAATAGAGCCCCACCCAACGCGGCTCCACCAAGCAACCCGAGTACCTTGCTACCGAGGAATATGGTTTGGGCCTCGGGCTTGCGATAGCCAGCGGCCACCAGCCGAGCCTTCAGCGCGTTGATGTCCTTGTCCTTCGTCGGCTTGATATGCTCGGCGAATTTCGGGGCTTCACGAGTCAGAATGCCGGTCAGCAAGCTCTTGGTTCGCGTCAGAGTCGAGCCCGCTTTCTCTCCCTCGGGCCGCGTGTCGCGGCTCATGAGATCGAGACGACGTCCCTTCTCTCGTGCCCCATTCATCTGGTCGAGCACCGCCCAGGTGGCGACGGCGATCGCGCCGAACGCGGCGATGGGAATGACCAGGGCCAGGCTGATCGACATGCCCAGGAATTCGATATCGGGTAGGTTGCCCATGACGGTCTAGACCTTGATATTCACGATCTTGCGAATGGCGAGTCCACCGAGGACCTGCAGAATGATGGCGGCGGCCAGCATCTTGTGACCCAGCGGATCCTCGAACAACTTCATGATGTAGTCGTAGTTGATGCGGAGCATCACTAGAAACAGTGCCGGTGGGAGCACCATCAGCACGATGCCGGACAAACGGCCTTCGCCCGTGAGGGCTTGAATCTGTCCCCAGATTTGGAACCGCTCGCGAATCAACTTCGAGATCTTGTCGAGGATTTCCGCCAAGTCACCACCGGTTTGCCGCTGAATGATCACGGCGGTGGCAAAGAACCGGAGGTCGACATTGGGGACTCGATCGGTGAGTTCGCCCAAGGCCTCGTCGAGCGGAAGTCCGAGGTTTTGCTCGTCGTAGCAACGTCCAAACTCGGGACCGAGTGGTTCGCCAATCTGTTCGGCGGCCAAATGAAAACCGGCCGGCAAGCTGTGTCCCGCCCGCAAGGCTCGGGCGATCAGGTCCAGAGCCTCGGGGAGTTGCGCTCCAAATTTCTTGAGCCGCTTCTTACGCATGAACAGTACGTACATCAGCGGCAAACAGCCAAACGCCAAACCAATCGGTATGGCCGCGACGCGTAGCACGCCCACGAACTGCCAAGCCAAGGCCGAACCGACGCCCAGGGCGATCGAGGCCATGATGATCTTGTGTGGCGAGACCTTGAGTCCCGCTTGTTCGATGAGCTTGCGAATATTGATGTAACGCGCGACCGACAATTCGAGTCGAGTCGGGCCGGAGTCGGAATCCAATAAGGATTTGGCGGCCGAATCCTGTTCGGCCCGATTGCGATTCACCAAGTTCGACAAGCGGTCCTCGACCGCCGAGTCGCCCTCGCCTCGCACCAACATCATCACGCCGCCCGCTAGCGAGGCTACGCAGACGAAGACGGCAAGGACAATGAGAAACATCGTCATGGTCGTGATCCGATCGAAGTTCGAAGGCGGACGTTGGAGAACCTGCTGGAATTTGAACCGTCAAACAGTAGGCCCTAGTCAGCCAACATGACGCGCTCTCGGAAAATACTTGCCGGTAGTTTCACGCCCACCGACTCCAAGCGATCCATGGCCTTGGGGCGGACGCCCGTGCAAACGAACCGTCCCGTGGCGCGACCCTCACCATCGACACCGTCTTGAATGAAGCGGAAGATGTCCTGCATCACGACGGTGTCCTGCTCCATGCCGACGATCTCGGTGATGTGAGTCACCTTACGGGGACCTCCCTGCAAGCGGTTCGCTTGCACGATGAGGTTCACGGCGCTGGCGATCTGATTACGCATCGCCTTAATGGGCATTTCAAAGCCGGCCATCATGATCATCGTTTCAAGTCGAGCGACCGCGTCGCGCGGCGTGTTCGCGTGCAACGTCGTCATCGATCCCTCGTGGCCCGTGTTCATCGCCTGCAACATGTCGAGCGCCTCGGGACCGCGGCATTCGCCGATGATGATTCGCTCGGGTCGCATACGCAGACAGTTGCGTACCAAGTCGGTCGCCGAAACCGCTCCCTTGCCTTCGATGTTGGCCGGGCGAGTTTCCAACCGAACGACGTGATCTTGTTGGAGCTGGATTTCCGCCGCGTCCTCGATCGTGATGATGCGGTCGGTGTTGGGAATGAAGCTCGAAAGCGTATTGAGCAACGTCGTCTTACCCGAACCGGTACCACCGGAGATGATGACATTGAGCCGGGCCTTCATTGCTCCTTCAAGGAACATCACCATTTCCGGGGTGAGTGCCTTGAAACGCAGCAAATCCTCGAGCCTCAGCGGATTCGAGCCGAAACGCCGAATCGACATCGCCGCTCCATCGAGCGCGAGCGGTGGAATGATGGCGTTGACGCGGGAGCCATCCTCGAGCCGAGCGTCGACCATCGGGCAGGTTTCGTCGACCCGCCGGCCCACCTTCGATACGATTCGATCGATGATCTGGAGTAGATGGCTGTTGTCGCGGAAGACGACCGGGCTCTTTTCCATCTTGCCCCGTCGTTCGCAGTAGATGTCCTTGGGACCGTTGATCAGGATATCGCTGATCGATGGATCCTTGAGCAGCAACTCCAGGGGCCCCAGTCCAAACGTCTCATCCAATACCTCATCGACCAGGCGATCCCGTTCGGCTCGATTGAGTAGCGCGTTCTCCGTGTCGCACAAGTGCTCGACCACCAAACGGATCTCGCGACGGAGAACTTCTCCCTGCAAATCACCGAGGCTCTTGAGGTCGAGTTTCTCCACGAGCTTCGCGTGAATGCGCTGCTTGAGGCTGTCGAACTCTGCTTGCTTCTTGGTCGCCGACGGAGCGGGAGCGGGAGTGGCCATGGCACATCAGGTAATGGGGGGACATGGGAACCAGGCCCGACTTCGAATTCGGGCACCGAACGAGCAACCATAGCTCAAGGTTCACATGTGCCATCCACTCTCCGAGACCAGCGCGGAATGGAGACGCGTTTCGCACTCCTTGCGTAAACCTGCAATACGATCTCGGCATTCGGTTCTTGACCGACGTTGAGTCGGGACTAGTTTTCGTCCGTCAGCATCGGCGCCTCGCCCGCCAAAAGCAGTGTTGCCCCTCGGTTGGTCCGGGACGACTTCGGGCCGACCAACCGTGAGCCAACCGATTTCGTCAAACGGGATCCCTTTCCTTTGCCCTGATATTCGAATTCATCGATCGGGACATTTCAGATGCAAGCCGAGTTCATCAATCCGTTCATCATCAGCTTCACCAATACCTTCCAGACGATGCTCAGTCAGTCGGTGACACGCGGCAAGCTCGCGCTGACCGATAGCTTGGAAGGACTGTATGAAGTCAACGGCATAATCGGCCTCTCCGGCAAAGCGGTGGGCACGATCGTACTGAGCTTCGAAACTGGAGTCGCGCTGCAAGCCGCGTCGTCCCTTTTGATGTGTGATGCTCACGAGCTCAACGACGATGTCGTCGACGCGGTTGGTGAGCTCACAAATATGGTGGCGGGCGCCGCCAAGGCCAAACTCGATCAATACGAGATGTCGATCAGCCTCCCGAACGTGGTGGTGGGCAACACGATCGACGTCCGATTTCCCTCGACCGTGACTCCGATCATCGTTCCTTTCACCTGCGAGTGGGGCAACATCCGCATGCAGGTCGGTTTGTCGGTCAAGGACCCCCAGCCAGCGGCCTAAAAAGCCGCGGATCCAACGGCAAGCCTGCCCTAACTTGCCAGGTTCACCTAATGGGATGCGTCGTGTCCGACCGGCAAGCTCGACGTACTGAGTCGAACCGCTTCAAGTCGCATTGTTGTCTTTCCGATCGAATGAGCTGAGTGATTCGGCTTGCGGTCCGACTCGGACCGCTTCGAAGAGGAGACTGAGTGCATGGCGGACGCCTCCAATTTGCGCAAGGCAGCGGTCCTGCTGATGAGCATGTCGGAAGACGATGCCGCCGCGCTGATCGCCAAACTCTCTCCCAAACAAATCGAGGCGGTTTCGATTGAGATCGCCAAGCTCGGCTCGGTTCCTCCCGACGAGCAAGCGAAGACCATTCGCGATTTCATGCAGGCCAATCCCAAGAGCCTCACGGCCAGGATTGGTGGGCTGAGTCTCGCCCAGGCCTTGGTTGATCGCGCTCTCGGGGATAAAGCCAAGGACACGATCAATAGTGTCCGCCAGAGCGTCGAAGCGCTCCCCTTCGGGTTTCTCAAGAAAGTCGACCCGCAGAATATTCAGTCCTACATCATCGATGAGCACCCCCAGACGATCGCGCTGATTCTCTCCTATCTGCCACCCGCCTACGGCGCCGAGATCGTATCCAACCTGCCTCCCGAGAAACAAATCTCGGTGATTCGCCGAGTCGCCAAGATGGGGCAAACGAGCCCCGAGGTGATCAGCGAAGTCGAGCGGGGGCTGGAACATCGGATGGCCAACGTGATGCACCAGTCGTTCGACATGGCGGGAGGCGTCGGCAATGTCGCCGAGATTCTGAATGTGACCGACCGAGCCACCGAAAGAGCCTTGCTCGATAGCTTGGCCGAGGAGGATCCGGAGCTCGTCGATGAGATCCGCCGATTGATGTTCGTCTTCGAGGACATCAACAAGCTCGGCGACAAGGACATTCAGCAGGTGCTCAAGAACGTCGAAAGCAACCAATGGGCCATGGCGCTCAAGGGAGCCAGCGAACAGTTGCGCGACAAGATTCTCGGCAACATGTCATCGCGAGCCGCGCAGATGTTGTCCGAGGAAATGGAATTCCTCGGGGGCGTCAAGCGTTCCGAAGTGGAGAGCGTCCAGCAGCAGATCGTCGACATCATTCGACAGATGGAAGACGCCGGTCAAATCAGCACGGCGGGAGGCGAGGAAGCCGAGGAGCTCGTCAGCTAAACGCGTCGGCTCCGGTAAACCAAGCAGTCGACATCACGTCGTGTCCACGTAGAGCCGGTCAACATGGCCAGCCCCGACGCGTTCGCATGACGGCACGATTCTCCATCTCGGCGTGCCGCTTCCAGACCGCGACGTGATACTCGCGGACGTTCCGGCTTTGGCCGATTTCCCTCAGTTCCTGCCTCTTTAATACCGCGCGGTGATTAGCGAGCGGTGATCAGCGCGCCGTGCGACGGGAGGAGTATTGAACCGGTGCTTGGTTTAGGAACGCCGACTGATCTCCGTACGGCGCGTCGGTCGCCGGTGCGTAGCCCTCGTCCGAACTAGGTGCGGCCGGTTGCGGAGCGACGATGCCGCGTCGGTCGGCGTGCGGACCGGTGTAACCATTGTCGCATCGTGGGCTTGGCAGCATCTTAAGATCGCTCACCGGAGCATAGAACTCTCGAGCGCGGTATCCCGAGAACAACATCGATCGGTCGGGAGGGCAGCTAATCGGCGAATACGGATTGAAGCTACGGCCCGGCATGCAACTGGTCGCTGGAGCCGGCCAATAGACGCTTCCTCCGCAACGACCGCAGGAAGAGCATTCACGGGCCGCGGCGACTCCGTAGGCTCTTGCTCGATAACCACTGGAGCCGCATTGGCAGCCGACTTGCAATCGGTCGCCCGTCCCTCGCGCGAAAAGGTTCGTCATCCCATCATTGAGATCGCGGCATGGCTGAGCCAGGGCCGACATGCCGTTGCCGATATCGGCGACCGGCCGGTACGAACCGCAAACACCCGTATCGCGAACACAGCCGTAACGATTCACGCTGTGCCGATAGGCGACGCCTCGGTAGCCGTCGAAATAGGGGCCGAATGGATCCAGGCCTCGCCCACCGTAGCCTCGCGGTGAACAGCTCGTACCCGTCGATTGGCAATGTCCGCTCGAACAACCGCCCAACGTGCACGCCTGAGCAGGACCTCCACCACATGCGGAACCAGCCGGCACGATGTGAGGGCCATACTGGGCTCGAGCCACATTGCTGGCCAACAACGCGACCACCAGCATCCCGATCCAACGCACCGCAAAGCCCGAAATTCGCATGGCAATAGCCTCCCCTGCACCGTTCTCGATTGACGTACCACCGCGACGGAAGCCAACCCCTGGGGCACACTCCCAGGGCCTCGTGCTTGACAACCGAGGCGATGACTTCCCGGAGCGAATCCGCCAGACGACTCTGCGCGATGTTTCAATTCCGGCAAGGATTCCGCAGCCTGCTTTCCCGTGATCTCTTTCCCGAGCTGGTAGCGATCCGAAAAGTTTCGCTGCGCGGCACAATCGGTCGGCGAGAGGATCGCCATCACCAAGCGACGTTCTTCCCCGCTCCCGCGATCCAACCGTGTGCCGGGACCCTGGCTCCGTGAGGAGACCGCCAGGGAACCGACCGAATCGGGACTACCAGATCGAACAGGGGAGTCCGCTCTTCCGAGTGGGCGAACGCCGCGGTTACCAGCTCGAGCAGCCGGATACGACAGAGCAGCGATGGCAAGGCCAGTCCGACAGGGCGGTTCCTAACGAGCCACAACGCCGCATTAATCCCCAATGGAGATAGTCGCGACGGATTGGATTCGAAACGGTGGTCCCTTCCCCGTCGTTAACTACAATGATTGACTGAGTTTCCAATTTGCCCCCATCAGGTTATCCTCAGCCGTTTCCCTGATTGGCAAAGCTTGACTGTCTCGTGACCGAGACGGTCGGCTTGTGCTTCGGCCACGCAACCGGATTCCCACCAAGAGACTTGTCTCGGAGCCGCTTGAATCATGCAGTTCGCATCTCGCCCGCTGCTTTTGACGTTGTCATTCGCTTCCTTGCTCGCCTTGGGCTGTGATCGCAGGGTGAATCCCGACGTGGTCGAGTGGCAGAACCGCAACCGGACTCTGAATGAAGATCGGGCGCGGTTGGCCGAGCAACTCGAGGGCACGGCGGTGAGCCGTGAGGTGTTCTCGGAGATCGAGGCTCAAGTGGCTGGGCAAGAGTCCCGCCTCGAGCAGCTCAAACAGGAAAACGAGTCTCTCGCGGAAACCAACGCGACGTTGCTCGCGTCCTTGACCTCGCTGCAGCAACCGGCGATCGACCGTATCGAAGCAGCCGGAGGCGTCATTACTCGTGATGACGAGTCGGGCATGGTCACCGCGATCGACCTGTCCGGTTCGCTGGCTCCCGATGATTCGGCTCTCGAGGTCCTGCCAGTATTCGGTGGACTCAAGAAATTGGTGCTCTACGGGCCGGCGATCACCAATGACACGATGGATGTCGTCAGCAGTCTCAAGAATCTCGAGTATCTCGATCTCACTCGGACCGCCGTGGGTGATCCGGGCCTCGCGAAACTGACCGGATTGCAGAAGCTTCGGTTCCTGCAGCTCTTCCGCTGCGACGTGACCGACGAGGGTTTCAAGAGCCTGGCAATGTTGCCTCGTCTTGAGCAGATCCGTTGCGGACAGACTCGTATTTCGGATGTTGGCCTCGAGAACATCCAAAACCTCAAGACCATCACCGCGCTCGACTTGAGCGACTGCAACCAGGTAACGGACAAGGGAGTGGCGATTGTCGCGGGCTTCCCGAAGCTCCGCTTCATCAAGTTGTGGGGCAAGTCGATCACCGACGAGGGAGTGCTGAAGCTCGCGGCTCTGGATAACCTCGAAGTCGTTGGACTCAACGACACCGCCGTCACGAGCGAAGGCATGAAGGCGTTTCGCGGCAAGACGAGTCTCAAGGAGATTCATCTCTTCCGCTGCACGCGAGTCGGCGACGCGGGCATCGCCGAGTTGGCCGAATGCACTGAAATGGTGCACCTCAACCTGCGTGATACGGGAATTTCGGGCAAGTCGCTCGAGACGATCGGTGGTTTCCCGAAGCTCCGCATTCTCGACTTGAGCGAGACGCTTTCACCCGGAGTCGACGATGAAGGCATGGCTCACCTCGCTGGTCTCTCGGCGCTCGAGGATCTGAATCTGTGGCATACCAACGTTTCGGACGCGGGGATCGCCCACCTCGCCGGCATGGTGAACTTGCGCGTCCTCAATCTGGACAAGACGAAGATCACCGACGCGGCGCTCGATACCGTATCGGGCTTGACCAACCTGGAATGGCTTCACATCGGTTCGAACAACCCGATCACGGACGAGGGATTGATGAAACTCGTCACTTGCACGAAGCTCAAGTACCTCAACATCAGCTACAACACTCAGATCTCGGAAGACGGTTTCTATGATCTGGGTGACGCGCTGCCTGAGTGCAAGATCGAGGGATTCTAAGTCGGCGTGGCAAGGCCGGCGTTCCGAGGAAGAGGCCGGTGACCAAGCCATCCGTCAGCCAATCGTCTCCCGTTCCGCGTCGCTCGTCGGTCGACGCTTCGGCATCGACCGTACAAGAGGGCGCGGAGTCGGCCGACCAGTCTCACTGCGGCGCGGCTGGTGCGCTGGAGCATCTGCGAGAGGTCGACCGACGGCATCTTTGGCATGCCTTCACTCCCATGCGAACCTACGTGCCGTTCATCATTGAACGTGCGGAGGGGTTTGAGCTGATCGACGTCGACGGACGCCGATATCTTGATGCGGAATCAAGTCTCTGGTGTTCGGTGCACGGGCACGGCGAGCCACATATCGATGCCGCGATTCGCGCTCAGCTGGACCGCGTCGCACACGTGACGTTACTCGGCATGACCAGCGATACGACGGTCCGACTCACCGAGCAGTTGCTCCAGAGAGCTCCGGGTTTCGAGCGAGTCTTTTACTCAAGCGATGGCGCGTGCGCGGTTGAGGTGGCGCTCAAACTCGCGTTCGAATATTGGCATCGCATCGATCCCGGAACGGCGAAACGCAAGTTCCTTTCGTTTGACGCCGCCTATCACGGCGATACGATCGGCACGCTATCCGTCGGAGGAATCGACCGCTTCAATCGAGTCTTCTCGCCTCTCTTCTACGACGTGATCCGCGGCCCCTGTCCCGATTCGTACCGACCGCTGTCCGAGGATTCCACCGCCGACGCTCTCGAGCTTTACCTGACCCAAGCCCGTGGTTTGATCGCGGCTCATGCCGGAGAGTTGGCGGCGGTCGTGATCGAGCCTCTCGTGCAGTGCGCGGCGGGAATCGTCACGCATCCGCCCGGTTTTCTTCAAGGAGTCGCCGAGTGTTGCCGCGAGCATGGTGTCTTGCTAATCGCCGACGAGATCGCGGTCGGTTGCGGTCGGACCGGGACCTGGATCGCATGCTCGCAGGAAAACGTAACGCCTGACCTGCTATGTCTCGGCAAGGGACTCAGCGCGGGATATCTGCCACTCGCGGCGACACTCGTTTCCCCGCGAATCGCCGAGGCATTCGAGGGAACGGACGAGACGCCCGGCGTCTTTTGCCATGGTCATACGTTCGGCGGCAATCCACTCGCGTGCGCCGCCGCCTTGGCATCGCTCGAACTGATCGACCGGAACGATGTGCTGGAAAACGTGCGTGAACGGTCGCGGCAATTGCTCGATGCGTTGGCTCCCTTGCGAGCCCATCCTCACGTCGGCGACATTCGAGGTCGAGGATTGGCGATCGCCGTGGAACTGGTGGAAGAAGCTAACTCAAAGCGACGGTTCGCGGCGAGTCGACGAGTTGGTCAGCGCGTCTGTGAGCGCGCGACCGCCGCGGGAGTATGGCTAAGGCCGTTGCAGGATATCGTCGTGCTGATGCCGCCGCTGGCGATTGATGCCTCGAACATCGAGAGAATCGCCCAGGTGTTGATCGCTTCCGTGGAGGAAGAGCTCGGCAGCGCCTAGAGTCCGCGCTGGGAACACCAGCGCGTGGCTGACACAGCTCCCGTGCACGGTTTCGTCTCGGCCCCATCTTCGTGGCCGGATCTCACGAGTCTTCCCTCGCCCCGTCTGTTTTTTCACGGGCCTCGCGTTGTCGCCGCTGTTTGTTGCGTTTGGCCTGGAATGGCAACCACCACAGGTAGACACCGGTTAGCCAAAGTCCCAGCAGGATGAGGCCATTGGGCAGGAAGATCCACAACTTGGCGCCGTCGTGGAAGAAGGAACCATCATGGAGCGACTCGATCCAATCCGATCGACGCATCGTCGAGGAAAGGACATCGCCCGTCTCCCCGTCCACTTGTAGTTCCCAATGGTTGCTCGACACGACTTTGATGATGCCGCGATCGACCCGCACGTCGATTCGAGCCACGTCGTCCCATGTTTCGATCGCCGCTCGTTCCTCGCGTTTCACGACCTCCAGAAGTTGGTCGAACGTCAACGTCGGAGCCTGGCCGGTACCGCGTTGCGTCGGAGGCTGAACCCAAGGAACTTGTTTTTTAACTTGGAGCAACAGGCCGGTGATGATGACCAGCAGCATGGGAACCACCGTGATAAAGGCCCCCCAACGATGCAGGCGTCTTGTCCAACGATTCACCAATAAAACTCCCTATTGTCTCGAAACCGAGGCCCGGTCGTCCGTGTTGAAAACGAACGTCGGTCACATTGAACCCGAATAACCAAGGCTCGTGTCGCCCTTTACCCAATCCACTCGGTACGGCCCGTGCGGCATCAAGATTCGGCGCGAGGGACCGCTCACGCGAATTGGGATTCGGACCTTGGCAAGGCACGCCGCTCCCGAGACCTTCGAGGCCGTTCTCGGAGTTCCAAAAAAAGTGCTTCCCGTCGGCTCGCAAGATTGTGTACCGCTGGGCGCCTGGCTAAAGTCGAACTGCGTCTCGCGTCAAGTCCGCGGATCGCTGCCAATTTTGTAAGGCGATCATCGGCCGTTCGCGAGGCCTCCCCTCGGATTCACCGGCGAAAACTGGTTGAGTTCGGTTTTGACAAGCCGGTTCGGGGGCGACCGTTTGAACGACGCAGCATTGATCAAACTCACTTTGTAGCAACGGTGGTTGAATCCATGATTCGATCGATTCGCTCTCTTCGCCGCGCCGCACGCATCTGCCTTTTGGCGCTGGCTGTGATCGCCCCCCAATTTCTCTCCGGGGCTCGTGCTCAAGAAGTCACGCCTCCGGATGGATGGATCGATTCCGTTCAATGGAGAAGCATCGGTCCGGCGAACATGAGCGGACGAATCACGTCGATCGCGGTGTATGAAGCCGATCCCGTGATCTGGTGGGCGGCCAGCGCGTCGGGTGGATTGCTCAAGACGACCAACGATGGTCGTTCGTTCGAGCATCAGTTCGACCGCGAAGCCACCGTGTCGATTGGCGACGTCCAAGTCTTCCAACAAGATCCGAATATCTTGTGGGTTGGCACGGGGGAAGCCAACCCGCGCAACAGCGCCTCGTGGGGCAACGGCGTTTATCGTTCCGACGATGGTGGCAAGACTTGGACTCATCTCGGTCTGGAGAAGACGGCACATACCGGACGAATCGCGCTCCACCCCTCGGATCCCAACGTCGCCTATGTTGGAGCGCTGGGGCGATTGTGGGGGCCGAACGAGGACCGCGGGTTGTACAAGACGGTCGATGGAGGCAAGACCTGGGAGAAGGTGTTGTACATCGACGAATTCACTGGCATCGTCGACGTGCAAATGAGCCCGGCGGATCCGGAGGTCTTGATCGTCGCGACTTACCAACGGCAGCGAGACGCCTTCGACGGCAATGATCCCGCCACCAGGCATGGAGCCGGATCGGGGCTCTACATGACGCGCGATGGCGGAGCGACTTTTCAGAAGCTCTCACAGGGTTTGCCGAGCAACTTGATGGGCCGCATCGGCATCTCGTGGTATCGCCAAGATCCGAACTACGTTTACGCGATCGTCGAAACGGAGAAGACCGGTGCCGAGCCCGAGAATGCAGCCTTCGCGGGGCTGCGCGGCGAGGATGCCGAGGTCGGCGCTCGCTTGGTCGATGTCACCGATGAGGGACCGGCCGCTAACGCTGGGCTCAAGACTGGCGACATCATCGTTCAAGTCGATGGCAAGACCATCACGTCCTATGCCGAGCTATTGGCGGAGTTTCGTCGGCACGTCGCCGAGGACAAGGTCACGCTGCAAGTGTCGCGTGATCGCGAATTGCTCGACATCGAATTGACCCTCGGATCGCGGCCACAAAACGAAGGTGAGGGACAGCGCCGGGGGCCGCAAAGCGAAACTCGCGCGGGAGTGCGAAGTCCGTTCGATATTGGCCTCGGTGGACAGCTTGAGAACGCGGTCGACCAGCAGGGAGAGAATGGCAAGGACTTTGGTGGCGTCTTTCAATCGGCCGATGGCGGTTACAGTTGGACTCGTATCAACAGCCTCAATCCTCGGCCGATGTACTACAGCCAAATTCGAGTCGACCCGAGCGACTTGAATCACATCTATGTCTGCGGTACGTCGCTCTATCAATCGCACAATGGTGGGCACAAGTTCACCGACGATGGGCACGGAAACGACGTGCACGTCGATCATCACGCCTTGTGGGTCGATCCCAACGACGGGCGCCACATGATCCTAGGAAACGATGGCGGGCTCTATGTCACCCGCGATCGTATGCGGAACTGGGACCACCTGAATCACGTGGTGATCGGCCAGTTCTATCACATCGGACTCAGCTCGGATCGTGACTATCGGGTCTTTGGAGGCCTGCAAGACAACGGAAGTTGGGGTGGACCCATTCGCGTCAACAACAACAGCGGCCCGGTCAACAGCGACTGGTTCCGCATTGGTGGAGGCGACGGGTTTGTTTGCTTGGTCGATCCCGAGGATCCCGATCAGGTCTACTTCGAAAGCCAGAATGGTGGCATGGGCCGGCTCAATCTCCGCACGGGCGAGCGTGGCTTCATTCGGCCGCGGCCTCCGCAAGGCACGACCTACCGGTTCAACTGGAAAACGCCATTCCTCTTGTCTCCCCATAACCCACGCATCCACTACAGCGCTGGAAACTATGTGTTCCGCAGCGTGGCTCGCGGAGATGGCATCCGCTCGATCTCGCCCGAGATATCGCGCACCGATGACGGAGCGGGCAGCGCGATCGCCGAGTCGGTGCAGCAAGAGGGGGTCATCTACGTCGGCACGACCGATGGTTGGGTTTGGGTCTCGAAGGACGGAGGCAACACCTGGTTCAATGTGTTTGAGAATCCCGATGAGATGCCGGCCGAACAAGCCCAGCGCGGAGGTGGCCCACGCGGCGCCGCGGGGCCGGGTGGCCGCGGGCCAGGAGGTCCTGGAGGCCCGGCGGGTCCGGGTGGTGGACCCGGCGGACGCGGTGGACGAGGACGTGGCGGCTTCGGCAACCCCGAAGCCATGCGTCAGATGATCCGATCGCGAGACGCCGATGGCGATGGAAAAGTCACCGCCGAGGAAGCGGGCGAACGGATGGCCGGCCTGATTCAACGATTCGACACGAACTCGGACGGCGCGCTCGATAGCGAGGAGATCAATCGCATTGGGCCGCCGGGACAGAACGCCCCGAACGATCCTCCCGCCTCCACGGAATCAAGTGGTGACGAGCCGGCCGCGACGGAGGGAGAGGAATCCGCCGCCGCCGCGGAGGAAACCACCGAGGAAACGCCGGCAACCGAACCGGCGACTCAAGAGGGTGGCGAAGCGGCCGAAGAGGGTTCCGAAGAGCAGACACCCGAGGCGGGCGATCCCATTAGTGGCTCTTGGAGCGGGCAATTCATTGGTTCGGAATTTCCCGAGGAACGGCGCCGCTTCACGCTCATCCTGCGTCGAGGCGAGGATGGCGTGATCACCGGTTCGTATGAATCGACGGGCGCCGTGGGAAGAGTCACCGCGGGAACTTTCGATGGCACGTCCAAGCAATTGACCTGCACGATCGAAACCAGCGCGTCGAATATCTCCGCGACCGCCACGTTGGATGGCGACAAACTCCGCGGCAATTTGAATGTGAATGAAGGTTCGTTCGTGGTTGAGTTCGAGGCGCAGCGCACGGGCGATGCTCCGGCTCCCGCCGCCGCGACCGAGACTCCCGCCACTGCCGGACAAAAGTTGTCCGACTTGGTACCGGGGCCACGGTGGGTCAGCTCGCTGGAGGCTTCGAAGTTCCAAAATGGTCGCGTCTACATGACGCTCGACGGACACCGTTCGGATGACACCGAACCGTACGTCTTCGTCAGTGAGGACTTCGGCAAAAGCTGGCGGTCGATTCGCGCCAATCTACCGTCGGCGGCCGGCAGTTGCCGGGTCATTCGCGAGGATCGAACGCGAGCCGATTTGCTGTACCTGGGATGTGAGTTCTCGCTGTGGGTCTCGTTCGACCGAGGCGAGAAATGGCATCGTCTCAACAGCAACCTGCCAACGGTCGCGGTGCATGAGATCGCTCAGCACACGCTCTCGGGCGATGTCGTGCTTGGAACTCACGGTCGCGGTATCTGGGTGACCGATATGACGGTACTGCGTCAATTCACCACGGATGTCTTCGCCGAGGGAGCCTACCTGTTCCGTCCGGCGGATGCGGTCGCGTGGCGCTCCGGTACCGAGGCGGGTAGTTCGGGTACTCGGCGGTTCGTCGGCGAGAATCCGCCTCGCGGTGCTCAAATTCACTACTCGTTGACGCGCGAAGCCGCGAGCGTCTCTATTACGATTAGTGACATCGAAGGCCGAAAGCTAGTCACGCTCGAGGGTGACAACGCGTTGGGCCTCCACCAAGTGACTTGGGATCTGCGGCGAGAGGTTCGTCAACGCGGGCGAGTCGGCCGCGGACCCACGGTCGCGCCTGGGACTTACTTGGTCACGCTCACGGTTGACGATGTCGAACTGAAACAAGTGGTCCGAGTCGACAGCGACCCGAACTACGAGGATTCCGCCGCGACCGAGGACCTGAACGAGTTCTTCGAGCAGGTGAACGGAACGGGCGAAGAAGAAGAGGGAGGCGATGATGATCAGGATGAGGACCGCTAGGCGACGAACAAAACGGTGGATCGGTTTGGGACTGGCTTGCGCGATGTCTTATGGAGTTTGGGGACTCGCGCCCATGGCCTCGGCGCAGGAACAGCAGGCCGAGGCACCGGCGACGGCCGTGGACGGTGCCGCTCCAACCGACGACGAGATGCGGCAGCGCTACGAAGCCTTCGAGGAGATGCTTCACGGAGTCAAGTTGACCGGTCGCTTCTCGATCGTCGGACGTGACGAGGGGCGAGCGAGCAACGAGGAGGAGTACTTCATCACGCGCGTGACCAAGTCGACCGAAGGGGACTACTGGGTGTTCAACGCGCGGATCAAGTACGGCGACAAGGATTACTCCGTGCCCTTGCCGATCGAGGTCAAATGGGCGGGCGACACGCCCGTCGTCACCTTGACCGACTTCACGATTTTGGGACAAGGCCCGTTTAGCGCTCGGGTTGTCTTCTACGACGGAAAATACGCGGGTACGTGGTCTCACGGCGAAGTCAGTGGCCATTTGATCGGCACATTCGAAAAGGCCGATCCGCCACGCGAGTAGCCACGCTCAAGGATTGGCGCGCTCCTAGCGAGTGCGCCAATCCCCTTCTCGCCCGCATGGTTTCAATGAGCTAGGCTCGTGAGGCTTCTCGGTCGGCGCGACGGTATCCTACGCCAACCGAGACGACTTCCCTCCCACTGGCTTGCCTCCACGAGTCGCCGCATGAGCCCCTTACTTGGCTGCTTCGCCTTCTCGCTCATCGCGGTCTTGATTTGCGTCGGCGTGCACTACGAGGGACTTCAGTTCGCCTCGTGGTCGATCAAACTCGTCGGCCGACGTCGGTTGAGAGTAGCGCTGGGCATCGTGCTTGTTTTGATGTTGCACGTTGTCGAGGTCACGATGTTCGCTGGGGGCTGGTGGGTTCTGATGCTCACCACCGATCAAGTCCTTTCGATCCCCGACCCGCACTTCGAGGATGTGCTGTACTTCTCGTTCATCACCTACACCAGTGTGGGTTACGGAGATATCACACCGGTTGGCTTGGGCCGCATGCTGGCGGGGACCGAGGCACTGATCGGACTCGTGCTGATCGCCTGGACCGCGTCCTTCACCTTCTACGAGATGCAGCTCTACTGGGATCCGCGCGCGGAACGCAAACTCAAGCAAGCCGCGAAATCGGCGTCGCTCAAGCAAGAGTAAAGCGCCTCGCTGGCAAGCTCCAACTGCCCTAGGTCGATCCACTCGCCAAGAGTGTGGGCCTGGGCGATCGAGCCGGGCCCCCACACGACGACCGGGACGCCGAGAGCCTGATAGCGCGGAGCGTGAGTGCCGAAGCTGACTCCGATCGGCATCGCATCGACGCCGAGACGTTGGACTCGCTCGCAAATTGCCTGCGCGAGACCATGGTTCGCCGAGTCATCGAGCGGCAACGAAACGCACCACGGTTCGGATGACTCCACCTGGATGTCGCCGACCTGTTTTAGCTCGGCCATCACTTCCCTCCAGGCACTCTCGATCGTCTCGGTGGGAGCGACGCGGCGATCGATTTCGATCTCGCAGAGGGCCGGGACGATATTGACCGCGCTGCCGCCGCGAATCACGCCGATGCTGGTCCGCGGGCCTCCACACAGCGGATGAACTCGGTCGGCGGTTTCCAACCGGTGGGCGTATTGTTCCCAATGTCCCACGACGTGGCTCATCGCATGGATCGCGTTCACACCGAGCTCGGGCCGCGACGAATGGGCGGCTTGGCCAATCGTCGATGCGGTCCACCGCAGGACGCCGTGATGAGCCACGACGGGATGCAACTCGGTCGGTTCGGCGACGATCACGCCACGTAGCTCTCGCCCACGCGAGAACGCCGGCGGTGACTCTTGCCAGCGCGCGACCACTTCGCTCACTCCCGCTTGTCCAAACTCCTCATCGGCCGAACCCACGAATAGGACGCTCGGCCGCTCACTTTCCGGCAAACGACTCAGTCGCTCAAGCGTCACGAGCATGACGGCCATGGGGCCCTTCACATCGCACGCTCCCCGTCCAAGCAGTCGCCCCTCGACGACCTGACCTTGAAACGCGTCCTTCCAGTCGCCCGCGGGCACGGTATCGAGATGGGCGTCGAGTAGGAAAAGGCCACGATCGGGATTACCTGGAAGCCAGACGGTTAGCGATTCGGCGCCCGGAGAGGAACCGACAACCGACGCCTCGAATCCCCGTTGCTCGCTCCAAGCCATGAGGTACTCGATCATCGCCCCTTCACCTCGATCGGTGCCGGCGCGCGGCCGCATCGGGCTCGGGCTGGGAATGGCGATGAGCTGTTGGGCGAGTTCGATCACGGCGGCCAAAGGGTCGGACATGGGGAATCGATCTCGAGTCGGGGAAAGTGGAGGCGAGGTAGGAGCGAGGCCGGGAATCAACGCGACTCCGACGTTGCCGCCATGATATCGGGCCGAGGGGCGAGAACCGCGGGGCGGTCGGTTACAATTCGCTCGTGAAACGGCACGCATGAATGCGCCGTGGAGCAAGGCGGACGAGCCTTACCATGCCACGGAGCGTTCATTGGCGGACGAGTGATCCTCACCCAGGCAGGAGCAATCAACATGGTACCGCAACCAAGAACCGAGGCGACCGCGCCGCTCTGGAATCGCCGACACTGGCTGGCCGGAGCCGCCGCCGTCACGGGCGCGCTCATGACTCGTTCCGCGCCTGCTTCGGTTATTGACCCGGCGGAGGGCTGGGTCGATTCCCATGTCCATGTGTGGACCAACGATTTGATCAGCTACCCGATCATTGATCGATTCAAGCCCGAGGACATGGTACCCGCCACTTTCCCTCCGACGGAACTGTTGCGGCACGCGGCGACGGGAGGAGTATCACGAATCGTGCTCGTGCAAATGAGCTATTACGGGACCGACAATCGTTACATGCTCGAGGCGATGCGGACCGCTCCGGGCACGTTTGGCGGCATCGGCATCGTGGATGAAGCCGATGATCCCGCGGCTGCCATGCGCCGCCTCGCCGCTCAGGGAGTCCGTGGGTTTCGCATCGTTCCGCGCGACAACACGCCCGAGCAGTGGCTTCGGAGCGAAGGGGCCGCGGCGATGTGGCGGTGCGCCACCGAGGAAGGACTCGCGATGTGCGCCTTGATCAACCCGCCACATCTTCATTCCTTGGCTCGGATGCTCAAGGACTTTCCCGACACGCGGGTCGTAATCGACCATTTCGCGCGGGTCGGTATCGATGGTCAAATTCGAGCCGACGAACTGGATCTGCTTTGTTCGCTGGCTCGCTGGAAAGGCGTGCACGTCAAGATCTCGGCCTATTACGCGCTGGGTGCGAAGCAAGGACCGTACACCGATTTGATTCCCATGATTCGCAAGGTCATCGACGCCTATGGGCCGGAACGTTGTATGTGGGGGAGCGACGCGCCTTATCAAGTGATGGAAGGCCATACCTACGCCGATTCCATCGCGCTGCTCACCGATCGCATGGAACTCACCGCTCATGAACGTGAATGCGTGCTGCGCGGTACCGCGACTCGGTTGTTCTTTTGAACCCGAGAGCCGGCACGAATTCGACCCCGAACAGTGGAGTAACCGAGGGGCGAAAACCAAAGGTAACCCGAAGCTTGCCGGGCCGTTGCTTTAAGCCCGACGGATGCGATTCGTGCCCAAGCAAAAGGCGATTTGGGTGCAAGAGAGTCGAACCACGGTTTG
>JAGQPS010000600.1 GCA_020426595.1 Planctomycetales bacterium
GCGACCTGGGCTCGAGCCACCGTCATCGGAATCTCGACGTCGCTCATGAGTGACAACGTTTCGAGTCGCACCATGGCATCGCGCGGCTGGCTCGCATGGACCGTGGTCAAACTTCCCGAGTGACCGCTGAGCATCGACTGCACCATGTCGAGCGCCTCGCCGCCTCGTACTTCGCCGACGACGATTCGGTCGGGACGCATTCGCAGCGATGCCGTGAAGAGCTGCCGAATCGTGACGCCGCCCCGGCCATATTCATCCGGTCGCTGCACCTCCAGATAGACGGTATGCGGCTGACGGAACATCAGTTCGCTCGTGTCCTCGATGACCACGATCCGTTCCGAATCGGGAATCGCTTCCGACAAGGCTCCGAGGAGCGAGGTTTTTCCGGTACCCGTGCCCCCCGACACCACGACGTTCTTCCGCATGTGCACGCACAGCTCGAGAAACTCCTTCGCCTCCTCGGTCAGCGACCCGAAATTGATCAAGTCCCGCATGCTCAAGCCGCCGGGAGTGAATCGACGAATCGTCACGCAGACTCCGCCACGGGAACTCGGAGGCAGCACGACGTTCACGCGTGAGCCATCGGGCAGGCGGGCATCCAGGATCGGCTGCTCGGGACCAATGTCCCGCCCCACCCACTGAGCGACGTTGGTGATCGCGCTCAGGAGCGAGTCCTCGTCGGCGAAGCGGCATTCGGTGGGATAGAGCTTGCCACCCCGTTCGACATAGATCTGATCAAAGCGATTAATCATCACCTCGGTGACCGACGGGTCCTCCAGCAGCGACTGGATCGGAGCCAGAAAGTACCGAGTGCTGGCCTCGAAAACAGAGGAACGATTCATGAGTTTCCCTCAAGCAAGCGTACTCGTCGTTCTGGGGCCGATCCAACGACCACGGGCTCGGCGCGATGATTCCGCGAAGGTAGCGGCGCGGGGAGATCCGCGGTTCGCCACGTGAAGCAGTTCCTCTGTTTTCGTTGATGCCTGCCGACCTCGCCAGTGCTTGGTCAAGAAATCGACGCTCCCACGAGTCGTCCCCAACGTTGTCAACGGCGCGCCGGGTGCTCATGATAGGGACATGAGTGACTCGTACGAAAACCTGCTCGCCTTCGCTTGTCTCGCCCTGGCCGAGGAGCGTCGGCTCAACATGATGGACCGCGACCGGTTGCTGGTGATCTCGGCCACGATCGCCAGCGAACGGCACCTCGAGCCGCTGGCCGGCTTTCTTAGGCAGCTCGTACTCGACCACAACGCGGGGCACATGCTCAAGAAGTACGCCACGGTCTACGAGGCGATGGTCGACCCCGATTTCATGCACTTTCTGAGGACGGTGCGGCGTCGGTTCCCGATCGAACGAGTCGAACAGAAGCTCGCCGAGCACGGCTTTGTCGTTCCGACCCACGATCGTGGCGAACGTTCGGAACTCGAGGTGATGGCCGAGCTATTTGGCGTGGAGCCCGACTGGATCTCCCGCACTTTCTCGGTGGAACCCTAACCGGGCGATATCGCTTCGCCAACTCCTGTGTCCGTCGACCCGGGTGGTCGGGTCATCGCGGCAAGGCCAAGCCTTGGCCATCGGCCCGCCGCGCGGAGGCGTGACGCCGCCTAGTCCTTCCCTTCATGGACGATCCGAGCCCAATATTTCTCGAACGCGCCTGGCTCGTGGAAATCGGGGCTGTTGTCGAGGTCGTGACATTCCATGCAGAGAGTGGCGTCGAGCTTGACTCGCATCTGATTCCGCAAGGTCGTCATCTCGTCATTCGTGGCGACGACATCGCCCATCTC
>JAGQPS010000601.1 GCA_020426595.1 Planctomycetales bacterium
CAACGATGGTTCGACTCTTTTGCACCCAACTCGCCTTTTGCTTGGGCGCGAATCGCATCCGTCGGGCTTAAATCAACAGCCTGTTAATGAACGCGGTTGGCGGCACTTGGCGCTGACCGCGTTTTGGGGGTTTGAATCCTCCGATTGGGGCTGCGCGAGTCATCCGTTACGACCCGCGAACTTTTCCCGGCTTGGCCGTCCGTCTGAATCCCATTCCATCGCATTCATCTTGTGCGGCTTTCGGCTTTTACCTTGTCGGACAACTCTCTCTTGCTCCGATACCCTCGCTTGTCGACGCGTCTTTCTTAGTCGCTCGACGTTTCGCATTCCGCGGTGGAGCCACATCATTGGGGGCTCTGACGAGGTGTTTGCGAAGGATGGCGGAAAGGGGATTTCCAGGATTCGCTTGATCGCGAGCGTTTCGATCTTAAGCCAGTGTGTCGGGAGGACCGTCTCATGACACGTCGATGGACGTGCAAGTTGCAACGGTGGCTGATGTTGACCGTACTATTGGGAGGCTCCATGTCAGCTGGAGTCTGGGCGGCCAACGAAACGACGGGATCTCGCCAGATCGCGTCGGACAGTGCGAGCAGGGAGCGGAGCATTCTCGTGATGCCCGTCAGCGTGGAGGTACCCATTCGTGCCTCGGAGTCCGCCAACGAGCAGGATTCGGCGCGAACCACGAATGAGCGAGGGAACACGACGTCGACGGATTTGGTCTTCCGTCCCGCTCCCTCCCTGCAAGACCGAGCCAACGGAACGAACGCGACCGCGGCCGCTCGGGGAACCGCGACTGGCGAGGCACGCCAACCGATCGTGCCCGGTGCTCGCGCCTCGAGCTTCGCGCCTCCGCGTTTGATCACCCGCTCGGCTCCTCCGGCCGTCGCTCCAGCCCCTGCGACTCCCAGCGACTCCGCGCCAAGCATGGCTATCACGGAGGATGCTTCGGAAGCCCAACAGGACTTGTTGCAAGGCGCGGAGAAGGCGTTGACTCACATGAGCGACGTTACGGCCTCGATCGGCCGTTGGTCGGAAGCGACGGGCAGCCAACTGCGGGGCTGGATCATGAATCGCTGGTCGCCCGCCGAGCCCACGGCGATCGCTCCGGCTCGAGTCGCTCGTCGTGAGACAATCGAGCAGCCGGTCGACTCGGCGATCCAGCTCGAAGGCTTGTTGGCGCTCGGGCGATACTACCGAGACCGAATCACTTCGAGCGAGATCGTTCAGCAACCGCAAGCAACGATGGCCGCTTGGAAAGCCGACCTGAAACAGCAACTCGCTGGCACGACGCTGCTCGCGAAATGGGAAGAGTACAAAGCGAACGAGGCCGCGGCTCAATTGAGTTCGTCCCGCTCGATTGGTGCCTCGAGTATTTCCCATCGCACGCCCAGCCGCAGTGGGGCCCTTTGGTTCGCCGGCTTGCTCGACAGCGCCGCCGATCAACTCAAGGGCGCGTCGACGCAACTTGAGATGTGGGCCTGCGAGAGTGACTTGGAAGACGAGTCGTGTGCGACTGAATAGCTTGGACGGAATCCCCTGTTTGCCTTTGGACGGGCAAGGCGATGTCAGCCGCCTTGCCCGTCTTTTGTTTTTCTTGACCAGCCCAAGGACTTTGGGCGCCGAGCGATCCAGTCCCAGACCAAGCGCCGTAGGCACAAGCGTGGATAAAACATGAAAGCCTTGTCTCAGAACGCGAAGAATCTCTCGCTGACCGGGCTCTTGATTTAATCAGACGCGCCGCATCGTGCGGCC
>JAGQPS010000602.1 GCA_020426595.1 Planctomycetales bacterium
ATCGCCCAATTCGCGAAATAGTCGGCCTCTTGGGGTAGCAACGACGTCATGAAGCACTGGTGATAGTCGTTCATCGAAAGACGACGAGCCGTCACTCGTGGGTTCTGCTTCAATCGCTCGGAGTACCAGGCGTTATCCAGCGAGCGATTGGCATCGCGGTCGCAGAGATAGTACTCGAACTGAACCTTGGTGATCGGAATGAGGTTCGTCCACATGCCTAACTCTTCAATGAACAAAAGCGGAAACCCTATGTGGTCGGTTTGCAATTGCATCTCGTTCGCTTCCTCTCGTAAACCTTTGTTGTCCGACGATTTGACCTTGTAGTCCCGCCGCTTGTCGCGGGCGCGATCATCGCACTTGCGGTGTTCGCGTTACCGCGTGCCGATCTTGGAAACGACCATGTCCAAGTCAATTCCGTCACGGAGCAGTAACGAATTGACATGACGATCGACATGGTCCTCGTCCGTCATCAACCACCAGACTCGATCCCGCAGGCGAGGATCGACTTCGATGTCTTCCGCGTCGTGCGGACTGCCATCGCTCAGTACGATGATGGGAGACCCGTTTTGGGAGAATTCCTCGAGTAGCGGCGCGACGAGCGAGCAATGGTTCAGTCGTGGAGGAGTCAGTTCCTCGGCGCTCATGATCAGTTCCTGACGCTTACGCCCCGCGTAGTAGAGTGAGACGCGATAACGCTGCTGAAGCGCTTGGAGTAGTCGAGACGGAAGGCCTCGTTCAAACAACGTTGACTCACTCGCGTTGGCGCTCACGATCAACACCGCTTCCTTGCTCGGTGGAGGTTGTTGCTGACCCGAGCCGCTATACAAACTCCAGAACAACGGGTCCAAGGCCCGCTGCGGTTTCGGCGACGAGGCGATCTTGCCTCCTTGAGCCGTGCCACCGGTGGCCGAAGTAATGCAGAACCGCAACTCAATGTTTCGGGATGCCGCCAGATTGAGCAGTGAGATTCCGCCCGGTATTTCACGCGTAAAGTCGGCCAATTCCTTGGAAATGTCGTGCATCCGGTTGAGGTAGGCCGTCATGTCGACGGTCGCGGGCCTCACCGGAGAGGTGACGAACAGGTCGCCAAACGTTTCATCGTTTAAGAGGTAGTCCTGAACTTTGGGCGGAAGGTGATCGAGGATCTTGTCGCCGCACAAGTACGTAATGATGACCTTTCGACCCTCCAGTGAGATCCCCTGACTTTCGGCGACCGAAATGTAGTTGCCGAGCAGCGTTGTCATGGGAGGGCTGTGGTCAGGGTCCACGCTTAGGTTGAACGCGAGCCATGGAATATCGCACGCCGCCAAGATGGGAGTGATCTTGGTGAGTTTCGTGGTATCGGCGACCTCTTCGCCCGCACTGTCGAATAGCACCAGCGTTCGATCGAAGGTGCCCCAATCGGTCTTGGGGAGCGAGCGGAGTTCGTAAACCAGCGGCGGCGCATCGGAACGTTTGGTTCCCGAGTCAAGTGTTTCATGCAAGAAAGCGTTGACCGACGCGGGGCCCAGGACGCGCGTGGTCTGATCGGCCGGTTGAAAAACAAGTCCAGGCAGCTTCTCGGTGAGTCTCTCCAAACTGGCACAGACCGATCGCAATAGCGTCGTCTTGCCATGATTGGTGAAGCCGAGTGGGAGGATCACCACCGCCGGCATTGACTCCAGTTGCCCCGTATTGAAGCTCGAACCCCAGGACTGGAGCAGTTCGGCTATCGACATCCAACACCTTC
>JAGQPS010000603.1 GCA_020426595.1 Planctomycetales bacterium
ATCTTCCCTCGCTGTTGTGGTTCGCCGTGGGAGAACGAATGAGCCAAGGCAACAACGACTTGCTCCGCGGCATCGCCTTGGGTGAAGGCTCGGCGATTCCTCAGTTGCGTGACTACGCGATGTGGTACGGGCCGCAAGTCTCGGATGCCGGTCGATCGCGGGTCCTCGAGCTCCTCACGACGGCGTCGCCGGAGGAACAACGTCGCCGACTGCTGCTCATGGCCGATGGTCTCGCGGGACGTCGCGGGTTGGCGATGCCGGCGGAGTGGTCCGTTGTTGGCCCCGTGCTGTATGCGTCGGACGATCCGGCCATTCGCAACGCCGCGTGGTCGTTGGGCGCGATCTTCGCCGACATTGATCTCTTTGCTCAAATGCGAGAGACATTGCGTTCCAATGCAACGGTCGATGCCAAGGCTCAAGCGTTGGCGATCCTGGCGTATGACTCGAGCGAACTCGACGAGAACGCCTACCTCCCGCTCTTGGACGAGCCGGGCCTGCGGGAGCGTGTGCTGCCGATGCTGCGCCGGGCGAGCTCGATTCGAGTGGCCCAGTCGCTGCTCGAACATCTGCCGAATTGGGAAGGCCGCCTGCGGGAGCAGACTCTTGAGATTCTCTGCGGTCGAGTAGCTTGGGCCAACGAGCTGCTGACCGCGATCGAGGACGAGCGAGTGAGTCGCGAGCTGCTCACGGCGTACTATGCCCGACAGATGGCGAGCCTCGGAGACGACGGACTTAACGAACGTTTGGCTTCGATCTGGGGGCGGCTCGGCTCATCAAGCGAGGAGAAGCTGGCCGAGATCGAACGACTCGCGACCGCCTACACCGAGGCTCCGTTGTGGGCCTACGATCAAGGCGCGGGACGAGTCCACTTCCAAAAGCTGTGCGCGAACTGCCACACCGCCACGGAGACTCAAGCCCGAATCGGGCCACAACTGGAAGGGACCGGATCGAAGGGCGTTCATTACATCTTGGAGAACGTGATCGATCCCAACGCCGTCGTCGGGAAGGACTTTCAGGCGACGATCATCGAAACGATCGAAGGTCGAGCCGTGACCGGCGTGATCGTCGATGAGAATGAAACGGCCGTGACCATTCGGACCTCGACCGACACGGAAGTGATCCCGGTAGACGATATCGACCGCCGAGCCGTGTCGCCCAATTCGTTCATGCCGGAGGGCATTCTCGAGCCGCTCAACGATCGCGAACGGATCGAGTTGCTTAAGTATTTGATGGGTCTTTAGGAGTCTCACGCAAAGGCGCGAAGACGCAAAGGACTCTTTGGGGAGCTTTGTTTTTTGGCGGGGTGGACGAACTGAATCGTGGCGCGTCGGTCATTCAGTGACACGATGAACAGGAGGCGAACGAAGCGCTTTTACAATCGTACTTCTTTGCGTCTTTGCGGCTTGGCGTGAGACTTCTGTTACTGGGAATCCCCAAAGCCTTGACCCCAATGTTGGGGCGATTCAGAGTGGGGGCGGCGTTCGATTCGTTAGCCTCCGAGCCTGAATCCCGTGGGTGTAGCCATGTCTTGCTTTCCGTCTCGAGGAAGATCCATTCCCACTCTCTTGTTCGTGGGACTCTGGGGAATCGTCATTGGCTTCGCTGGGCCGTTGATGGTCCGAGCCCAGGACTCAAGTCTCGAGGACTTGCCCGAGAGGGTTTTGATTGAACCGACGGCGGGTGTGCCCGAGTCGTTGCG
>JAGQPS010000604.1 GCA_020426595.1 Planctomycetales bacterium
CCACTCGTCGCACCACCAACACCTCCAACCATCGCCTCATTCAGCGCTCGGCGAGTCCGACGCGGTGACTTCGGCGCGCCGCCGGCTACGGTCTCGCATGACTTCAAATCCGGCGAACAAACAGAGGGCGACCGTGAGGCCTGGCAGCGCGAAGCGGACGCTGTAGTAGGCGGTCGGCTCGGCCCAAGGACTGCCGATGGCGTACATCACCTGGAGCGTCATGTAGAAGACGTAACCGGCGAGCAGCAAGGCTCCCTCGGCTCGTCCGACCGAGGCCTTGCTAATCACGATCGGCCAACAAACGACCGCCGACGCGACCACGATGGGCAAATCGACGTGCAGCGATTGAGCGGTGACCGGAATGGCACTCGGCGAAACTCCCGCGCAGATGGCCAACACGCAGCCGATGTTCAAGATGTTGCTCCCCACGACATTGCCGACCGCCAGATCGCGTTGTCCCTTGGCAGCCGCGACGAGCGAGGCGGCGACTTCCGGCAGACTCGTACCCGCCGCGATGATCGTCGCGCCGATTAACAACTCGCTGAGTCCGGCTCGGCGAGCCAATCCGACCGCTCCGGCGACGATGGAGTTCGAGCCGGCGAGCAACAGCACCAAACCGACCACGAGAATGCCTAGAGCGGCGAGCATCGCTTGCCAAGTAACGGGAGTCGCCGAGGGTGACGAGGCGGCATCGTCCGATCGAGACGCTTCACCACGTCGCGCCTGGCGCGTCGCGCGTCCCAGCAGAAAGAGATAGAGCAACAACGCGGTGAGTAACCCCAAGCCTTCGAACCGGCTCAGCTCGCCATCCCAGACCATGGCATATGCCGAGATGGTGAGCATCACCATGAACGGGACATCGAACCGAATCATGCGACGTTCGATCGCCAAGGGCACGATCAGCGCGGCCGCGCCCAGAATGAAGAACGTGTTGAATAGGTTGCTGCCGACCACATTGCCGATCGCCAAATCGGTTTCGCCTTGCGAACAAGCCATGACGCTCACGGCGAGTTCCGGGGCGCTCGTGCCGAATGCCACGACGGTGAGGCCGATCACCAAGGGGGAAATACCCAGGAACGTCGCGATGCGCGTCGCTCCACGCACGAGCCAATCGCCCCCCCAGCCCAATAGCACCAATCCAAGGACGAGCCAGACGATTGATGCACCAAGCGACATACCGACCAACTCCCAAGGACGAAACCAAGCCCATCGTGATCGCCGCGGGTGCGATCACCCGTCGCACTGTTGGCGAGAGCACGAATCCTACCTCGCCCTTGCCCGAGTTGTCTCCCCCCTCCCCTCGCGCCCGGTGTCTCTGAGTCGACGTCTCCGAGGCGACGTCTCCGACACGAGCGTGAGCGGTTTCCGAGCCGAGCGCGAACCGCTCGACGCGCCCTGGGCCACGACGTCGAGTCACCCCGTCCGCTGACTGTCGCGCGACCGGGACTTGGCCTATCATCCTCTACCACGCTTCGCTCGGCTTGGCCCGAAGGCTCCGTTCATCCGAGGTCTCATTCCCATGGACCTGACTCAACTCACGCATTTTCTCAAGGTGGCCGAACACCACGGCTTCACGCGCGCCGCCGAGGCTCTGGTGATGTCCCAGCCCGCGCTCAGTCGCTCGATCGCGAGGCTCGAGGAGGAGCTTGGGCAGCCTCTCTTC
>JAGQPS010000605.1 GCA_020426595.1 Planctomycetales bacterium
GTCCGTTGATTGCCCGGATCCCCCGCCTTCAAGCCTTGCTCGGCATTCTTCACGTAGTCGACCCACAAGCCGCCCATTGAGTAGTGGACCGCCGGGAAGATCTTCATCGGTGAGTCGCGTGGATCGACTCCCTGGAACTTCTCGTAGATCTCGAGGATGCCTCCGAGTTTGCGATCGAGCTCGGCCCGCGGGATATGAGTCAGGTCGAGGTAGACGCACTGCCGAGCCGATTCGACGCTGAGCCCTTCGTTGACGCAGATGTCGAAGATCTCCCGAGTCGCGATATCGCGCGGTACGAGGTTGCCGTACTTCGGGTAGCGTTCCTCGAGGAAGTAATAGCGTTCGTCCTGCGGGATGTCTTGCGGGGCGCGCGAGTCTTGAGGCTTTCGCGGTACCCACACGCGGCCCCCTTCTCCACGAGCGCTTTCGCTCATGAGCCGCAGCTTATCGGCGCCCGGAATCGCCGTCGGATGGACCTGAATGAACTCGGGATTGCCGAACTTGGCTCCGACCTGCACACAACGGCTCGCGGCGCTGCCGGTGCAGACCATCGACATCGTCGAGCGGCCGTAAATGAGCCCAGGGCCGCCCGAGGCGACCACGACGGCGTCGGCGGGAAACGATCGGATCTCCATGGTCGTGAGGCTTTGAGCCACGCAGCCCCGGCAGACTCCTTGATCGTCGAGGATCGGACCGAGGAAGTCCCAGCCCTCGAACTTGCGGACCTTGCCCTCGCTCTCCCAGCGGCGAGTTTGCTCATCGAGCGCGTAGAGCAACTGTTGCCCGGTCGTGGCTCCCGCGAAAGCCGTGCGCTTGTAGAGCGTTCCACCGAAGCGGCGTCGATCGAGGAAGCCTTCTTGAGTTCGATTGAAGGTGACGCCCAAGCGATCCATCAAGTCGATGACCTTCGGAGCCCACTGGGACATCTCCTTGACCGGCGGTTGGTGTTGGAGAAAGTCGCCGCCGTAGACCGTGTCCTTGAAGTGTTCCCACTCGCTATCGCCGAGTTGTCGAGTTTGGTCGTTGCACGAGTTGATGCCACCTTGGGCGCACACGCTATGGCTGCGCTTCACCGGCACGAGGCTGATCATGTCGACCGCGATGCCTAGTTCGGCCAACTTCATGGTGGCGGCGAGTCCCGCCAAACCACCGCCGACCACGACCACTCGCTTCTGAGCCATTTCGTTCACTCGTCGATTGAAAGAACCGGAGGGAAGTTTATCGCTGGCGACCGGTGCGTACACCTTCGCCTGGAGCTGGGCAGCAAGACGGCGAATCGATTGCCAAGCCGACCATCGGTTGCTTGGCGATCGCCGCGAGGCTGATGACTAACGCTGAGGTTGCTCCAACTCGGCCGTCTCCGCCGTGTGGCCACCCGCTCGCTTATGTTCATCGGGCAGCACCGTGCCCTCTTGCGTTCGCAGTTCGTACATCTCGTCCTCCTGGGCCTTCGCGTCCGAGGGATCGATTCGCAAGGGACCCATGAGGGCGCCGACCGAGACTCCGCTAAGACCCAATCCGAGCGCCAAGCAAATCCAGCCCGCTCGGCGCTGGGCCGACGGGTTGATCCAGACGCCCCAGGTGATGCCCATCGTCCAGATGCCGTTGGCGAGATGGAAAATGCA
>JAGQPS010000606.1 GCA_020426595.1 Planctomycetales bacterium
CGACACAGGGGAAGTTGTTTCAGAAGGACGACCCACCTCGCGTCAAGCCGCTGCTCTACGTTTACCGAGTTCTACTCACGGGAATTCACCTGATGCGGACCGGCGAAGTCCAGGCGAATCTGGTCCATCTGAATGAGGCGTTCAGGCTGCCCTACCTGCCTGACTTGATCGAGCGGAAGATCAGCGGCACGGAGAAAGGCACGCTGGATCAGGCCGGCTTTTCGTTTCATGAACGAGAATACGAGCGATTGCGGACCGAGCTGGAAGAGGCCTTTGGGAGAAGCAACCTCCCCGAACAATCGAGTGGCGCCTCGGCGTTGAACGACTTGCTCGTGCGACTGCGGATGCGGGACAGGGGAGGGGCGTGATGGAAGAAGTCCACATTTCGCCTCGCCAAGACTGCGTCGGGGTCATGAACCGACGTTGTGAAATGGTTGGGCTGTGGCATTTCGGAGAATGTAAACGAGTTCGGAGATTTGAATCCTTGGATACTCTGGAGACACGGTTGAACTGATGCAGTTGATATCCATCTCGGGTCGGATAGTCGCTCAGTCCGTGACTGGCCAAACCTGTTTCGTAATCAATGACCGAGGACGGATTCTGCGAACCCGACTGTAGAAGCTAAGTCCTGGTCGGCTCTCTTCGGTCTACTCTCTACTCTCTACTCCGCGCCATGTCGTTTCAGCTGGATCAAGTCGTGCCTTGGGGGCGGTCGTTTGATGAGTACCGGCGGATGTTCGCGTTGACCTCCGATGA
Source organism: Planctomycetales bacterium (assembly GCA_020426595.1). Lineage (GTDB taxonomy): Bacteria > Planctomycetota > Planctomycetia > Pirellulales > Pirellulaceae > UBA11682. Next base: position 757 of record JAGQPS010000606.1, read on the forward strand.
CCTCGGCCGACGGATTCTCGGCTGCGCTGATGGACCGGCGGCGTTTCATGCGACCTTGCACGAGCGGGGTGGGGCGGTCACCTCTTGTGATCCGCTCTATCGGTTCAGCGCCGCCGAGATCGAACAGCGCATCGAGGACTGCTTCCCCATCGTGCTCCGGCAAGCCGAGGAGAATGCCTCGGCGTTTTGTTGGGAGCCGCCGATCAGCGATGTTGTGTCCTTGGGGCGAGTGCGCCGGGCAGCGATGGATCGTTTTCTACGAGACTATCCGCGGGGACGAGCCGAAGGGCGGTACGTCGCGGAGGAGCTGCCTCGGTTGTCTTTCGCGGACCGGAGTTTCCATCTGGCGCTTTGTTCGCACTTCTTGTTCCTCTACGCGTCGCTGGGCGAGTCCTTCCACGAGCAGTCGCTGAGGGAATTGCTGCGAGTCGCTGGTGAGGTCCGAGTTTTCCCGCTCCTGGGGCTCGATGGACAACCGCCCCCGTTCCTCGATTCGATCGTTGCTCGGCTTCGGCAAGAGGGCTTCGGCGTCTCAGTGGAGCGAGTTCCCTACGAGTTTCAACGCGGAGCCCATTCGATGCTCCGCCTCCGCCACGAATCGCGGGTCCCCGAACGCGCATGACCAATGCCCGCCTTGTGCGGCCGCCATGTGCGACATGAATTCCTCGGTTCTCCGAGAATCCGCGTCCCGCGAGATCTCCAGCAGCGAATGAAACGCTCACGACGCGGCGTTCATCGCTCCGTCTTCATCCTTCATCCTTTTTTCTCCCGATGCGTGTCACTTGGACCGATGGTGCGCCGCTTGTCTTACTGTCAGGACGAACAAC
>JAGQPS010000607.1 GCA_020426595.1 Planctomycetales bacterium
TAGATGTTGCGTTTTTTGGGAATGGTAGGAGACGGAAGTGTTGGTGTCGTAAGGAGTTCTTGGCTCGTCCAGGAAAGCGAAGAATCCCTCGCTGACACTTCGGGTTTCCTTTGGTTTTCCTCGCTTTTGAATTGATTGACCTGGGCGATGCGTGAAATGCGCGACATCAAAACTCACGCTTCGGGTTTCCTTTGGTTCTCCCACGCTTTTGACTTTGGTCGACTGGGCTGCGAATTAAAAAAATCGCGACGTTAAATCTCTTGTCTTGCCAGCACCCCCTTGCTCCGCACGAGATCTCCCCATGAGTCGTCGGTTTCGTAATCTTTGTTTGTCGCGCCGTGCGATGTTGCGCGGGGCGTCGGTCGCGTTGACCTTGCCTTGGCTCGATGCGATGAGGCCGGCGTGGGGGAGTGACGAACCTCACCTTGGGCCGCGGCGGATGGTGGCGATCGAAACCAATATGGGGATCTTGCCTCAGTTTTTCTTTCCCAGCGGTGCCGGCACGGATTACGAGGCGAGCGATTACCTGCGGCGGTTGAGTCGGCACCGCGAGCAAATGACGGTCTTCTCGGGTGTCAGTCTTCCCGGTGTCACCGGCGGTCACGCGGCGGAACGTTGTTTTCTCACCGGCACGCCTCATCCCGAACGAGGCGGCTTTCGCAACGGAGTCTCGCTCGACCAATTCGCCGCCGAACGAATCGGCGATCAGACTCGCTTCCCCTCCCTCGTGCTCGCCATCACCAACGAGAATCCGACGCTCAGTTTCACACGCAGTGGCGCTCCGATTCCCGCCGAGAAGAGTCCCCGACAACTGTTCGAGAAGCTCTTCTTCCAAGGTTCCCCAGACCAGGTCGCCGCGAGTCTCGAACAACTTCGCCAAGGGCGGAGCATGCTCGACTTCGTGAGGGAGCAGAGTCGTCGCTTGGAACGCAGCGTCTCTCCCGCCGATCGCCAGAGGCTCGACCAATACCTCACCGCCGTCCGCGATCTCGAGCAACGTTTGATGGCGGCCGAGGCATGGGAGCAACGCCCCAAGCCGGAAGTGGATGCCGAGCCACCCAACGACATCACCGATCCCCAAGCCTTCGCCGATCGCACCCAGCAAATGTTGGATGTCGTCCGCCTCGGACTCGAAACCGACTCCACGCGACTCGTTTCGCTCTTCATCGACACCACCGTGATTCACAACATCACGCATCACGGCAACCGGCCCGAGGTGCTCGCCGAACTCAAGGCGAAGGAGGAGAAACAGTTCGACGTGCTCAATACGTTCCTCGATAGTCTGACCGAGAGCCGCGAAGGAGATCGAACGCTGCTTGATCAGACCATGGTGCTCTACGGAACCTGCATGGGAAGCGCTAACTCTCACTCCAATGTGAACCTCCCCGCGCTGCTCGCCGGCGGCGGCTTTCGACACGGAGCCCACCTCGCGTTCGACACCGAGAACAACTACCCGCTCTCGAATCTGTACGTCTCCATGCTGCAGCGTCTGGGACTGGAGGTCGACCAGTTCTCCACCGGTAACGGCACGCTGCGTGGCTTGGAGATGGTGGGATGAGAAACTCTCTGGGATCCCTATCGG
>JAGQPS010000608.1 GCA_020426595.1 Planctomycetales bacterium
TCGACATCGATCATGTCGGCCGCTCCGCCGTCGAGCGTGTAGCAAGCGGTCGCGGCGAGCTTCTCGAAATCGACGTGATCGACTCCATGTCCGATCTCCTCGTCGCAGGTGAACAGAATCGTGATCGGCCCGCGAGGTATCAGTGGCTTCTCGGCGAGGGTCTGGGCGACTTCCATGAGGATCGCGATTCCCGCCTTGTCGTCTCCTCCCAGCAGCGTCGTGCCGTCGGTCGTGATGATGGTCTTTCCGATGACCGCGTTGAGTTCGGGATTCTCGTCGACTCGCAAGTACTGCTCGCGCGTGGACGAGATCACGACGTCGCCTCCGGCGTAGTCTCGAATCACATGGGGTTTGACGCCCGTGCCCGACGTTTCGGGCGACGTATCGAGGTGCGCGTTGAACGCGATTCGTGGCGCTTCCCGCACCAGGTTGGAGTCGATGGGAATCCAGACGAGTCCGTGTTCGTCTTGATGAGCCGCGGAATAACCCATCGCGTGAGCTTCATCGACGAGCAACTTGCCGAACTCCAATTGCCCGGGACTGCTCGGGTAGGTCGAGGCCGAGTCATTGGCGGTGGTGGCCACTTGGACATAGCGCAGGAAGCGTTCCAGCAATCGCTCTCGATTCACGATGATCTCCCGCGCCGCCGATCAAGGCGACGCGTCTTCCGCGGTCGAGGTCTGTAGACGAGCCATGGTGCCACGCCAGTATAGCGCTTCGCGGCCGCTCCACCACGCAAGCGAGGCCGACATCAGGACCATGCAGGTCATCCAGATCGCTCCCTTGAGCTGCAGAAGCCGGGGCAATTCGAGCCAACGCACGACGGCATGCTCGGCCGAAGCCATCCCCAGCAGCACCGCGGCGCCCGCTGAAATCGACGCGATCACGAGCAAGAAGGTCGCCGCGACCCAATGAGCACTCCAGTCGGCGATTTGAGCCAAGTACGCGGCATAGGCGGCGTGGAGCGCGCCAAGGAAGATCAACACCACCGCCCAAGTCCGCAACTGCGCCGTCGCGGGATTGGTCAGCCAGCCCGAAAGCCATGCTCCCAGCAACACGTTGGAAACGCCGACCAGCAGGATGCAAAACGCGATGATCCGACAAACCGATTTGCGACTCGTCTTAAAAACCTCTTGGTGTCGCCTCCGCTCAAACACCGCCAAGCGACTCGTGTCGAAGTCGAACGTGGCGGACGTCGCTTCCGGGGACGTCGCTGAAGTCAACGAAAAGTGGGGCCTCCCGATCGGAACAACTTCGCTCACGTTGCCCACCAAGCTGTGTGCCGGCTCGTCCTTCCCAACCTCGGCATCCGATGGTCGGTCCAACTCGAAATCCCGCGCGCCTTGGGCGGCTCGAGGCTCCTCGTGCGCCGGAACCTCCGGAACCTCTTCTCGAGACTCGGCACGCGCGGAGTCGGTCAAAGCCACGTTCGCGGATGAGCTCGTGGCATCGCGGTCTCGGCCGGATTGCTCGATGGGCGCATCGGCGGAAGCATCGCTCGAGAGTGGCTCAGTGATTTCGTGATTCGGCACGCGCGGCGGATCGACCG
>JAGQPS010000609.1 GCA_020426595.1 Planctomycetales bacterium
CCCAAAACCGATCCGTGATACGACCTCGATGGGCGTCTCACGGCCGCACGATGCGGCGAGTCTGATTAAACCAACAGGTCGTCACGCTTCGGGTTTCCATTGGTTTTCCAAACCTATGAATCGGCCGCTTGGACCAAGCCCTGAAAAGCGCGACATCAAAACTGACGCTTCGGGTTGCCTTGGGTTGTCCGCGTTTCTGGCTACGCCGCGATGATCAAGTCGCTTACCACCTGCGCCAGCCATTGCACCAACATCCCGATCATCAACAACATCGCCACGGTGGTCATCCCGCGTGGCTCAAGGTCCGGCTTGCCGCGTCGCACTCGCCAAAGTTGCACGATGCGCCAAGGCAATTGCAGAGCGATGATCGGAAAAAGTAGTAACGCGGCTGGATTGAATCCCCACGCGTCGATGATCCGACCATGCCCCAACGAGATGAAGGCCCGAGTCATCCCGCATCCGGGACAGGGGTAATTGAGCATCCGCTTGGAAGCACACAGCTCCGGCAACGGAACAGACATGCCAGGCAATGTCACTCGGCTACGTTGCTCGACCGACATCGTAATCGCCAGCGCGATCACGAGGGTGCTGAGCATCAAAAGCCCAAGATGGTAAATCACACGGCCGCGAGTCGAAAAACCGAGCCCTGGCGAAGGCGCTCCCTCGACTCCCTCGACCACGAGTTGAGATTCGTCGGCGCACCGTGCGGCGCCATCGGCGACACTCACCGCGGGCGTGATCTCCACGGCGACCTGGTCAGCGCTCATCTCACCCAACGTGCGACTCCCTGATCATTCCATTCCCTGAATATCCCGTGCGCGAGTTGGACGCGGTAACGCGAAAACGCATCTCGACGATCGTTGCACCATTCTCGCGGGTCACTGCCCAACATCAACCCTTCGAAAGCCGAGCCTTGAACCGCTTCGGCGTGAACACCACGCACGTGCTGCGTCGCTTGACTAGCGAGACGGGACTCGCCCGCGGCCGGAGAAATGAGGGCGAAGGCGATTCGCTCATCCATGAAACGAACGAAGGCCGGCACAAGGCCGACCTCCGCTAGTTGAATCATTCACTGAACCCGAGGCGGGCTGGCTTACTGATTGTAAGCCTCGCCGGGGCTCCGCTCTTGCGAATCGCTGGCTTCAGCTCGCTCGTTCGCGACCACCAAGGCTCGCTGAGCAAACATGAGCTCTTGGTACGAGAACCACTTTTGCACGTAGCCGTTGCTCAAACGGACGCGGTCCTTCATTGCCAACTCTTGCCAAGTCAAACCGTCCATCACGTTCCAAGCGACCGCTTGGGCGATGTTTTGCGAAACCTCGCCGCGAGCAATCATCTTGCACAGCTCTTCGATCTCGGGGCGTTCGGTGAACTCGCCGATCGGACGAATCTCGTAGCGGATGTGGGGGTTCGGGTCATCCTTGCCATGCTCGAGGCAAACCGTGGCGACGCGAACGCGGCCGACCTTTTCAGGAGCCAAGTTCATGAAGCCGCCCATGCCACCCATGCCGCCCATGCCACCCATGCCAC
>JAGQPS010000060.1 GCA_020426595.1 Planctomycetales bacterium
CCTCGATGGGCGTCTCACGGCCGCACGATGCGGCGTGTCTGATTAAATCAACGGCCCGATCAGCGAGGGATTCTTCGACGTCTCGAACAAGCCAACAACACGTTACGCCACCAACACTTCCATCCCACTCCAACGCTGAAACAGAAATATCACGAAGCATCATCGCGGGACTCTTCGACTTCCCTTACGAATCCGCGACTCATCGCACCGCCAAACGCATCGCTATCTGCCACGCTGGAAAGCAAGCAATGGAACGGCACATCCTACTTGTCGGTTATCGAGGCAGTGGCAAGTCGACCGTCGCGCGGGAATTGGCGAGGTTGCTCGGACTGCCGCGGCTTGATACCGATCAGTTGATCGAGGCTTCGGCCGGTCGCTCCATCCAGCAACTTTTCGCGGAGCGCGGCGAGGCGGGTTTCCGGGACTTGGAAACCGAATGCCTGTTGTCGCTCCGTCAACAACCGGCATCCGTCGTTTCACTCGGCGGTGGAGCAGTCGTACGTCCTGGGAATCGTCCTTTGATCGGCTCGCTCGGCACCGTCATCTGGCTTGACGGTAGACCGGAGACGTTGACCCGGCGCATCGCGGGCGATCCGCGCTCGGCTCAAACTCGTCCCGCCCTAACCGATGGTTCGCTCGAACAAGAGGTCACACAACTTCTGGCCCAACGAGAACCGTGGTACCGCGAGGTCGCCGACCATCGGATTGAAGTCGACGATGCTTCCGCCCTGCCAATCGCCGAATCGATCCGGATGTGGCTCCAGTCCCAAACGGACCAGCCCTAGCGCGACATCCTGGACGTCCCCAGGAACCTCATGGCATTTGGCGACCCGCATGACTTGATGCGAATGGCGACTTGATGCGAATGGGGCCTGCCAATCGACGCCTCGACACGCCGATTGATTGGCTGCCGGGCTGACCGAACCGAGCACAGGATCGGGTGGCCCCAAGTTCGTCTCTCTAACGGACGATCCAAAAGGTCGCCAGCATCACGATCCAAATCACGTCCAGAAAATGCCAATAGGTGCCACAGATATCCACCGGCCAGTGGTACTCATGGTCGTAGCAGCCTCGGATGGCTTGGACGGTCACCCAGATCAGCAGCCCAAGTCCACCGACCACATGCGCGGCGTGCAATGCGGCGAGAAAGAAGGCGAAACCGAAAACTCGAATCTCGCGTTCGGAACTTCGCCAGTGTTCCTCCAGGAGCGCTTCCATGCCGTAGACCTGGCTCGTGAAGAACACCAATGCTCCTAGCCAAGCGGCTGCCAAGCCGAGCCGGAAATCGTTGACTCGCTCGCGGTGCACGGCATGGACGGCCCAGTGTAATCCGCCACTGATCGCGACAAGCCCGGCCAGCCCGGGTAGAAACGCCGACGGCAATGTCAGCTCCGCGCCAGGCACCGACGCGATACGTCGCACCACGGAGTAGCCCAGCAAGGCCGTGAAGAAGATCAGCACCAATCCGGCCAGGAACAAGTACATTCCCAGCTTGGCTTGATAGAGCTTGCGTTGAGCTGGGAGCATTGTGAGAGATTGCCGAAGCATCGTCTCCCCCTCCACGCGAATGCGGTGACATCCCTGCCCTGGAACCACTCCCGGCTCAGCGGGAGCAAAGCGCGACCATCAAGACCGACGCGGCAACTTCACGATCATGGCTTCACCACCACGGCTTCACGACCACGACGCGGCAATGTCACGATCGAAGTCACTCGGGGCCACGAGCCACGTCGCGGGGAACTCACGTAGCGACCGCACTCGGCTCAGCCCGCGACAAGACAACACCAAGCCGGCGCCCGTGATGCCAAGCCAGAAGGATTGCCCTATCCCGGCTTGGTTCACGCGTGTCCTTATCGGACTCGGCTGAAACTATTCCTCGGCGCCTCGAGCCAGGATTGGAGTCGTTTGAGCGCCTTCGAACGAAGGAGCGGCTCGAATGTCGTCCTGATAATGCTCGGAGTCGGAAAGCGTCAGCCCCATGAAGAGCGCGGCGAACACGAAACCGGAAATGAAGATCAGCACGTTGAATGGCTTGTCGTGGAGCATGTGCATGAAGAACAACATGACCAGCAACGCCTTGACCGTGGCGATGCCCAGCGACACCCAAATCTCGAATCGCCCCATCGGCAACGACTTCGCCACAACCACGGTCACGATCGTGAACATCACGAGCGCCGCGAACGTGGCCAACAACGTCGTCACGGAAATCGGGTGATTGAAACTGGGAAGAGGAGTCCCCTCGGCCGAGACCTGTTGGTGTGAATCGTGAGCCATCGAAGCACCTTAGCCGATCAAGTAGAGCAAGGGGAAAAGGTAAATCCAAATCAAGTCGACCAAGTGCCAGTACAAGCCGACGTAGTCGACCGGACCAAAGTAGTCGGCTCGGAAGTGACCCTGGATCGAGCGGTTCATGATCCAGGCCAACGCGATCACACCGGCGATGATGTGGAAGGCATGCAGGCCGGTCATGAAGTAGTAGATGCTGAAGAAGAGGCCCAAGTTACGGGCTTCGTCACTGCTGGGATCCATGACCAACGCTTCGGTGGACTCGTGCTCATGCTCCGCTTCCGTGTGAGCATCGCCCTCGGCGTGCTCGGCGGGGGCGGCATGGTCACCCGCTTCGGCGTGAGACTCGCCTTCCGACGCGAACACGGCCTCGTAGCCAACACCGAGGCCCACTCCAGCGAAATAGCCACCGAGTCCTAGCGCCAACGCGCCCCAGAACTTGCCCGATAGGGGCTTTCCGGTCGCCATGCCGATCCCGGCCAAGGCCGCACAGACCACGACGCAGATGCCGGGGACAATGCTGAGCGTCGTCAGGTAACTATTCGTGTCGCCGTGATGGGCTCCGTCGTACTTAAAGAAGTACGCCACGAAGATGCCGAGGCCCCATTTGTGGCTGTACTCAACCGCCTTCACGCCGAGGAAGACCGTGGCGCAGAAGATCGTGATCAGCACGCTTCGCGTGGTGACCGCTCGTTGTTCCAGCTGAGCCGCTCGCACCGCCCAGGCCATCGTCAAGCTGCTGAACAACAGGACGATCGTATTGAGGGCACCAAGTCGCGTGTCCAAGAACTTGGAAGCTTCCTCGAAGACCTCGGGATGGTGGTAGCGGTAGATCGTGTAGGCCACGAAGAGACCGCTGAAAAACAGAACTTCCGTCACGAGGAACAGCCAGATTCCCAGCTTGCAGGAATCGTACTGTTGTCGTGGTCCGGTAAAGTGATGGGCGATGAATTGGCCATGGTCATGGTCGTGTCCATGCCCGTCCGAGCCATGTCCTTCGCTCGCCGATGCGGCCTCAGCGGTCGCCATGCGTCACGTCTCCCAAGATACTCTCGTTACTCGGCGACGGTGCGTTCGAAACGCACCCAACCGAAATCAGTGGGCCGTCTGCGGAACAGGAGCCGAACCGGGAGCGGCTACTCCCGGCGGGATGATGGGGACATACCCCTCAACCGACTCGTCGTACTTGACTCCCTTGTAGTCGTACAAACCGCCCACGTAGGGATCGAACTCAAAGTTGTGGAAATGTGGCGGCGAGGTCGTTTGCCATTCGAGTGTCGAGGCGCCCCAGGGGTTACCCGAGACTCGCTTACCATTGAACAGCGACCGTACCAGCACCACGATTCCCAACAAGATTCCCAATCCAAGCACCAAGGCGCCGATCGTCGACAATTGATGCCAGATCTGGAAGACCTCGTCGTACCGAGCGTAGCGGCGCGGCATGCCGCGGCTACCCATGACGAACTGAGGCAGGAAGGCGAGATTAAAACCGACGAAGACGATCAAGCAGGTGATGCGTCCCATCGTTTCGTTGTACATCCGCCCGAACATCTTCGGCCACCAGTGGAAAACACCGGCGAAGAACGCGACCGCCGTACTACCCATCATCACGTAGTGAAAGTGAGCCACGACGAAGTAGGTGTCGTGCAAGTGGACGTCGGTGCTGAGCGTACCGAGGAACAATCCCGTCAGGCCGCCGATTCCAAACAGGAACAGGAAGGCGAGAGCGAAGCACATCGGAGTCGTCAGAACCACCTCGCCGCGGAACATCGTCGCCAGCCAGTTGTAGACCTTCACGGCCGATGGAATGGCCACGCTAAAGGTCAAGGCCGAGAAGATCACGATCGAGATCGAGGACTGACCGCTGGTGAACATGTGGTGGCCCCACACCAGGAAGCTCAGCAACGCGATCGCGACGCTCGAAAGAGCGACGAACGTGTAACCGAAAACCTTCTTGTGCGAATGGGTCGAGATCACCTCGCTGATGATCGCCATGCCCGGCAGGATCATGATGTACACGGCCGGGTGGCTATAGAACCAAAAGAAGTGCTGGAACAAGACCGGATCGCCACCCTGGGCAGGGTTGAAGATACCGAGCCCCAGCAACTTTTCCGCGATCAACAACAACAACGTGATGCCGAGCACCGGAGTCGCCAGAACCTGAATGATCGACGTGGAGTACATGCCCCACAGGAACAAAGGCATCTTGAACCAAGTCATGCCGGGTGGCCGCATCGTGTTGATGGTCACGATGAAGTTCAGTCCGGTGAAAATCGAACTAAAGCCCAGGATAAAGGCACCGAATGTGGCGGCCACCACATTGGTTGGCGTCTGAATACTGTAGGGCGTGTAGAAGGTCCATCCGGTGTCCAATCCGCCAGCGATCATCGCGACTAGCAGGAAGAACGTTCCGATGACCCAGAGATAGAAACTCGATAGGTTCAACCGCGGAAACGCGACATCCTTCGCCCCCAGCATGACCGGCAACACGAAGTTACCGATGCTTCCCGGGATCGCGGGAATGATGAAGGCGAACACCATGATCGCCCCGTGCAGGGTGAACGCTTGGTTGTACTGCGCCTCGGTGAGGAACATCTTATTGGGCGTGAATAATTCCGAGCGCAGCACGAGCGCGAAGAACCCACCCAGCAGGAACGTCACGGTGACGCCCACCAGGTACATCACGCCGATCCGCTTGTGGTCCAGCGTGAACATCCACGAAGCAATCCCACGGGTGTGCTTCAAGTAGTTGTTCTCAGGAGCGTGACCGTACAAACGGCGATTGTCCACAGTCGCAGTACCCATACCCAATCCTCTGCTCAACTCCCAAAGTTGCCGTGCGCGGACTCCAACGTGAGTCGCGTCGACGATCAGCGCGGGCGTGGGGACCAGCCGGGATTCTCGTGAATCGCGTTAGTCGCTTCCGCCGCGTGGCGCCAATCGTGCCGTCAGCGTGCCGGGTCCTTCAGGAACTCTATGAGGTAATTGATCTCGTCTTCCGTCAACTTGCCCTGGAATGTCGGCATCGCCGAGGGGCGTGGGAACGGAGTTCGAACTTTTGCATTCGGGTCCAAAATCGATTCACGAGCGTAGTTCTCATCGAACAAGACGCTACCGGAGTAGGTCTCGCGCTGAGTCCCCCACGCATCGAGGAACGATGGTCCAGTCTTGGTCGAGCCATCCACGCTATGGCAACCAGCACAATTCAAGATGTACAAGTGCTGACCGTTGCCCCACGCATCGTGCTCTTCATACTTCCACTTGATCTCGTCCATGACCTCTTCCCAGGTCTTGTCCACCACCTCGACATCGCGTCGCATCAGGCTGTGGCCATCCCCGCAGAATTCGGCGCAGTACAAGCGATAGGTGCCGACTCGCGTCGGGTTGACCCAAGCCGTGCCAAACCGCCCAGGCACCACGTCGTGCTTCAAACGAAACGCCGGGATGAAGAAGCTGTGAATCACGTCGGACGACTGCAAACGGAAACGAACGGGTGTGTTGATCGGCAGTACCAACTTGGGAGATACCGTGCCGTTGGGATACGTGAACTTCCAAGAGAACTGCGACGCCTGGGCCTGAATCTCGTACTCGGACGCCTCGTCGGGAGGAGTCCGCATATCCATGTAACCCCAGACTCCCTTCACGAAGAACAGGACGAGGATCAACGTCGGAATGACCGACCAACCCAGTTCCAAAACCAAGTTGTGATCCTGCGCCGGCTTCGGTGAATAACCGGGACGACGACGGTACTTCACGATGAACACAACCATCGGAACAACGATCAGCACGAAGAAGAACACGCTGACCCAAAAGATCAAATCAAACGTGCCATCCACCGCGGCCGCATTGTCACTGGCCTGCTGGGGGAAGAAGTAACTCCCGTCCCAGTTGCTCCAATTCGTGTAGTCTTCGGTCTGAGCCCATAGAACCGAGTCGAGTGACATTACGCACCTGTCTCCAATTCGTCCGTTCCACCCTGCGTCCCGCTATCGTCGGTCCCAATCGGGACTTGTCCGACATCGGATTGCTCGTGAGCATTCCGGGGTGAGTCCAACTGTCTTCTGCGCGAAAGGCCGATCCAAAACGGAATCAATCCAACCAGGAGCATGACGATGGTCGCGCCCGCTCCCCACTGCATGACTCGTCTGGCGGCAAACACATAACTGTTCGAGTTCGGGTCGTAGACAAAGCAAGCTAGAGCCAACCAGTCTCCAGCCGTGCCCAGCTTCCCTTCGGAAGCTTCCACCACCGTCAATCGCAAGGTCTCTTCGTCGTACTGGGTCGCGTTGAGGTACTGGGAGATCCGTCCTTCCGGCGTGCAAATCACGAACACCGCCGGATGGGCATACTCCTTGCGACTCGGCACATACGTGTACGAAACACCGATTCCGTTCGCGACCCGATCAATCTCCGCTTTCTCGCCGGTCAGAAAATGCCAACCGTCACGGGAAGCGGGTTTACCTGACAATTCCAAATACTTCTGCTTGGTATCCCGCGCCCGCTCCACACTCTCGTGCGGATCGATGCTGATCGATACCAACTGAAAATCCGTGTTCGGCTCCATGCCAGCCGCGCTGAATTTCGCCACGAAATCACGCAACTGAGCCTGGCAAAGCATCGGGCAGTCGGAGTAGTTGAGCGAGACAACGATGGGCAAGTCACCCACGTAATCCCGCAACGCGACTCGGTGCCCCTCGTCATCCACGAACGAAGCCGACAGTGGGAGCATCGAGTCGATCCGTCGATCGACCTGTTCCACCGCCGCGATCTCGGCCGGCACCTGTCCCAAGTTCACTTGGGCCACGGCCGTCGTGGAGAGCCAAACTCCCCAACATGCCGCCATCGCGATGGACCAACGTCCGCTCATCTACCTGATCGCCTTTAACGCCTCAGCGCTGTTTCTCCGCGCGCCTCCGCCTATTCCAGCGTCCCGGAAATCCTTCCCGGTCTTAACTTCGTCTTCCGTCGCCCTAACCAAACCCTGCGACCGACCCAACAAGGTTTTCACTCGCTGTCCGAGCCTTGATTACCGTAAGCGGCCAGCGCGGCCGCCTTGCCGTCCTCGATGCTGCGGAGCTCGACGTTGGGCAGTTCGGCGTAGTACCGATCGGCATCCAACTTGGCCGTCAACACCTGGGGAGCCGCGGCGGTCTCCAACATCTCGTTTTGTCCGTTGATCAACGCTTGGCCTGGCGATACCAGACTGCGTCGGTCCTTTGAATCGATCTCGATATTGACCAGCGATGCGTACAGGCCCTGCGCGAAGAAGATCGCGGCCAGGGACAAGACGGTGCTAACGAACGCGGCCACGACGACTTGATCGATCTTCAGATCGTCATACCAAGCCTTGGGCGCAGCTTCGAGAGCCGCCGGGTCCATCGGTCCCACCGAGGCGGGATCCATTGTTTCATGGGCATGTGCCGACACGATGCACACCTCACGCGTTGTGATAACTGAGGGATTCGTACAAGCGAGGGTCACCCGCCGGGATCAACTTGCGATCGCCCGCGATCAAGGCGAACGCGGAAGCATAAAAGCCAATCACGCCCACCAAGCACAGGATGTCCGCCGGAGTAACACCAAACGTCGGGCGGAAGGTCGTCGGCATGATCAACCAGAAGTGATCGTACCAGTGCGCCCCCAGCAGGAAGATGGCCGCCATCGCCATGTAAGCCTTGTTGCGCCGCAGCGTCCGAGGCATGATCGCCAGGAACGGTAGAGCCAAGTGGACAACGATCAGAATGATCGAACCAGTCGCCCAGCCGCCTTGCTGGCGATACTCGAACCAGAAGGTCTCCTCGGGCAGGTTCGCATACCAAATCAACAGGTACTGACTGAAGGCGATGTAACCCCAGAAGAACACAAAACCGAACATCAACTTGCCGAGGTCATGGTAGTGCTCGGTCGTGATGTCGTCGGTCAACCGTCCGCTGCGTTGGAGCAGGAACGAAATCAGGGTCATCGTGCAAATGCTCGACATCGCGGCCCCGGCGAACCAGTACACCGGATAGATCGTGCTGAAGAAGATCGGCTCAAGGCTCATTCCCCAGTCGAAGCTGGCGAATACCAGGGTCGCCGCGAACAGCAGCATGGCCGGAGCACTGAACGCCTGCATCCGCAAGCTAATCGACTTATCGCCCGATTCGTCCTGGCTGCGCGAACCTCTCAGGAAGAACGCGGCGCATCCGCCCCACACCGCGAAGTACACCAAGGCCCGAATCGCGAAGAACGGACCGTTGAGGAACGGCTCCTTATGAGCCAGCAAGTCACCAAACCCTTGCAGTCGTTCCGGCAAATTCTTGAGGTCGACCCAATCGTAGATCGAAGCCGAGGAACCGGTCATCACCGGCAACAAGATCGGGAGAAACAAGATCAAGCAGGGAAACGTGGCCATGGCCAAGATCTCGGCCAAGCGGCGGACGCAGACGCCCCACCCAGCTCGAGTCAAATGCATGATCGTCACCCAAAACAATCCGCCGAGCGAGATCGTCACGATGAAGCAAAACGCGACCAGGTAAGCCGACAGAAAGCTTCGTAGATCACCGGCCAGGAAGTAAGCACTCGCCAAGCCGACAATCCCCACGCCGAGACCACCAAACATCAGTGGCGCGCGGAGTGGGCCGAGAGTCAATCGTTCGGAACTCGGAGTGTTTCGAGCGGGTGTGCTCATTGGTTCGCAATCCTGAAAGCTCTCAGGTCCTGTTCACCGTTTCACGGCGGAGTGACCGCCTTATCCAAACTAAATCCATCAGCCGCGACCGACGACCGTCAGTTGGCTGGAGCCGTTGCCGCGGCGGTTCTCTCTTGAGTCGCCTGCAATGCCTTCACGTACAGCACGATCGCCCAGCGATCTTCCACCGTGATCTGGGACCGATAAGGCCCCATCGTGTTACGACCGTTGGAAATCGTGTCAAAGATCTTGCCGACCGCCTGATCAACCACCATCGGATCGTGGAGACTCTTCGCCTGATTCCAGGCCGCGAGACCTTGGACCGTCAGGTCCAGACCGCGTCGAGAAACCAATCCGTCGCCGTAGCCGGCGTATCCGTGGCAAGGAGCACAGTAAATTCCATACTGCCTTTGGCCACGAGCCATCATGGCTTCATTGACTTCAAGGACCGGATCGCCCGCGTCATCAACATCGCTCGGGAACGCCGTCACCCATTCGGGCTCCAGTGGATTCCCTTCCTCGTCGGTCGCGCCAGGCTCAACCGCCGTCCCTTGCTCGTAACCGCGGAACAACGGATCCGACAACCGAAGCTCACCCAAGGCGACCGTGCCGGGCACGTCGGGTCGCATGACTCGACCATCCGCGAAGAGCGTGCTCCCTTCGGCTCCCGCCAAGGCTGGCGAGACCGTCTGCGGCTTCGACTTGTCCTGCCAATCCATATCGGGATTGAAGTGCAAACGAGGCGCTTCGTTCGTCATTGCCTGGGAGCGGTAGACCGCCGTCGGGATCAAGATCGCGATCGAGGCCAAGCACCAAGCCAATGGCTTGAGAAAACGAGGCAACTCGGCGTCCGACTGATCGTGATCGACTCGCTCGACGTTCAGAGCTCCAAACCGCTCCAACTGTTGGCGAGTTTGCGTCGCGTCGAAGATCGGATCGTCGGCCGAAATCATCAGGAAGAACCGGTCCGACGTCGCTCGCTTGAAGCGAGGAATGCGGAACAGCGGATTCGAGAACTGAGGCAACTTGTTCAGCCCCCACATCCCGAAGAACGTGGCGAAGGCGCTGAACAACACCGTGATTTCAAACGCGACCGGGATATTGGCCGGCAAGCTCCAGGTCGGCTTACCGCTGATCAGAAACTTGTAACCGGGAAACGGACGAATGTCGTCCGTCGCATTGGCGTACCACTGCAGCAAGATGCCGACGGCCAAAGCGCCGAGACCAACCGCCAACACGATGAACGGAAGGCGTGTGCGACGAATCCCCAGCGCTGGATCGATCCCATGCACGGGAAAAGGAGTGTGCGCGTCGATCTGACGATACCCCGCTTGGCGCACTTGATCACAAGCCGCCACCAAGCGATGCGGGTCATCGAATTCGGCCAGATAACCGACGAACTTCACTTGTGGTTCAGTCCTAGTCGGACTCGGTCGATGGGCCATGTTGCCAGCCTTTGATTCCGACACCAATCAGTGCTTAACCCTTGAGCCCGAGCGAAGACCGCCTTCGTCTCGAGCCACCCAACTAATGCGACTCGCCTTCGCCATGCTCACCCGTGGGCATCACCGCCTTGACTTCCGAGATCGCGACGACCGGGAGGAAGCGGCAGAAGAGCAGGAACAAGGTGAAGAAGAGTCCGAAACTTCCGATGAGCATCATCACGTCCACCGGAGTCGGGCTGAAATAACCCCAACTCGATGGAATGAAGTCACGAGCCAAGCTGGTCACCGTGATGACGAATCGCTCGAACCACATACCGATGTTGACGAAGATACAAACGATCACCATCAACCATGGATTGGTTCGGATTTTCTTGAACCAGAAGAACTGAGGCGCGATGACGTTGCACGAGACCATCGTCCAGTACGCCCAGTAATACTCGCCGAAGGCTCGATTGAGGAACGTCTCGCCTTCGTTCGCGTTGCCACCGTACCAAGCGATGAAGAACTCGATCCCGTAGGCGAAACCAACCATCGTACCGGTCGCCACGATGACCTTATTCATGTTCTCAAGGTGGCGAATCGTGATCAGGTGCTTGAGCCCGAACAGCTCGCGAGCTGGCACGAGCAGGGTCACGACCATCGCGAAACCGCTGAAGATCGCACCCGCGACGAAGTACGGCGGGAAGATCGTCGTGTGCCAACCGGGCAGCATCGAGACTGCGAAGTCGAAGCTAACGATCGTATGAACGCTCAACACCAGTGGAGTGGCCAAGGCGGCGAGAATCACATACGCGACCTCGTATCGATGCCAGGCACGAGCCGAACCGGTCCATCCGAGGCTCAGCAAGCCATACACGAACCGTCGCACCGGATCCTTGGCTCGGTCACGGAACGTGGCGATGTCAGGCACCATGCCCATGAACCAGAACAGAGCCGAAACCGTGCCGTAGGTGGAAACCGCGAAAACGTCCCAGAGCAGCGGGCTGCGGAAGTTCGGCCACATCGCCAAGTGCTCGGTCGGAATGGGAAATAGCCAGTAAGCCGCCCAAACGCGTCCGATGTGAATACCGGGGAACAACAACGCACAGACAACGGCGAAGATCGTCATCGCCTCCGCCGCGCGGTTAATACTCGTTCGCCAGTTTTGACGGAACAGAAACAGGATGGCCGAGATCAGCGTGCCTGCGTGACCAATACCGACCCAGAACACGAAGTTGACGATCGGCCAACCCCAGAACACTGGGCTGCGGTTACCCCACACGCCCACGCCGGTGAAAATCAAGTGACCAATATTCGCTCCCAGCATCGCCAACAACAGCAGCGAAATGCCGAGCAAGATGTACCAAATGCGAGGCGGCTTGGGACTCTCGGCCACCTGGCTCACGACGTCGGTCACCCCGGCATAGTCCAAACCGCCGGTTACCAACGGAGCCCGACGCGCCGGGTCCTCGATCGAATTGTCGATTAGTTGATCTACGGTGCTCGCCATAGTCTTTTCCGTACCCTATCAACCCTTCGTCGATCGATGCCCAAGGCCTGAAGCCAAAGCATCGCCACCTATTCGGTCCCGAGGCCAACCGTGACTCGGTCGGCCTCCACTTCGCTGACCATCGGGCGTCAGCCATCCTTCCACTTCGAGTATCTCCGTCCCGCGACGGCTCTACTCGACGATCCCCGAGCCATTGAACTAATGGCCCGCGTGTTCCTCGGTCGCCTCGCCAGCCAACGCCGGGTGCGAATTTCGTACTCGTGCCAAGTACCTGGTACGAGCCTTGACGTTCAACTCGCCCAGCATCTCGTAGGCTCGCGGATTGTCGTGCCCCGCCTTGACGCGGCTTTCCATGTTCAAGTCGCCAAACACGATCGCGTCGGTTGGACAAGCATCTTGGCAGGCGGTGGTAATCTCATCGCCCGTCAATTCCCGTCCTTCGCGCCGAGCCGCGATCTTGCCGTTTTGAATCCGCTGCACGCAGTAGGTGCACTTCTCCATCACACCGCGACTACGAACCGTGACCTCGGGATTCATCACGAGGTTGCGGAGAGCTCGGTCTTCCGGAGACAACTTGTCGGCCCACGGATACTTCACGAACGTGACCGCTTCCGTGTAGTTCAAGTAGTTGAACCGGCGAACCTTGTAGGGGCAGTTGTTACCGCAGTATCGAGTTCCGACACAGCGGTTGTAGATCATGTCATTGAGACCTTCATCGCTGTGAACGGTCGCCGCCACCGGACAGACCTGCTCGCACGGAGCATTCTCACAGTGATGACAAGTCACCGGCTGCACGAACACGGTCGGCTCATCGAAATCGAAGCCCGTCCCGTCCGCGGCCGGATCGCCGATGTAGTAGCGATCGACGCGAAGCCAGTGCAACAGGCGACCGCGAATCACTTGATCTCGTCCAACGACCGGAATGTTATTCTCGGCCTGGCAAGCGACCACGCACGCATGACAACCCGTGCACTTATTGAGATCGATCGACATGCCCCACTTCGGACCATCGACGCTCAGCGCGGGACCAGGATTGAGTGACCGAGCCTCGAAATGCTCGTGCACGTAGGGCCAAGGAGCGTGATGGCCGTGGGTGTCATGGTTGTCAGCCGCGGCCTCGCCACCCTCTTGCGATTCATCGTGGGACCCTTCCGCCCCTTCCGACTCATGATGGACCGTATGAATATGCTTGGCCGACCAAGCCTGGAAATCATCGATCATCAGCCGCAAATCGGACCACTCACCATCACGGACCAACTTCCCAACTCGGTTATGAATCAACTGCAAACCGAGTTCGTCAATCGCGTAATGATCCTGGGTACAGGCCAGCACATGCGGACGATCGGTCGGCTTGACCGAAGCCCCCGTCAACACACCACGAGAACCGGCCCGCAGCAACGGATAGGCATTGACGCCGACCGTCTCGAGACTCGATTTCTCGCTGCCGCCGACGAGCCCAACTTCCGTCCGACCAAATCCGAGCGCCACGCCGATCGACCCGCGGGCCTGACCCGGCATGAGGTGAGCCGGTAGCTCAATCGTCGAACCGTTCACCGACACTTCGACGATCGTATTTTGCTTGATTCCCAACTGCTTGGCCGTGCTGGGAGCCACCAAGGCGGCGTTGCCCCAAACCAACTTCGTCGTGGGATCAGGACACTCCTGCAACCAACCGTTGTTGGCGTTGCGTCCATCCAACAGGAACGTCGAGGGAGTCAAAACCACCTCGAGCTCACCGTTCTCCTCGGCCGGCTTCGCGGTGAGCCACGCGTCATCCGCGGGCAGTGCGGGCGCCTGCGGAGCGGACAACGTCACCCAATCCGTCGGCGCGGCGGAATCAAATCCGCCATGCACCAACTGGAGCCACGCATCACGCGACGAAGCACCCGAAGTCGCTCGCACCAACTCCTCGCCCGATCGGAGCGAACCATTGGTCAAGGCATCAACCAACTCCAGGGCCGAATGCCCACCCCATAGCGGCGCGATCAACGGCTGCGCCAAGCAGTAGGAGCCACTGATTGAACGAGCATCACCCCACGCCTCCAACGCATGCGTCGCGTTGAGATGCCAGGTGCTCGCGGCACTCGTCTCGTTCTCGTAGAGCCCGAAGTAAACTCGCTCTTCCACTTGGCCGAAGGCGGCAGCGAAGTCGACATCCTGGGGAGCATCGAATACCGGGTTGCCGCCCAGTACCACGAGCGTATCCACCGCGCCCGCCTGGATCTCCCGAACCAAATCGGCGAGCGAACCAGCCGAAAGCTGAGTGGTATCGCGAGCCTCGACAAAACCAATCGGCTTGCCCTCGCCCACGTTACCCAAGGCGACGTTCAAGGCATGCACGGCCGCTTGAGCCGCGGGAGCGGCGCGGCCACTAATCACAATCGCGCCAGCGCCTTGATGGGCGATAAGGTCATCCACCAACGCTCGGAAGACAGCCGTCTTCCCTTCGCCTTCAACGGGAGCCGCATGCCCGCTCGCCAAGGCCTCTTGAACCGCCTTGACCAAACTGGAGACGAACGCCTCGATTCGCGAACTCTTAATCGCGATGCGATGGTCGGCACACATGCCGGTCACCGACATTTGGCTTTCGACCGCGTACAAGCGTCCCGGCTCGAACGACGAATCCTGGCGACGACGCTCGACATCGCGAGCCTTCATCCAACCGCGAGCATCTCGAATCCCACTGGGGCTCGTTCCAAGCGGATCCGCATCAATGCTGACGAGCACCTTCGCGGAATCGAGCGAATAAACCGGCCGCAACCGTTGCCCGAAGGCCGAAACGGCGCCATCGATCGGCAAGTTTTCGGCAGCCGCGTCATGCTCGTAGTACTTCAGCTCGGAGTACTTCGCACCCAAAGCCGTAAGAGCGGCGATCAAACTGGGCGACGAACTTCGCTGCCCGAGAACCGCCACCTTGGCACCCGTGGCGCGACCAGCAAGCCGAGTCGACCATGCCGTCAAGAACTCGGCCCAACTCGACTCGCCTTGCGAGTTACGTGGCGCGCGGCTGCGGTCGGGATCGTAAAGATCCAACACGGCCGCCTGCAGCAACACGTTGGAACCGCCGAGCGTGTCAGGATGAGTCGGATGGCCATCCAACTTGATCGGGCGACCATCGAAGCTCGTGGCGATGGCGGGAACGCCGATGCCCTGCAACTCCAAAACCGTCGCGAACCGGCGAGTCTCGCCCGGCACGCGGCCTTCGGGACGTCTCGAAAAGGTGGCAATGACCTCTTCTTGGTAACGGCACCCCGCCGCGCCGAGCGCGAGCGACGCGCCCATGAGCTGCATCCAACGCCGACGGCTCACCCCTTCGGGAAACTCCGTCGCGGCGTCCGGAAACTCACGGTGTACCAACTGCTCGAACTCGGGAGTGAACTCAACCTCGTTCAAGCTACGCCAGTAGGACTTCTTGGATCGATCAGACTTGGTCATCGATGGCACGTGGAGCAGTTGACTTTAGGATTGATCGAACGTTCCTCGCGGATCGCTTCACCCATCGCTTGGCGGTCGACGTCCTCACCCGGATCCCAGCCAAGCTGAGTCACGAATTCCTGAGGACGCAACCGAGGCTCGGGATTGCGGTGGCAATCCAAGCAAAACTTCATCGAAAGCGTTTTGACTTGGGTCACCACTTCCATCTTGTCGACGCGACCGTGGCACTCGACGCAGCTCACGCCATGAGTCACGTGTGCGCTGTGGTTGAAGTACACGAAGTCCGGCAAGTCATGGACTCGAATCCAGTCAACCGGCGCGTCGGTCTCGAGACTCTCTCGAATCGGCTCAAGTTTCACACTGGTGAGATGAACCGCGGCAAGATTGCGGCCCGGCTCCAAGCGATCGCCACCATGACAGTTACCGCAAGTCGCGGTCGGCGGAATCGCGGCATGAGCCGACGACTCCACGGTGTTGTGGCAGTAGCGACAGTCGAGCTTCAATTGCCCCGCGTGCAGCTTGTGACTGAACGGAACCGGTTGAAGCGGACGGTGTCCAACGTTGATGGTGTCAGGATGAATCGCCACGAAGAGACATGCGGCGACGTAGCCTCCACCAGCCAGTACCCCGCCCAAAACCAACAAAGTGAACTTGTTGACCCAGGTGGGGAAATGGAACTCTTGCATAACCGAGAGCACCAACTTCCTAGGGATGATCTACAGAAGGGAGCAGCCAAGCGAGCAGTTTAAGGCTTTCCACCGGAGCGGTCGAGGCATCAAAACGTCGCACCCGTATCGGGGGACGCTCTCCCGTTCCTGATTGGAAACGAGCTCGTTGCATCGACCCGCAAGACTCTCGCCGTTCAACCGAACGATCTCAGCCAACAAGGTCAACGCAACTCGCCCAAAGACTCGCATGGCCCAACAACCCACGCAATCGCCTGAGACTACCGAGCCATCAGCCGTCTGAATAGATGGGCGCATCGATCTACGTGGCCGCCAGCAGCGTTCGACGCGAGTCTTGCACAAGACCCGCTCGCCTCCAGCGCGATTGCCTGGCTGACTCGCTCTTTTAGCCGAGCCGCGCCAAGGCATCCAAGAGGCGATCGACTTCGCTCGGAGTGTTGTAATGCAGCAGACCGATACGGAGCATCCCATCCGGCTCCCGCTGAAGGAGTTCCGACAATTGCAGTGCGTAGTAGTTGCCGTGCCAGGCGAAAAGCCCCATCTCCCCTAGCTTCGCGGCGACATCCACGGGCGGCAAACTTGAATGGGTAATCGAGAACGTCGAAACTCGCTCCTGGGCCCCTTGCTCCCGCCCCAATCCCCAATTCTTCCAAGCAGGCAACTCGGCCAGCCCACGTAGAAAGCGGTCGGCCAGCTCGGTTTCGTACTGGGTAATGGCCTCGAACGCCGCGTCCAAGGCTGGCGCCAACTCTAAATCAACTTGCCCCGTCACGGTTTGCCCAATGGACGCCAAATAATCCACCGCGGCCGCCGCTCCGCAAATCGCCTCGTGGCTTTGCGTACCCGTCATCCATTTGCCCGGAAGCGCATTCGTCGCTGGGCGGACCTTGTAGGCCTCCAGTTCCTCCAGCAGATCTCGGCGTCCCCACAGCACACCGGAGTGTGGACCGAAGAACTTGTAGGGCGAACACACCAGAACGTCGCAGCCCCATTGCTTGACCTGCAATCGTCGGTGCGCGGCGAGATGAACCGCGTCGACGAAGACCAACGCGCCGTGACGCCGCGCGGCTTGAATCACATCTCGAATCGGATTGATCGTCCCCACCGCGTTCGAAGCTCCGCCCACCGCGACCAGACGCGTGCGCGGGGAGAGCTTGTCTTGGAAATCGCGCATGTCGAGCGTACAGGTCGCCGGATCGACTTCGACATATCGAACCGTCGCTCCCGCGTCTCGCGCGGCGAGCACCCAGGGAGTCACGTTCGCGTCGTGATCCAGGCGAGTCACGATCACCTCATCCCCCGTGCTCCAAGTCCGGGCAACCGCGAGGGAAAAGGCGAATGTCAACGACGTCATGTTCGCGCCAAAGACCACTTCGTCGGGATCACTCGCTCCGACAAAAGTCGCCAACTTCGCGTGAGCCAAATCGAGTCGCGCGTCGCTTTCCACCGCGGTGGGAAACGCGCCTCCGTGATTCGCATTGCATTCGACCATGTAGCGTGTCATGGCCTGGATGACGCGCTGCGGGACCTGCGTCCCCGCTGGACCATCCAAATAGGCGACGGGCTGGCCGAGATGGGTTCGAGCCATGGCTGGAAACTGAGTACGGAGCTCGGGAACCAAGGAAGCGAAAGTCGATTTCAAAACAGACTCCTCTCACGCGGCGTCCGCGCTCAAGACCAGGTTCGGAATCCAGATGGGTCGGCCACGCCCAGGCGGCTCACGCGACGCTTGCCTTGCCGATTCGCGTCCGACGGCCGCCCTGACTTTTCACTGCCGCGCCCGTGCGACTCAAGCAGGAACACGCAGTCGGATAAAGATATCGTGGCCGCGCCCATGGACGCGAGACGCCACTCAGCTCAAACGCTGATCGACAAACCGCTTTGACTTGCCGTCGCTACGAGGCAGTGAGCCCGCCGGTAGTACCGACACGTCGACACGGAGTCCGACGCGCACCTCCAACCGGTGAGCCAACTCGCTGGCGACGCGATCGGAAGCGGGGGCGTCACAAGACTCGAACTCGATCCGCAACGCGTCCATCGCTCCACGCTTGAAGGCGATGATGCGGTACTCGTCGATTCCAGCGACGGACCGGATGATGGACTCAAGCGATGCGGGAAAGACATTCACTCCCCGAACAATCATCATGTCGTCGGCGCGACCCAAAACTCCGCCTTCGAGCCACGCGAACTGACACGCCTCCGGCCCACGCTGTCGCCTTCGCACCATATCGCCGGTCCGATAGCGAATCACTGGCGCGCCGACTCGCCCCAAGCTCGTCAGGACCAACTCGCCCAGCTCGCCGTCGTTTACAGGCTCGAGGGAATCGCGATCGATCACCTCGGCGATGAATTCCGCTTCGTTGACGTAAATCCCCTTGCCGGCTCGATCACCGAAGCCCCAGGGACCGATTTCCGTCGCTCCCGCATGATCGACCAGTTCGGCTCCCCAAGCCTGCTCGATTTCAGATCGAATCGTCGGCACGGAACCACCAGGCTCCCCCGCGACGATGATCTTCTTGACTCCGAGGGCGCGCGGATCGAGCGACTCCGCTCTTGCCTGCGACGCGAGGTGTTGTGCGTAAGTCGGCGTGCAAAACAACACGTGCGGCCGAAAGGACTGAATTAGTCCTAGCCGCGCGGAAGTCGACAATCCGCCACCAGGAGCGACGAGCATGCCGCGCCGAGTCGCCGCGTCGAACGCGCTCCAGAATCCGATGAAGGGGCCAAAAGAGAAGGCCATCATCGCGCGTTGACCTGACTCGCAATCCGCTTGATCGAGGACGTACTGCCAGGAATCACACCACCAATCCCAGTCGTCCGCGGTGTCGAGAACGGCCAACGGACGACCATGGGTTCCCGAGGTCCGGTGGAATCGCACATAGCGATCGGGCGACCAAGTGAGGTTGGCGGCGAAATCGCCTCCCGCCACGAGCTCCGACTTGGTGGTCAAGGGCAAGCGAGTCAGCTGCTCGATGCCCCAAGTCGTCGCATCTGCCCAAGTCGCCGCGTCGCCAGAGAGATGGTCGGCGAACTTCGCGGCGTAGAAGGAATTCGCCGGCAGGATCAGCCGGAGCAGCTCAGTCAGCCGCTCCGACTGCCATGCGTTCAAACGAGCGCGATCGAAAGCCATGCGTTCCCATCGGACTCGCCGATCTACCGGCATGGCTTTCTCCCGCCGCGCACTGACTCAGCGACTACCACGACTTCGGCGGTCCCCAAGCCCCGCCGGCACCGCCCTGCCCTGGTCCTGGTCCATGCCCTGGGTTTCCGCCGCCGCCACGATATTGAGCGGCGCCGAAACCAAGCATCGGCCAGAAGATGAACGGGAGCAGAATCAAGCCAATCGCGTAGCCCGCGTCCTTGCCGAAACGACGGACCATGTCGAGCTGAATGACGAACAAAAAGTAAATTCCGGCGACGGGAATGAGCACCGTGAGACCGTAAACGGCATCCTTGCCCGCCATCTCGGACATCACCATGACGTTGTAGATGGGAACCAAGCTGGCCCAACCTGGCTTGCCGGCCTTGGCGAACGTCTTCCACATTCCAGCAATCGCCAACCCGACGGGGATGAGCCAGAAGATGATGAAAACCCCAAAGAAGCAGCACATGGAGAACAACATGACCCCCGCCGCTTCCTCGCCACCTTGCTGCGCGATCAGACTCGTTGCCATCCAACTACTCATTGCTTGCCACCTCGGATTTGTTTGATGCCAGAGCCGTTTTAAAGGGGAGCCGTACCGCGTGGTGGTTCGTGCCTACTCGGCGGCCAGTGCCTATTGGGCGATTGAGGCCTTCGACGCTCGCCACCCACTTTCGGTCCCGCCCATTCTGAAGCGGGCGGACCATGGGCCCAGAGACCTCGCCCCAACGCGGTGCACTCAGTGAATTGTTCACATGAGCAAGGAATCACTTGTGACATCGCACCGATTGGATAAAGCCCCAGTGCCTTAGAGAATACTCGATGCGGTCACTCGTAACATGGCACCCTGCGAGCGTTTCCTAGAGTTTTGTGTAGACTGTGCTCGATCAACATCAAGTCATCCAACCACGCGACTGGGGAAGTGACGATCGAGTGAGCCGGCTTTCCACGGTGGCTCGATCGAGTCTTCCCCGAGGTTCAATATTCCTCAGGACTACCTTGCATGGCTTCCCCAGGTTCGTCGACCTCGCCTCAACCGACCGCCAGTCACGGCTCGCTGCTCATCGTCTTCCTGACCGTGTTCATTGACCTACTGGGCTTCGGGCTCGTCCTGCCATTGCTACCGATCTACGCGGACCAGTTCGCCGTCGACAAACATGGTTGGCAATTGGGCGCGCTCATGGCCATCTTTTCCGTGATGCAGCTGATATTCGCGCCCATGTGGGGCTCACTCTCCGATCGCATCGGGCGACGCCCGGTGCTGCTGATGGGGCTTTTCTCTTCCGCTATTTTCTACGCCATCTTCGGCATCGCCACGATGTCAAACAGCATTGTCCTGCTCTTCGCTTCTCGAATCGGAGCGGGAATCGCTGGAGCGACGGTGCCCACGGCCCAAGCCTACATCGCCGACTGCACCACCGTTGACAAGCGAGCACGCGGTATGGCGTTGATTGGCATCGCCTTCGGCATGGGCTTCACGTTCGGGCCTTTGCTGGGGCTGTTGGCGGTCAAGATTGGGCAAGGAGAGCCTGGACCTTGGCCGGGTTGGACCGCCTCGTTGTTGTCACTCACCGCATTCACGTTGGGCCTATTCATCCTGCCGGAGTCGCTCCACAAGGGCAGTGTCTCGGCCAAGAGCCATCGTCCCAGCCTCAAGGGCCTGCGCGCCGTCGTCAGCGAGCCCAGCGTGCCGTGGATTCTGTTGGCGATTTTCGTGTGTGTGTTCTCTTTCGCCAGCTTCGAAACGACGTTGTCCTTGCTACTAAAAGGCCAGGAAGAGGTAGAGAAAACTCCGTTTCACCTCGACTGGGATGGACTCTTGTGGACCTTTGCCTTCATCGGCTTCTCGGTCGCCATCGTCCAAGGTGGAATCGTGCGGCCACTGGCCAAACGCGTCCCGGAATCCGTGCTTGCCACCTCGGGAGCCGTCATTGAAATCGGTGGGTTCTCGCTCGTCGCCTACGCCATCAACCAGGCGTCGTTGACCCAGTTGTATTTTGCCTTGCTAATCGTGGTCACCGG
>JAGQPS010000610.1 GCA_020426595.1 Planctomycetales bacterium
TCATCTTGTTTCCCTCGTGATTCTTCGTTTAGGCAAATCGTACCGACCGGGCTGAGCTCGGTTCGCCGTCAGTCTAGGCGAGGTGGAAACTTGGTTACACCGGGCGCCCGAATTGGTTCGCGTTCACGATACCGCTGCCTGAGGTTTGAGTGCGGTGGCCCCGGTTGCTCCGGACAACACATCGTTGTTCACCACTGGATGCCTCGATGTTTGCGAATCTACGGCCGATGTTTGCGAACCTCCGGCTGAGCGTGGTTGCGATTGCCTGCCTTGTCGCCGGAAGGGTGCTCATCGTTCGTCACGATTCCGGGCTTCCGTCATTTGAAACACTCGAGAAAATGATGGGCGGTTTCGCATGGAAAACGGAACGTCAGTTCACTCGAAGTGGCGAAGCGGAGGATCCGGTGTCCGGCGCCCGCGACCATCGCCGCAAGTACCTCGCTTGGTTTCGACGATCCGCCGACCTACAAACCTTGATTCGGCGTGACGGGAGCTTGTCAATTTGGCCTGACAACCAAATGAATGGGCGGGTCTGGCGGATTGAGCATGACGGCCGAATCGTGGTGCTTTATGATGACCTGAGGGAGGCCGTGGTCGCGAATCGGCGTTCCGACATGGGCTTGGGCATTCGGCCTGTTGATCGTCGGATTTTCCGTTGGCCCGAATCCTTCATCACTTGGTTGTGGTGCGGAAACCGAGCGACCTTGCAGAACAATTCGGTACGCGGCACGCGTAATCGCACTTGGATGCACCCAATGAAATTCTTCCCACCGCGGAGCCACCCAAAGGACGGCGATGCTTGATTTCCTCGTTACGCTGCTACTGGTCACTCTCTTCGTGCTGGGAATTTTCGGCATCGTCCAATGGGTGATGAAGTTCTTCCCGCGAGCCAATTCCGTGGGCGGAAACCTACACGTGGCGAAGTGGTGGATCGCGCTCTTGCTGGTCACGTTATGGCTCAACACATTGAGCCAGCTGATCGGGTCGCTCAGCGCCGAGCGGTGGACCAAGGACGAGTACCTGAACATCTTCTACTTCGCGGGGCTCTCGTACTGCTTTGTCTACGTCGTGATTTGGCCTAACCGTCCGCGGCGTGTGGCCGAACGCGACGACGACAAGAGAAGCTGAGATTGGCGAGGCAGACAATTCGCGCGGGGCTCTCCAGGACGAGCAGCGGGCTTTTGATGGCGTAGTCGCTCTGCCCTAGCTGGGCCGAAGGGCCAACGAGCCGCGAGATGTCCCATCGGCTCTAGCCGTGAGGATCCCCCCCCGTTAATATCCCCTGGGTAAAGCTACGCCCTTAGATGTTGCGCTTTCAGACATGCCGCTCGACGAAAGTGTTGGTGGTGTAACGAGTTGATGGCTGGTTTGAGAATGCGAAGTATCCCTC
>JAGQPS010000611.1 GCA_020426595.1 Planctomycetales bacterium
TGGGCCTGCGGAGTTGAGAGTCCGGCGCTCAGGTAGCAAGCCGCCTCGAGCAACTCACCGCTGACCGTGTGGTCCACTCGGTGAATCGCAGGAGCCGTGGGCCGAGTGGCACGCAGGACTTCCAACTCCGTCCGCTGCTCGTTCCAGCCATCACGAATCGCCTGGGCTTCAAGCTGAGCGTGTTGCCCACCACAGATCCGGCGAATTGACTCATGGCGAGCCATTTCCGCCGCCACACCATCGCGAACCCGCTGCAACTCGGCGGCAAGGAGCTCATCGGCGCCGCTGGCACTCGGCACGACTGGACCGGGAGATTGGCCAGCAACCGCCAGCCCATCCGCTCCGGCGCCTGACTGCGCCGCGACGGATACGCTCGTCGCTCCATCCGCGCCGAGGTCGACGAAACTCACTTCGCCCAACGTGGAGCGCCGCACCACATTCAATGGCCCGGTCAACGATCGGCCGTTAACCGTCACGCTTTGGTTCTCCTTGATGAACTCAAACTCCTCGACACTCGCTCCGATCGACGCCTGCCACGGAAACCCATTGCGGGCGCTGGTGACGACTTCTCGTGCGGCGCCGGTGTCACGCGACACGAGGCCAGCGGCGATCAACTGCCCTTGCTCCACCGCGATCGCATCGGTGTGACCGACGCCCGAAAGCGGATCATGCCCGAATCGAATGGGGCGGGCCTGCGATGGGATGTTCATCCCGGCCAGGTCCACCACGAGCGGATGTCGCCAACCGCTGATCCGCATCGGAGCGCCGGTGTAGGCGACCATTCGGAATCTCGGTAGCGAGGCTCCACCTCCACCGGCTTCCAGACCGGCCTCGAATTCGACGACGGCAGCCGCGTTAAGAGTGATCTGCTGGGGCGCGACTTGCGTCTGCAAGCTCGGCATCGTCTTCCTCCTCCTGGGAATTGCGATCGTTCGAAGAGTCCGTTGGCATGGCTTGAGCCATGCTGAGTCCCAGCTCGTTCATGAGGGCCAGTTCCTTGGCCCGTTGTCTGAGTTGGGATTCCCAATCGAGCCCTCGCCGCGCGTATTCGTCGGCGAGAGTCGTTGTGTGATTAGCAAGGCGAGTCGCCTGGGCGTTCGCCTCTTTAAGGGGGTCCACATGCTCGTTTCCGTCAAAAAACCACTGGGAAGTCCATTGGCTAATCGGTGGCAAACCTGGGGGAATCAGGCCAGGAACGAGCACGGCTTCATCGAGCCAAGCAGCGAGAATGCGGTCGAGAACCGAACGCTCAAGATGGGACTGATCGACTCGGATCGACTTGAAGTAAGTCTGATGGTCTAGGCGTCCCGAAGCGTAGTTGTAGCCACTGCTATCGGCGCGAGAGATGTTGGCCGGCATGCAGAG
>JAGQPS010000612.1 GCA_020426595.1 Planctomycetales bacterium
CTACTTCAACCGCAATTCTCGCCAGGGATACTGCCAGGCCGTGATCGTGCCCAAGCTAGAAAAGTTCCGCGAGGTCTTCGCCGAGCATCTCAAGACCCGCGAGTAAGCATCAAGGCTCGGTGCGAAATTCAAGAGTCCCAAAATCCGCGAGAAACCCGACGCGATCCGCAAGAAGGCCGACGCGTCGGTGTTGATGTCGCGAGTTTCACGCTTCGCCCCCGTCAACCAATTCCAGGGCGTGGCAAATCAAAGGAAACCCGAAGCGTGAGCGAGGGATTCTTCGACTTCTCGAAAAAGCCATCAGCCCGTTCGTCACCAACACTTCCGCCTAGCCTAACCGCCCCAGCAGTCACGGACGAGGTCGCCACGGAATCAACGCCGCAAGAGTGTCGGCTTTTGCTCCGCAAAAGCATGCTCTTCGCCCGGCCAAACTGCGGACCTGCTTTTGCGGAGCAAAAGCGGACTCCGTCGCACGCCGGCCCAAGACAAAGCTCGGCCCCGAAAACCCGAAGCGTGAAGGGCTGTTGATTTAATCAGACGCGCCGCATCGTGCGGCCAGGAGACAACCCAACGGTCGTCTCCCGGCGGCGAGCGCGATGAATCAAGAATCCGCGAGCTGATCCTAGCCGAGTACCTTGGCTCGCAGTTCGGTCAGCAGATTGACGGCGTGGCCGATCTCCGCCTTTTGCCGTTCCGGCTCCTGCGGAATTTCTCGTTCGATGGTGAGCGGCCCGTCGTAACCAATCTTGAGGAGCGTGGCGAGGTAGTTTTCCATGCCGACGTCGCCCTGGCCGAGCGGGACTTCCTGACCCCATTCTTGCCCGGGGTTGGCCGCCCACTTGCCGTCCTTGCAGTGGATACTGCGAACGAGCGGACCGAGTTTCTCTAGAGCCTCGATCGGTTCTCCCGTTCCGTAAAGGATCATGTTGGCTGGATCGAAGTTGACGAACAGGTTGTCTCGTCCGACATCGCTAATGAACTGCACGAGATCGTCGGCCGATTCCTGGCCGGTTTCGAGGTGCAGGTTTTGGCTATTGGCGCTGCAGTGATCGAGGAGTTCGCGCGTGACCGCGATGACATCCTTGTAGAGCTCGCAATTGCGATCGTGGGGGATGAACCCGAGATGCAGGGCGACGGTGCTACAGCCGAGTTGCCGGGCGAAGTCGGCGATCTCTTTCATTTCCTGGGTGCGAGCCGCTCGAGTTTCCGGGGGGACGAGCCCGACGGTTTGGCTCACCGTTGGGATATCGGCGTAGCTTTCCCCTTCGAATCCGCCGAAGACGCAAGTGAGCTGAATGCCGAGCTCGTCGAGTTCGGCGAGAAAGCGAGAGGCGTTTTCAGGAGTCCGCGTGGCTTTGGCGGG
>JAGQPS010000613.1 GCA_020426595.1 Planctomycetales bacterium
GCTCAAACGCGCCTCGCGTCGCTCGATGAACAGATCCGCACGCTCCGCGCCAAGCAGCTCGAGCTCACCACCGAACTCGAACACATCCAGCGGCTCATGGCCGACGGGGCGAGCCGCGAGGTGATTCTGTTCATTCTCGAGAAGAACGAACCGGAAGCGGTCGCGGGTAACTCCGAGGAACCCGCCAACGAAAAGCAAACGCAGCTCTTTCAATTGCAGATCGACCTGCAACGCTTGTTGCTCCGCTATGGCAAGGACCATCCGCTCGTGCGTGAAAAGCGCGACGAGATTCGGATTTGGACCGATGCGGTCCTCCCCGAGCGTCCGCGGACGGCCGCCAACGAGCCGGTCGAGCAGATGGACTTCATCGACCTCTACATCATCAGTCTGCAAGAGCAGATTCGGATGAACGAGGCTCGGATCGGCGTGCTGAGCGAGGACTACACGACTCAGAAGGAAATCGCCGGGCGCATCGCCGCGACCAACTTCGAGCTCGAGGAATTGCTCAAGGAACAAGCGACTCTCGATCGGCTCAGTGAATCGGTGCAGTCGAACCTCCAAGCGATCTCGGCCAGCAACAACAAGGAAGGTTTTAATTTCGAGATCACCTATCCGCCTTCGAGCGCCAAGAAGGTGAAGCCGGACCTGACCCAGTCGCTCGCGCTCGGTGCGTTCCTTGGGATCCTCGCCGGTCTCGGACTCGCCTATGCCGTCGACATGGCCGACCGCACGTTCCACTCGCCCGATGAAGTCTCCCGAGCGTTGCAGCTGCCGATCCTCGGCCACATGCCGAAGCTCGTGAATGACAAGAAGCAGGCGCTCAAGGGTTCGAACGTCGCTCCGACCATCATCGCTCACCACAAGTCTCGCTCGCGCAATGCCGAGGCGGTGCGAGCGGTGCGGACGTCGATCTTCTTCAACAACCGCGAGCTCAAGCACAAGGTGATCCAGGTCACCAGCCCGCACGCGGGTGACGGCAAGTCGACGCTCACCGCGAACCTCGCCGTTTCGATCGCCCAGGCCGGCAAGCGCGTGCTGCTGATCGACGCCGATCTGGGGCTGGCGAACGTCGACATCGTGATGGGCCTGAAGCCCAAAGCGACGCTGGCCGACCTGTTCGACGGCAGCGCCGAGCTGACCGATCTGCTGGTGCCCGGCCCGGGGGGCGTGACCGTCCTGCCGGCGTCGTCGGGCGTGCAGGAGATGGCCTACCTCACCGACGACCAGATCCTGCTGTTCATGGGGGCGCTCGAGGAGCTCGACCGGGACTTCGACATCCTGCTCGTCGACACCGGCGCCGGCATCGGCAAGAACGTCCTGTACTTCAACGCCGCCGCGCAGGAGGTGATGGTCGTC
>JAGQPS010000614.1 GCA_020426595.1 Planctomycetales bacterium
CCCTCTTCGTAACAATACTCTCTGCGCTCGAAATTCGTAAAGCCTTGCAACGCAAGGATTTACGAAGTTCGAGACCCGTTCGGTTATGTTGTGGGTGAAACGCCTTCGAACCTCCGCAGTTATCAAAAACCCACCATTGATGGGATTTCACATGCCGGCGAGTCTAAACCTTCCGCGCGGCGGAAGCAATTCCTATTTTATCATTAACACATCCATTACACCCACAAAACCCGCTGATCAGGTGGCGCAGTTCATTATGTTCAGGAATCCCCCCAGGATGATCGCGATGTTAGAGTTTTTAATGTCTGGGAGCGTGCAAGTCAGCACGCTGCCGCAGCGCAAAAGCTATTAATTACGGTTAGGTTAGGGCGTGTGCCTGTCTGGATTGGGCGCGGCTGATGGCAGAAGTTCATCTGTTTTTCGGAAATCGGATTCAGCATGACTTTCAGTCGGTTTTCGCCATTCACTCAAATGCTGCATGACAACGTAGAAGAGAGGTACGAAGAAAACGGCCAAAATCGTAGAAGTTAGCATTCCGCCGACCACCGCCGTTCCCAAGGACTGCTGGCTGGCGGCGCCGGCTCCTTGGGCTCTGACCAGCGGCATCACGCCGAGAATAAATGCGAATGAGGTCATCAAGATCGGGCGGAAACGCAGACGAGAGGCCTCGATTGCCGCTTCCCGAATACTTCGACCGTGCATTCGCAATTCTCGTGCGAACTCGACGATGAGAATCGCATTCTTGCTGGCTAGCGCAATAATCAAGACCGTTCCTATCTGGGTGTACACATTGTTGTCCATCCCACGAAACGAAACTGCGGCCACGATACCAAGCATTCCAATCGGAACAACGAGAATCACGGCAAAGGGGAGAATCCAGCTCTCGTATTGGGCGGCGAGGACGAGGTAAACGAGCAACACGGCAAGGGCGAACACTGCGAACGCTTGCCCGCCTACCAGTTTTTCCTGATAGGCCATTCCCGTCCAGTCGAATCCCATCGTGTTTGGAAGCACATCACGGGCAACCTTCTCCATCGCCTGAAGCGCTTCGCCGGAACTTCGTCCCGGAGCCGACGATCCGATAATCGAAGCGGTCGGATAAAGATTGTACCTGTTAATCACTTGTGGCCCAAAGGCTTCGTCGATGGTAAGCACTGATCCAATCGGAATCATTTGCCCGTTGGCGTT
>JAGQPS010000615.1 GCA_020426595.1 Planctomycetales bacterium
TCGCTGCGTTGGTGCCGTCGCCGCTCGGCTCAAGCCAGTTTTGTGCGTGGCGTGATGGACGAGCAGAAGAAAAACGGTCAAGCGAAAGAACGACCGCTTTGCGCCAACCTCAGCGTCGTGAAGCGCTACATCGATCTGGACAACCTCGAACAGGCCGATCAGTCGAGCGACGCCCGACTGGTCGCCCAGATTCATCTCGCTCGGTTCATGGCCTACATGCGAGGCTGGCGGCAGGGCATGGAGCACACGCCGCTCAAGGAGTGGAAGGGCCTCCCTCTGCCCACCGAATCGCACTGAGTCGCAATCATCAGGCCGCCATTCAAGCCGCAAGAGTGTCGGCTTTTGCTCCGCAAAAGCACGCGCCCCGCCTAAACGCCTTGGCCCAACCGCGTTGATGCATCAGGGGTGTAGCGTTCCCAGGCCACACAAGCAGGTCCCAGCGGTCCGCACCCCGAACCGCGTCCGTCACATCGAAACCGCCTCAATCGGTGCGGATCTTCCCCAGGCCAACGGCCAGGGTTCACCGTAGCCTGGGGCAACGCCCAGGTTTGGGTTGGATCGCGGGATGATTGGCCGAAGGCCATATTCACCGTTGGACGAACCAAGATTCCCAGGTTGATTTTGGCTTTCAGCCAAACGGATGATTCGTGGTGTCTTACCTGGGGCGATGCCCCAGGCTACGGTGTCGATTGACCTTCGGCCAATCGCTCCTCGCTCGGCATTCCGCGAGAGGCTAATCGACTGACACTGCTAAGACACGCTTTCACGGAGTGAAAGCCGACACTGGCGTGTCCCCGCCGAGGACCAGCGTTCCTGGTTCAGGCCGAGGAGAATGGTTGGAGCCGATGGGCGCGGTGCCAGTTGGCTCGGCGACCATGAAGGAGCCGCAAGAGAGTCGGCTTTTGCTCCGCAAAAGCACGCCCGGTCCCTCGGGATCAAGGCAACCTAGGCGCCCGCTCCCTGCAAACGCTGGAGCTGGCATTCGTCGATTTCCATGCTCACGCCTTGCTCGAGAAAATCGACGGTGAGCAGCAGGCGAGTCTTGCCTTCGCGACGCATGACGGTCCCTTCGTAACCCTTGAAGGGACCGTTCTTCACGATCACTCGCTCCCCCGCTTCGATCTTGGCTTCGGGGGTGAGCTGGGCTCCGCTGAGGATCGCGCCGCGGATCTGCCGGATG
>JAGQPS010000616.1 GCA_020426595.1 Planctomycetales bacterium
AGACTCCAGCCCGCGTGCTTGATGTCGGCCTCGAGTCCGCCGAGCAACAAGTCGTAGTCGGTTTCGGCGCCCCGTAGCTGATCCATGGCGAAGAACGCGTCACCGTTGGCCGGGTCGTCGACGAGCAGGAACGCCGGGGAGTTGTCGAATTCGCTGGTTGATCCGCCGACGCCCCGACGAGATCGCCGCGTGTAGGCGGCACTGGCGCCAACTCGGATCGCGGCAAGCGGACTCAGATCGTTGTCGGATTCGCCACTGGAATAGTCGCCCATGAGTTCCTCGGTGACTCGCAGCGCGACACCCAGGTTGCGATCGAGCTGGTCTCGGTCGGTGGCGCCGAACGTACCAAATCCATTGACCAGCGCTAGTTCATAACGAACGGGGCGATACCAATGCGTGAACCCACCAAGCAAACCAATGCCCGTGTTGTTGCCAAGATTGAAAACGTTGCTGGCCAAGGAACGATCGACGAACTGTAGATTCTGACTCGATTCCGCGGCTTGCCTACCAAAGTTGGTTCGCCAGTAACCAAAGCGCAAGCGAGTGCTCGAACCAAAACCGATTCCCAAACCCTCTTGCAGATCGACTTCCGCGAATCCGTTCACCAACCGAGCATTCGAGGGACTCCAGTCCGTCCCGATGTTGTATCGCACATACGAATCAAAGATGTGGCCGCGAAACCCGAGTCGCCCGCGGGCCACGTCGAACTGATTCAAGGTCGGGTTCTCGAACACGCTTTGATCACGGAGATAGCCATAACGCAGCTGCAACCTTCCGCCAATGTTCAACGAGAAGGGAGTCGCGTCGCCTCCGGCGCTCAAGACCTCGATGCCAATCAGATCGTCGTAGGTGTCCGCCACCGACGATCCGTTCTCTCCACGACCGGTGACGTCAAACACCGGCAAGTAGCCTTGGCGAGTACGAAGCCACGGACCGTGGTGTTGCAATGGGTTGGATTCGTAGTCGTCGAGATCAACTTCCAATGTCGTGGTCGAGGAACTCTCGCCGTCGTTCCGCCCATCTTGTCTCGGAACCATGTGAGCTGGCCACGAGGAGGTTGCTCGAGAAGCGGGCGAGATGGGTTGGTCTTCCAAGAACGGTTCCGGCTCCTCGGCCCAAGTCCAAGCATCGCGAGGAGGCGGTAACTCTTGAGAGAGAACTTC
>JAGQPS010000617.1 GCA_020426595.1 Planctomycetales bacterium
GGTGTTGGGTCTCGAGAGCGGATTCACTGGCTGCTCGTCGACGACTGGAGGAACCGCCTGTTGCTTCGCTCCCAACGGTTCGTCTGTGTGCCGCGTCGCCTGATCCGAGTCCGAATCGGCCGCTGCCAGCTCCGTGGGATCAAGTTCAATTGGCCAGTATCGATCGATCCAAGCGGCGAACAAATAACCGACGAATGCCGCGAGACCGCCGATCAGCAAACCGGCGACCAAGGTGGCGCGAAAGTCAACGCCGAGGGTCGCCGCGACCGACAGAGGACCGGGCGTCGGCGGGACCAGCGAATGAGCCATCGTCCCGCCCACGACGATCGACATCAGCACCAACACATAATGTTTCCGCGTTTGCCGGTAGAGTCCCCGGGCGATCGGAATCAACAATAGGAACACGGTGTCGAAGAACACCGGGATGCCCAACACAAAACCGGCGATGACCAGCGCGCGCGGAGCGGCCTCGCGTCGAAAGGGGACGAGCAAGGCATGCACGATTCGCTCCGCCGCGCGACTCGCCGTCAACGCGCCGCCAATGATCGACGCGAAGGCGATCAGCAACCCAATCTTGCGGCAGCTCTCGCCGAACGCCGTCGCGACTCGCGAAAAGGCGCGAGGCTGATCAACCATCAGACCGGCGCCATCACAACAGGCCGCGACGATTCCGGCCGCCAAGATCAAGGCGACGAAAGGATGCCAACGCAATCCCACGATGGCTCCCACCACCACGACCGCCCCCAAGGCAACGACCGCTAGTTCCATGCCATTCTCCCTCTCGGTTCTCGCTCGCACTCTCGACACGGACTCGGTACGGAACGAGACGCCAAACTCACTCCGTCGGTCGAATCATCTAGATGCCGGCCCTCGTTGCTCCGCGGACACTTGCCATGCCCAACAGCGTACCAGAGAGTCACTCGTCGAGTTGATGAGCCGCGACCGGCACGCTCCGACCCCGACTCGTCGAAGGCCCGTTCGCCTCGCTAGACTACGGCTTGTCCGCCCTGGGGCGGCCCGGAGAGTAGAGCGCGGTGATGGTGTCGTTTGGAGCCGAGTGGGCTTGGTCAACGGAGTTATGAAGTGAGTGAATCCGCCGGTCCTGGCTCGAGAAAACGCACGGCCGATCAACTTCGCAGC
>JAGQPS010000618.1 GCA_020426595.1 Planctomycetales bacterium
TACGACGAGATCGCGGCCCGTCTTCAGAGGCACAATTACCGGGGCTACATTTCGCTCGAGTTCGAAGGGAAGGAAGACTGGGAAACCGCGATTCCTTCCAGCTTGAAGTTGCTTCGATCGGCGTTCGGACGCCGGCACGAGCAGTAAGGGACCGCGGGAGCGGTCGAGAACGGAAGAGAGGTGGCGATTGGGAAGCGGATCGGATCACCAGTTCGCCACGACTCATTGGAGCATGGTGCATGACGCGGCTCGTCGGAATCAGCCCGAGGGCCGCGTCGCACTGACTCAGCTTTGCCAAGCCTATTGGTACCCGCTGTACTCCTACCTGCGTCGTCGAGGCGTTTCGCCAAGTGATGCCGAAGATATCTTGCAGTCGTTCTTCGTGAGGTTTCTCGAACAGGACGCGCTCGGAGCCGCCGATCCTGCTCGTGGCAAGTTTCGATCGTTTCTCGCCGCTTCGCTACAGAACTTCTTGTCCAACGAGCGCCGAGCCGAGCGAGCGCTCAAACGAGGCGGCGGCGCCGCGATCCTCTCGCTCGATTTCAGCGAAGCCGACCGGCGATATCAGCGCGAGCCGGCCGACACCAGTCAGACTCCGGAGGAGGCCTTCGATCGTCAGTGGGCTTGGACGCTGGTCCAGCAAGCGCTGGAGACGCTACGAGACGATTGGCGACGAAAGGGGAAGGAGGAGCTCTACGAGGCTCTGAAGCCCCTGCTGCAACCAGGAGCCGCCACGCCGAGCTACGACGAATTGGCCCAGCGACTCGACATGACTCCTGGGTCACTTCGCGTCGCCGCGCATCGCTTCCGCCAGGAGTGCGGTCAGGCGATCCGCCAGGAAATTCGGCGGACCGTCGCATCGGATGATGACGTGGAGGACGAGCTCCGCAAACTCTTCGCCCTGCTCAGCCGGCAATAACCAGTCATCGGGTTTCGCGCATTCAGGGATGGGGCGAAGCGGAGAGGTTCGTGGCGCCGTGAGGTGTTGGTTGGTTTGAGTACGCGAAGAATGCCTGGCTCACCGGGCTGTTGATTCAATCAGACACGCCGCATCGTGCGGCCGTGAGACGCCCATCGAGGTCGTCTCACGGATCGGTTTTGGGGTGGGCACTCGTCGACCTA
>JAGQPS010000619.1 GCA_020426595.1 Planctomycetales bacterium
CAGATTCGCACGAGCCGTCTGTCGGCGGAAGCCGAGGCGGAGATTCGAGAAGTCATCGCCAAGCATGGAGGCGTCGTCGAGGAGGTGACCCATCCACGCACGACGCTCGAGCAGCTCTTCCTCGATATCGTGCGGCAAAGCGAGGAGCGTCCTGGTTTGCGAGCTGGTTCACGTTGATACGGCTCCGCGAGGGTCACCAACGTGGCCCGAACGGATGCGACCGGCTACCTCACTCATAAGTTTGATTCCTCCAGCGCGGCGAAACGTCTTCCATGGGTTACGAAGAATTTCGAGACTTTCAAAGCTGGTTCGCTCCGGCGCTCTTGCACCTATTGATCGTGCTGGGCGTTTGCGCGGTGCTCGGCACGGTCGTATCCGCCCTGATCTCGGTCGTCCGTTACGGGCCGGGCGAGGCCTTTTACAAGGTGTGGGGTGGGTTCTTTCGGGCGATTCCCGACATGGTCGTCTCGCCGCGTCGCGTTGGTGCGATTGCTCGGCTGGCGATCCAGGAGACGTTGCGGCGGCGCGTGATGCTGGTGGCTTTCGCGATGTTCGCCTTGGCCCTGCTGTTCGGTGGTTGGTTCCTCGATCCCAACAGCGATCATCCCGAGCGAACCTACTTGGGCTTCGTGCTCGCGGGCACGCAGTTCCTCGTGTTGTTTCTCGGCCTGCTGATCAGCACGTTCAGTTTGCCGCAGGACATCCAAAACAAGACGATCTACACGGTGGTCACCAAGCCGATCAAGGCGAGCGAGATCGTGCTCGGCCGAATCGTCGGATTCTTGGCCGTCGGCACCGTCCTTCTGGCCGCGATGGGAACGATCAGCCTGTTGTTCGTGTTGACGGGCCTAAGCCACTCGCACGATGTGAGCTTCTCGAAGATCGTACGAGTCGAGCCGAACTCGACCGACACCGATTCCGGTCGACGGGCTTCGGACAACGCTTATTACGAGTTGTTGTCGGAACGCAACAACACGCAGACTGGTCACCGCCATCGCATCGAGGCGCAGCTCACGGAAATCCGGCGTGGTGAATCGGGCCCGGGACTGACGGGAGCCGACTTCGT
>JAGQPS010000061.1 GCA_020426595.1 Planctomycetales bacterium
TCACGCAACATCGCCGCGAGGCGTTTTCGATCGAGCAAGATACGGTGGAGCTCGAGAACCGCCTGCAACAAGAAGAAGCACTCGCCGAAAGCGCGGCGCGGGAACGCGATCGACTCCAACAACTCATCGTGCTCGGCGAACAGGCGCTCGAACGCGAACGGAGTGAACTGGAGTCGACCGCCGCTCAATCGGCCCAGCAGCAATTTCAACTCGCTTCCTTGACCCGAGCCCGTGATGAGCTCGCTTATGAGCTTGAGCAGATTCAAACCCAACCACGCCCGACGAGCGTGCTCGAGCATCACTGCACGCCGTTGGCTCAAACCGTGTTCAGCGATGAAGTCCACTTTCGACTTCATCAAGGGCGGATCACTCATGTTCCGATGAGCGATCTGGTCGACTTGATGACGCGGCAAATCGAATTCCAACTCGAGAAACTCCGCACGGCTCAGAACGTCGTCGATACCGTGGGGCCGCTGGAAGAGTTTCGATTGCAGTATGAAATCCGGCAGGAAGAGCGAGCCATACAAACCGAGTTCGGAGTCATGCGTCGCACGGTGCCGCAATTCGCCGGCTTCATCCTGCTCCCGACGCGTCCGATTCTCGGCTTGCCCGTGGAGCAGGTATTGGCGGACGAGTCCTCCGAGTTTCAAAAGCGACTCGCGATGGCCAATCCTCAAGAGACGACCATCACGGTTTGGGTCTACCCCGACAGCTATGAGGAGTACTTGCTCCTCGAGAACTGGCTCCATGAGCGAGGCTTCTTGGTCGCCAGCTGGCCGCTTCCGGCCGATCGCCCAATCGCTGGCGGTCCGAACGGCATGCGTTCCTCGGCTCAGTAATCAATCCGTTGCAGCGATCGCCTATTGGTCGACCACGGGCCCTCGAGCCACGAACAACAGCGCGTGACCGATCGTCCACGTCTCGACGCTCGTGAAGCTCTCTTCCAACCAGCCTCGAACCAGCGGCCGTGAATCCGACTGATTCGAGAAGATGCCCGACTGTTGGTAGCGGTGTTCGAGCCACCGCGCCGCGCGGCTCGCCGCCGGCGGATCGCCCAACAGCGTGGCTCCAAAACAAACGCCCGCGGGATTCAATTGCCGAGCCGCGTAGATCAAGGCTCGGCGTTTCGCGTCTTCTCCCGACAGGCAATGCAGTAGATAGACGAGGCCCACCGAATCAAAGCGATCATTCACATGCTCGTCGCCCGGCGAGACCGAGTCGGGTGTCAGAAAGTCGACGTGTCGTTGCCGGGGTGGTTGCTGGACCACTCGACTCACTCGCTTGCTCGCCCAGTGGAGGCAATGTTCGTTGGCGTCGGCGAGCGTGACACGCGTGTCGTTGTGATGTCGCAGTGCCCGAGCGAGCAAGGTTCCGGTGCCGACTCCGATGTCGAGGTGCCTCGGACCTAGATGGTCGCGGTATAGCGAAACGAGATGCCGCGTGGGACAACGCCACAGCCAGTGGTTGGAGACTCCGTGGACCCAAGCGTCGTAGACGCGCAGCAACATCGGTCGATAGGCGCGCCAGCCTCGTTCGTCGGGCGGACCTTGGCCATCGATCGCGGGGTCGGTGTCTGTTCTTGGAGGCATCACGTAGTTGAATCCCTAGGGAGCTCGCGCGGCTCACGCTCGACTCATGAGTTCCAGAAAGCGGATGAATGGATACGGACCTGTGCGCGGCGTGGATGGGTGACGCGACGGGGGCCCAGCGACGAGTCCGACAAAAGTGTGCTAGGCCGGAGGCTGGAGTTTGGGATTGGAACGATGGCGTTCGGCATCGCGGCGTGTTTTCTTGTCGAGATTGCGTCGAAAGGCGTCGCTCAGATCGACTCCGGTTTGGTTGGCCAGGCAAATAAGTACGAAGAGAACGTCGGCCATTTCATCGGCCAAGTCACCCGACTCACCCGCCTTGAAACTCTGGTCGCCATAGGTCCGCGAGAGAAGGCGTGACAGCTCGCCGACTTCCTCCACGAGCATCGCTAGATTGGTGAGCTCCGAGAAGTACCGGACTCCGATCGACCGAATCCAGGCATCGACTTCTTGTTGAGCCTGGCTAAGCGTGGGAGAAGGCGGCTGGTTGGGCGTGGCATCGGATGAGGGACCAGGCTGGTTTTCCAGCGATTCGGACATGGTTGACTCCGGACGAACGGTGGCGCGGCGGGAAACGGATCGGCCCATTGAGTTCGGTCGATTATCTTGTAGTCTCTCGCTGAATGTCCACGCCCGCACGCGCGGGTGTCTTCGCCTTATCGTTTCGAGCTAATTCATGCGCCGCATCGTCTTGTGCTATCCCGTTGAGCCCCGACACATCGAGTGGATCCGTCGCGCGGCGCCTGGTGACGTGATCATCGACGCTGGCCAGGAGGGAGTCGCGGCGGCATTGCCGACGGCCGATATCTTTTGCGGCCACGCCAAGGTACCGGTGCCATGGGCCGAAACGGTGGCCGGAGGGCGATTGCGGTGGATTCAATCCTCCGCCGCGGGGCTCGATCATTGCTTGACCGAAGAGGTCATCGAGTCATCGATTCCGGTCACCAGCGCCTCGGGGCTGTTCGCCGACCAAGTCGCGGAGCAAACGCTCGCGTTGCTGTTTGGGCTCTATCGACAGCTGCCGGTGTTTTTTGCTCAGTCGCGACAACGTCAATTCGTGCGCCAGCCGACTTGGGATGTGCATGGCAAGACGATTGGGATTGTCGGTTTCGGCGGCAATGGCCGGCGGATCGCGCAGTTACTCGGTCCGCTCGGCAATTCGATTCATGCCATCGACTGGTACCCAACCGATCCGCTGCCGGAAGTCGAGTCATTGCGTGGCCTCGACGCGCTCGACGAGGTCCTGGCAACGAGCGACATTTTGATTTTGGGAGTGCCGCTCAATGACCAAACGCGTCACATGCTGGACGGAAAACGGTTGGCACGCATGAAGCCGGGGGCGGTCCTCGTCAATGTGGCTCGTGGTCCCGTTGTCGACGAAGCGGCTTTGGTCGAGGCCTTGCGTTCGGGTCATTTGGCGGGTGCCGCCGTGGATGTCACCGAGGTCGAACCGTTGCCCCAGGAGAGTCCGCTGTGGACACTACCGAATGTGGTGATCACGCCTCACGTGGGAGCCCAGTCGGCTTCGCGCGTCGACGACTCGACCAAGCTGTTTTGTGTGAACCTGCGCCGAGAAGCGCTATCCTTGGAACGATGGAACGAGGTCGACAAGCGACTTGGTTTTCCTCGCCCCGAGCGACGAGTCCCATCGCTGGCGGCGATGCGGGCGGAGTTCGAGCGGTACTTCCCTGGAGCGGACGCCGAATCGCGCTGAACACGTGCTGAGTGGCGAGAGCTGGAAATGGGAGCGTTTCCGCGGACATCTCGATCGAATCGTGCTCCACTCACTCCTTGGACAAGGATGCTTGATCGGACCCGTGTGACCGACGCGGGCTGTTCTCGAATGGATACAGCGGCGAAAGCGACGACTTTCCGGTTCCCCACCGATCGTCCCGCCGCATCCCGACTCCCCTCGCCAATGAATCCCCTTCCCTGATTCCCGACCCACCACACTCGCGCCCCAAAGCTGCCCCATGTTGGACGAAGATTATTCCCTGAGCGATTCGCAGGAACTCGCGCCGACTCGCGATGACCTGCCGGGCACGCAGACCTACGTTCCCGTCGAGATACAGCAGTGCGATCCGCAGTTGATGGCGAACTACGCGCAGGTGCTCGACGACCGCAAGCTCTCTTGGACGAGCCATTTGCGGTTCACCAAGCGATTGGGCGTGGGGGGCCAAGGGGTGGTGTTCTTGAGCGATCGCAAGGGGGCCGACGGCTTTTCGTTGCCGGTCGCCGTCAAGGTGTTTTCGCCGGAGCGATTCGCGTCGGCGGACGAGTATGCCGCGGGGATGGCGAGGATCTCGCGGGTGGCGAGCCGGATTGCTCGGCTGCAGCATGACAATCTATTGATGTTGCAGAACTTCTTGGAGAAGCATCAGATTCGCGTGCTCGCCATGGAGTGGATCGAGGGTTTCGACCTGCGAGTCTTGACTCGACCCAAAACGTTGAACCTGATCGAGGCGAACGTCGCCGCGGAGCGCTGGCGTCAAATCAATGAAGTGGTTTTGACTGGCGGGTGGATGCAAGGTCGTTTCAAACCGGGAGTCGCGGTGGAGATCGTCCGAGATTGCTTGGCGGGGTTGGCCGCCCTGCATCGAGAGGGCATCGTCCATGGCGACATCAAGCCGGCGAACATCATGGTCCGGCGTAGCGGATCGTCCAAGATCATCGACTATGGCTCGGCCTTTGAGCTGATCGATCCACCGATCCGTCGAGCCTGCACGCCGGGATATGCGTCGCTGGAGGTACTCGAGAACCGCCCGATGACTCCGCAAAGTGATTTGGCGTCGCTTGGGTACGTGCTGATCGAATTGCTTTCGGGTCGTCAGGTGTTCGGTGAGAACGACGATCTCACGACGCTTCGCGAAACCAAGCGTCAACTCCCTTCGCGGCTGGCGTCGATGATGCCTTATGAAGTCGCCTGCAACGAGCTCTTGATGGGCTTCTGTCAACGGCTCATCGCGCCCGATGCGCGGGACCGATTCCCCTCGGCGGAAGATGCCGACCTGAAGGAACATGGCGCCGCGGCGTTCCATCGGCAATTGGTGAAGGGGGATCTGTCGAGCGAGTATGGCAACGAGCTGCGCCTGCTGATCGAGGAGCTGCTCACGATTCCCGAGATGGGCACGGTGCGCTAAAGGCGACCACCTGCAAGGCTCGGTTTCTAGAATCCTGTGAACAAGGCCAACACGAGCGGACAGAGCAGCAAGATCCAGCCTCCGATCGCGACGAAATCGGCGGGAGTGGAATGAGTGATCGAGGGTCGTCCCAATCCGAATGAGACTCCCGTGAGGTTTCCCAGCGCATCGGGAAACCAGATGCAGCTCATCGGCAGCAACAAGAACACGGCTAGCCCCACGACGGCCGGCCAACCTCCACCGCCTGACAGAACGAACACGACATAGGTCGCCGCCACGATTCCCGACAGCAGTCGCG
Source organism: Planctomycetales bacterium (assembly GCA_020426595.1). GTDB lineage: Bacteria > Planctomycetota > Planctomycetia > Pirellulales > Pirellulaceae > UBA11682. The sequence continues at coordinate 5,028 of JAGQPS010000061.1, forward strand.
ACCGCGGAAAGTCTCTTGCGGCTCCCCAGTGGTTCGCCCGCGCCGCTTCTTCCACGAGAGCCGCGTCGAGTGCTCGGATCGCTGGCGTCGAGTCGCGATAACGAATCAACTGTTCGAGCTGACCGGGCAGGAGCCAGACTCCGCCGCACCGATGGCAACGCTGCAGCAACACGCCCGAGTCATGTGAGTAGTTGAAGCGGGACATGGCCGAGCCGCACGACGGACACGGGAGATCGGATGGAGCGTTCGTCGGCGGGGCGGCCGCTTGGGCTGTTGATTCCAGCTGACGAACCAAACGTCCCAAAACGCCCTCGCTGAGCCAACAACCGTGACCGTCGGAACAACGTTCCACCGCATGTCCATGCAATGGCTCCGACGACAGAGCCTTGTCGCAGATGGGGCATTTCATGAGATTCCCCTGACTTGGACCGCACTTCCGTGCGGTCGCCGTCTCGTTCGCTCAGTCGAACGAGAGCTTGATGCGTCGTTGGTCCGTGATGCTCTCATCGGCCGCCATGACGATACGCAGCGCCTTGTAGGCATCCTCGATGTCACAGGTTTTCCGAATGAGGCTCGTCACCGCGCGGTGGAACTGCATGAGCAATTGCTCGCCGACGGGACGTTCTTGCTCGAGTGATTCGGAGTGTTGCCCGGCGTCGTCAAACCAAATCAGAGTCGAGGGGAGGTCGAGGAACGCGATCCCCTTTTCACAGCAGACTTGGAGCGAGGCGGGACGCCGGAACGGTAACGCCTCGCGCCATTTCGCTGGCAGGTAATGACCGATGCTCAGCTGAGCGATTGGGCCTTCCTCGGCCGGTTCTCCGGGACGCGAAAAATCGAGGCTCACCGATTCGTAAAACGACGACGTGTTGCCGACGAGCGATTGGTTGCGAGCCGCGATGACACTCGTGGGGTCATGACCGACGACGTAACGACACCAGTCGACGAGCTCCATCAGGTTGCGGAGCGCGACTTGTCGAGTCGAACCACGGCGGCCCGCGACGACTCGGTCCTCGCAAGTTTGCCGCTCGTGACAGAAGAGTAGGCGGGGTGGACCGAGGCGAGTGGCGATGAGTTCCTTGAGCCGGAGGGTGGCGGGAGCGTGCCGCCGAGGGAGTTCGGCCATGAAGGCGATCCCCGACTGGTCGACGCGCCGCCGAATCTCCTCGACCAATCCGGCTTCGATATCCAAGGGGGCGGCCGCGTAGACCGCCTTGCCCGCGTCGCAAGCGGCGAGGATGGGAATGGGGCCAACCCAGTCGGTGGACAGCACGAGTACCGCGTCGATGTCCTCGCGCTCGATCATGACTCGGAATCCATCAACGCTCACCGCGTTGAATTCCTGAGCCACGCTATCCGATCGCCGTGCGACCTCGCTACAGACCGCCACGATCTGAAAGCGATCGGACAGGGCCCGCAATGCTGGGCAATGCCGGGACTCCCAGGCATGTCCAAGCCCGACTAGTCCCACCCGCATCTTCATGTTCCGACCTCGGCTTTCCTCGAGGGTTGCTGCGTGGAAGGGAGCCTTAGCGGAATGGCTCGATCCTTCACGACTCTGCCTAGTTCGACGCTTCCAACCCGCTCGCTGCAGTGTCTCGGTAGGATTCGAGGCCCAGCCAGGAAGACATTTCGATCGCTCGCAATGCACAGACTAACAGCCAGCCACGACGGACTCCAATGGTCCTAGGGTCGGAGTCCGGCGGGTGGAGTCAAGAAAATCGATGCGGTCGCGTTTGCCCCACGCGCCGGGTTGTCCGTTGCTTTCAAGCGCGTTCCGGTCGGCCGGGAAACGAACGACTCCGCCGCCGTTGGCGACCAGGATAGCCGGTCCCTGCCGGGCTCGGTGAGACTTGCTTTTCGGGCTGGAGTCGGCGGTTGGTCGCCGCTCGCGCCCCGACCGCTTCCCTAACCCTCCTAATTGCGACTTCAAAATTCCCCGGCAGGTGACCAAACGTGTCATGGTTTCATTTAAGTTTGGTGAGGAACCGGACGAGAGGAGCGATAACCACAAACACCACAACGACTTACAAACGAGGCCGCCGCGTGGATCGGGAGGAGGCCGAGCTAATTGGACACTTTTTCCACCGTGGTCCCGAGGGACTGACGGGAGCCCTTGAGAAGACCGATCAAGGATCAGGGAGGCCCATTCAGCAAGGGTTTTTAGGGCCTCGAAGAAGCGGACTGACGAGACCGAGCCGAGGCGCGAGGAACGAAGTTTGACAGCAGTGCTAGCAGGCCTACAATCGGCGTCCGACTCAGCAACGCGGGCATCGAGGCGTCGACCAACGTCTTTTCTTCCTCGACTCTGCTCGCCTTTAGGATGCTTCCGGCAACGGATGCACAAGTACGATGTGACGAGTCAGAATGACTCCGATATCGGCTTGGCGGAACGAAACCACTTGTCAATCTCCTGGGAGACGCTGCGCGCATGACGCCGCAACGATACGAACAGCATAGCGAAAGCGGGATTGATGAGTTTCGCGCGGCGCTCGCCGAGCGGATCGGAGTCGACCGGTACGAACTCTGGTTCGAGCGATTCCAAAGTCCGCGACTCGAGGAGGGCCAGCTGGTCGTTTCCGCGAGCGACTCCTACACACTCAGCAGCATCAGCCGACTCTTCGAACGCACCTTGCACGAACTCCTGACGCAAACCGGTCTCGCCGCCGAGCGAATCCGGTTCCGAGTCGAAGCGACGGTCGCCGGCGCTTCCGCTCAACCCTCCACGCCTACCGCGTCGACCGATTCAACTCGGTCGGCCAAGCCGACCGATCCGCGCCGAGCCGCGGGGTCTGGTCTGCGAATCAGCGCCGAGTCCGCGGAACCGGTCGAGCGTCCCTTGCCGTTGCTCTCCGATGTCGTGACCGGTCCCCACAATCAGATGGCGGTGGTCGCGGCACAGCAAGTCGCTCATCAACCGGGCACTTGTTCGCCTCTTTATATCTACGGCCCGACCGGTTCGGGAAAGTCGTGGCTCCTCCGTTCGATCGCTCATTCGATTTTTCGCCAACGGGCGCATCGATGTTTGTCGATCTCGGCCGAGCAGTTCGTGACGGGCTATATCGAGGCGTTGCAAGGGAGCGGTATGCCGAGTTTCCGCGCCAAGCATCGCGACGTCGATGTGCTGCTGATCGACGATGTCCATTTCGTCGCGGGCAAGCGGGCGACGATTGGCGAGTTGATCAACACGATCGATCGGCTCTGCGATACGGGTCGCCAAGTCATCGTCACCTCGACGCGTCCTCCCGCGGAGCTAACGGAACTCGGGCCCGACCTTTCGGCTCGCTTGGGAGCCGGACTCGTTTGCTCGATCGATTTCCCACAGGGTGACGCGAAGCGACAATTGATCGAGCGATTGGCGGCCTCGAAAGGCTTGAAAATCCCCGCGCCGATCGTCGACATGATGGCCGACGAGCTTGCTGGAGACGCGCGGCAGTTGTCGGGCGCCGTGCATCGCTTGATTGGACTCAAGCTCGCCGGAGCCGAAGTGACCAGCGTCGACGAGGCTCGGCGTCAACTGGAGGACCTGGTGCCGATCGCGGCGGCTTGTGTCGGCATGAGCGAGATCGAGGATGCGGTTTGCGAGACATTCGGCATCAATCGCGAACTGCTCCGCAGTTCCAGCAAGAGCCGGCAGTGCTCCCAGCCCCGCATGCTGGCCATGTGGCTCGCCCGCCGGATGACTCGAGCCGCTCTCTCGGAAATCGGCGATTACTTTGGCGGGCGACGTCACAGCACGGTCGCGACGGCTCAACGCACGGTCGATGGCTGGCTCAAGAACGACCGAGTCGTGGGCACGATGCACCGCAGCTTGCGGGTTACCGACGCGGTGCGTCGCATCGAACGGCGGCTGGCCTGCGGCTAGAAGCCACCGGGACGCCGCTTGAACCGATCTCCCTCTCGCTCGGTTCCTCTCCTTTCTGACACCGCCTCTCTACCCTAGAATCCGGGTCGTTCGCGGTGAATCGACTCGTGGAAAGTGAGGACGTAGGCGTGAAAGTTCTAGTAATTGGCAACGGTGGTCGCGAGCACGCCCTCACTTGGAAGATTGCCGCGAGCCCACGAGTCGATCGTGTCTTCGTCGCGCCGGGAAACGCCGGCACGCTGGAAGACGCGGAAAACGTCGACATCTCGGCGACCGACATCCCTGGCTTGATCAAGTTCGCCAAGCTCAATGGCATTGGCCTCACGGTCGTCGGTCCCGAAGCTCCTCTCTGTCTCGGCGTGGTCGACGCGTTTCAAGGCGAAGGCCTGCGGGTCTTTGGTCCTTCCAAGCAAGCGGCTCAGCTCGAGGGCTCCAAGGTCTTCTGCAAGGACCTGCTCCACCAAGCGACCGTCCCCTCCGCCGAGTACCGCACGTTCACCGACGCCGAGTCGGCCGAGCATTACATCCAAGACCGTTACCCCGATCCGGAGCAAGACTGTCCGGTGGTGGTGAAGGCCGACGGACTGGCCTCCGGCAAGGGAGCCATCGTCTGCCATAGTCCAGCCGAAGCCTTGGAGGCGATCGACCGTATCGCTCGGGCTCGAGAGTTTGGCGGGGCTGGCGACAAGCTCGTGATCGAAGAGCGGCTCGATGGACCCGAAGCGAGCGTGCTGGCGATTACCGATGGGCGCACGATTTTGCCGCTCCCGCCGGCTCAAGATCACAAGCCGGCGTTCGATGGCGACCAAGGTCCCAACACCGGAGGCATGGGGGCTTACTGTCCCACGCCGATGGTCGACAGCAACACGATGGACTTCGTGCTCAGCCGCGTGCTGCTCCCCACGGTGCACACGCTCAAGAAGCAAAAGATCGCATTCCGAGGCGTGCTCTACGCCGGCCTCATGCTGACCAACCAAGGTCCGAAGGTGCTGGAGTACAACGTGCGGCTCGGCGACCCTGAGTGTCAGCCTCTCCTGATGCGGCTCAAGAGTGACCTCGTCGACATCCTGGACGCGGTGGTCGACGGAGACCTGAAACGGATCGATGAACCGGTTTGGGACGAGCGTCCCGCGGTGTGCGTGGTCATGGCTAGCGAGGGCTATCCGGGCGACTACACGACAGGTCACGAGATCCGTGGGCTGGCCGAAGCCGCCGCGGTTCCCGATGTGAAGGTCTTCCATGCGGGGACCAAGATGCAAGGTGATCGAGTCGTGACCGCCGGCGGTCGCGTGCTCGGAGTCACCGCGATGGGAAGCAGTGTTTCCGCCGCCAAGCTTCAAGCGTACACCGCCGTCAAGGCGATTCGCTGGCAAGGAGCCTGGTGCCGCAAGGACATCTCCGACAAGGCACTGGCGTTGGACTCGAAGTAGGCGCCCGACTGGTCGCGCCGAGTGCCGCGGTTCACCGATCGATTCGCGCCGACGGCGCGAAGGGTTCGGTTGTGTGAAAGGGTCCGCCACCCTTGGTTCGATGTCGCGTTCCGCCGCCCATGCGCAAGTCAGGCACCCAACCTTCTTCATAACGGGCGGCCGCGACATGACGCCAATCCAAGCCATCGAGAGCCTCGCGGACGTCCTGAGGATTCTCCCGTCGCCATTCACGGAAGACGACGTGTACGCTGGGCTCGAGGCGTGCGGAGTCCCCACGGCGATGGCGGACCGAGCGTACAAGTTCGCCCTGTTAGCCGCGGGGCGTCAGTTCCTTGGACCACTCGGCATCACGTTCGCGGACGATTACGTCTGCTTCGACGCGGCCGGGTCGGTGATCGAGTCGGGGAACGTGACCGAGGAGTCGTTCTTCTTGGCCGCCTGGGAGCGCGTGACGCCCAGCGAGATTGGAGCGGAGCCGTTCCGAGAGTTCGCGCTCATGTCGGCCGACGTGAACGCGGTCAACAACGCCTTGAATGCGGGATCGCGCCCGCAAGACTTAAAAACCGCTCCCGCGTTTCTCTTCCTCGAGCCACCGACCGATGCGGGTTGGGCGCGGGCCCAGGATGTCGTCTCGCGCTATCTCGCCCAGATGCAAGCGAAGCATGCGCCTCGCGAGACGTGATCGCCGATCGGACCACGTCCGCGTGGCCCTGTTCGCACATCCGCGCCGGATCGCCTTCGCGATCTCGCTCACCAAACGGGGCGTTGGCCACCGACCCATTCGGACATGGTCGAAGCCGAGCGAGGCGTTTGTGGCTCTTCTTCCTTCTTGAACATCCGAGTGAACCAATTGCCCGACGGGCTGCTGGCGGTGCGGCTGGAGCTGCGCGAACCGGTGAGAGATGGGCTGGGCGGAGGCGCGGCGGGACGCGAGAACGGATTCATCCAGCTCGTCGCCCGTCCAATCGTGTGTCGAGTGTTGCGGCTCCAAGTCGCCAAGCGCGACGGCTTGCGCGGCGCGGGAGCTGGCTGGGCCGAAGGTCGAGTCAAACCGTCGGCGGGACCCGCGGGTTTGAGGACTCGCATCGGACTGAGGTCCGACCACTGAAAACCGTCGCCGTCTCCCGCAACGGAAATCGTTCCGACCACCGCCAGACAAATCACGGCGACGAAGGTAGGTGCTGGTAGCGACTTCATCCTTGAGCCTCCTGCACTTTTGATTCTTGGAGCGTAGTTATCGAGCGCACGGTCCAGGTCGGCCAACTGGCAGGGTTCGTCAACCCAAAGCAGGGCCGCGCGAACGGGACCGCGAATCTGGATCAAACCGGTAGGCGCGGGGACAGTCCCAAAAATCTGGCTTCCCGTCGAGATCGATTCCGGTCCCCGACCAACAAGTCGCGGGCGGGGCATTCGAGGCGATTTGGCGATTCTGGGCTCGCGAGTTCCGCACACTCCGATTCACTGGCGAGCCACGGCGACAGAGTCCCTGCGAAAACAGCCGCCGTGACATAGAATGGGGGCTCGCGACTCGTGGCGCCACCGCCCTTACCTATTCGTTCGTCGCTAGCAGGCGGGGTGAGTTGAGCCTCGTTTGCCTGGCACCCTATTTCTCGCCCGATTCATGCTGGAAACCTTCCATGACGGAACGCCCAAGCCCCACTCCTTCCCCGGATTCCAACACGCCCGTGGGAGCTCGAGTCGGATTCATTGGCGGAGGCCGAATGGCTCAGGCATTGGCGCGAGGTATCGCCGAGAATCCCTCCACCCGTGGCTGGTCGATCGCGTTTCACGATCCTTCTCCGGCGGCCGCCGAATCGTTTCAGAAATCGGTACCGCAAGCTCGGCTCTGCCAGGACAATCAAGCGGTTTGCCAGTCGAGTGAGCTCGTTCTGCTGGCTGTGAAACCTCAGCTGGTCGCCGATGTACTTCCTCGACTCGCCACCGACTTGGCCGACCGGCTAGTCCTTTCGGTAGTAGCGGGTTTGAAGCTCGAGCGTCTGGCAAGCATGATTGGGCATCACCGAATCGTGCGGGCGATGCCCAACACGCCGGCCTTGGTGGGAGAAGGAGCAACCGCGTTCGCGCCGGGCTCCAAGTGCAGCGCGGCCGACCGAGCCTTGGTGGCATCGGCGCTGGGCGCGGTCGGCTGGGCGGCTGAGGTTCCCGAGCGGATGCTGGACGCCGTGACCGGTTTGTCCGGATCGGGTCCGGCGTATGTGATGCTGATAATCGAAGGGTTGGCCGATGGCGGTGTTCGGATGGGACTCCCGCGAGACATCGCTCACCAGTTGGCGGTGCGTACCGTGCTAGGTTCGGCGCGGCTCGTCGAGCAAACGGGCGAGCATCCGGCGATCTTGCGGGAGCAGGTCACCAGTCCTGGAGGCACGACCGCGGCGGGACTCGCCGCATTGGAACAGGGAGCGGTGCGGTACCATTTGCAAGCGGCCGTCGAAGCGGCGGCGCGGCGGGCTTTTGAATTGGGACAAAGTGAATCGTGAGCGAGCGGAAACCGAGCTCGATCTTTTGCAAGATCGACGACAAGCATGTACCGGTGTATCGAGTTCTTTGGATTTCGGATCTGCCCCATTTCTGTGGCGCGGCCGACTGCGTCGCGGAAGGGCGTTATGAAATTCGGCTCGAGGCCGAGGAATCGGTGTGGGCTAATCGAGAAGAACGAGACTCCATGCTGAACGCCATTGAGCGATGGCACGGTGGACCAGGTTACGACGAAGGCTGGGAAAGCTAAGAGGCGAAACATGTCGTTGTTTGAAGATGACCGATACCAATACCGGGAAACGTGCTTCGTGCTGTTTTCCTCGGCCCACCGCCCTTCGGCTCGGAAGTTGGCTGAAGTCTTGCGGAGCCTCGGCGATCGGTATCAGGTCTCCGCGCCAGAAACGTCGATCGATGGCGACTTCGACGCCCTCACGGTCTATTGCCCCGACGATCGAGCCGCGATCGATGTGAGCTTCGTCGATGGCGAGGAAGTCCAAGAGCAGATCGATGAGCTGCTGGAGGATTTCCATCAAGTGACGCTCTCGAGTCAGGATCAATCCAAGCTCGAACAAATTCGTCGGTGCGATGCCCGGCTCGATCTGTTTCACTTCGAGGAACGAGGCGACGACGAGGACGAAGAGGATCCTGGCTTCGATCCAGGAGCCCTGCTCGTGGTGCTAGAGCGTCTCGCCAAGTTGACGGGTGGAGTCGGTGTGGATCCTCAGAGTCTCACCTTGCTCTGAGCAACTTCGCGGCTCGCATGGCCCGCGCCTCGGCATGCCCCGCGCCTCGGCATGCCCCGCGTGTCACAAGGCCAGCCGCGAAGGTCTCTCGAGAGTGAGCCGAGGACCGCGAATCAACCGGCGGCGTCTTGTCCCTGCTGAGCGACGGGACCGGCCGCGAGGATGGAGAGTGACCAGTCCGCTAGGAAGCGGCCACGCCCTCCCCTCCGCCACTGCATCGGTTTCTCGACGAACGCGTTTGACCGACCGTTTCAAGAACGAAGCATCCAGGACCCAATTCAGGAGCACGGCGAGATGTTGGCCAAGGAAGTCAAGACCGGCACGATCGTGAGCTATCAAGGGGCTCCCTGCCTGATCCAAACCATGCAAGTGCAAACACCGTCGGCGCGAGGAGCGGCGACGCTCTACAAGTTTCGCGCGCGGAACCTCGTGACGAAACAGAAGGTCGATATCACGCTCAAGGGAACCGATACGCTGGACGACGCCGATTTCGAGAAGCGATTGGTCAAGCTGATGTACTCCGACGGCACGGACGTTCACTTCCTGGATCAAGCCGACTTCAACCAGCATGCCATCCCCGTCGAGCAACTGTCGGACGAGCTGAACTATCTGACCGAGGAACTCGAGGACATTTATGTCCTGATCTACGAGGGTGAGCCGGTCGGGCTCCAATTGCCCTCGAGCGTGGAACTCGATGTGACTCAGTGCGATCCGGCGGTGCGCGGAAATAGCGCGACGAGTCGCTCCAAGTCGGCCACGCTGTCCACCGGCTATGTCTTGCAAGTGCCGGAATACTTGAAAGAGGGTGAGCGGATCAAAGTCGACACGCGAACCGGCGAGTTTCTTTCTCGCGCGTAGCGAGTCCCCGTCCGCTACCGAGTCGATATCGCCTGGCCGGCGCCATTCGACGAACGCCCCCGCCGCCGCGACGAGGAATCCGTCGTGACGCGCGGCTTTCTTTTGAGTAAAGAAACCGATGGGTGCTTTGTGGGGTACTGCCCCGCACTTGGACTCCGTCCCGCCCCAGTGGTTCAGTCGCCTCAATTCCCGAGGGTTTGGCGACGATTCACCGAGGGTGGGTGGGTGCCGGACGAGTAACGAGTTCCTTCGACGGAAGTAGACCGATGCGCGGATGTTTGGTGGTTGGCTTATTGGCTGTGTTGGGCGTCGTCGGTTTTTGCGTGACTCCGGTCCCTTTCGCGTTGGCGATGCCGGCGGAGGAACCGACGGCCGAGACCAACCGCGTCATCGCTCCGTTTGAGTTGACGGACTTCGCCGGTGTCCCCTGGCGACTCGAGGAAACCCTCCCCCAGCCGCTCGTGGTCGTCTTCGTCGGAATCGAGTGCCCGATCGTGAATCTTTCGATCGATGAGCTCAATCGGATCGAACAGGAATTCGGTGAGCGGGTTTCGCTGGTGCTGATCGACAGCAACCAACAGGACTCGTTGCTCGAAATGGAACAGTTCGCGCGGCAACACGAATTGACCATGCCGCTTCTGAAGGACCCGGGCAACAAAGTGGCCGACTCGTTCCAAGCGACTCGGACGCCCGAGGTCTTCTTGCTCGATCGCGACCGACAGGTTCGGTACCACGGGCAAATCAACGACCGCTACACCTACGGTTTCCGCCGCGATGAGGCCCGGCATCATTACCTAGTCGACGCCATCGAGGCTCTTACCACGGACCAAGATATTTCAGTGCCGAGCACCGAGCCGCTTGGCTGTCACATTGGTCGTTTGCTCGAAACGCAAGCCGATGCCCAGGTCACGTACTGTGGCGAAGTGGCGGCGATACTGCAGAAACATTGTTTGAAGTGTCATCGCGATGGTGAGATTGGTCCGTTCGCCATGGACACCTACGAGGAGGTGGTCGGGTGGGCCGAGATGATCGCCGAAGTGGTCGAGGAAGAGCGAATGCCGCCTTGGCACGCCTCGCCCGAGTTCGGCCATTTCAGCAATGACTCGCGGTTGACCGAGCAGGAGAAACGCATCCTCTTCGATTGGGTCAACGCGGGGGCTCCGCTAGGAGACTTGGCCGACTTGCCTCCCGCGCCACGGTTCACCGATGGGTGGCAGATCTCGGAGCCGGACTTGGTGGTCGAGATGGCGGCGCAACCGATTGAACTCCCCGCGACGGGCGAAATTCCGTATCGCTACTTCGCCATCGATCCCGGCTTCACCGAGGATAAGTGGATCCAGCAAGCCGAATGCCGCGCGGGCAATCGGGCGGTGGTGCATCACATCATCGTCGCGGTTGATCCACCAGGTGACGACGACCGCCAAGAGCGCCGCGAACTCGGAGAATGGCTGTGCGCGACCGCTCCGGGGGCTCGCCCGATGATTCTGCCTCCGGGACACGCCAAGCGTATTCCAGCGGGCTCGAAACTGATCTTCCAAATGCACTACACGCCCAACGGCAAACCGGCGACCGACTTGAGCTCGATCGGTCTGGTATTTGTCGATGCGGCCGACGTGACTCACGAGGTCGTCACCGGACTCGCCATCAACACCGAATTCAGAATCCCGGCGGGCGAGGCCAACTATCGCGTCGACGCTTGGCAACGCTTCCCGGAACCGACGGTGGTCACGGCTTTGTTCCCGCATATGCATTTGCGTGGCAAGTCGTTCCGTTACGAAGCGATCTTTCCCGATGGACGTACCGAGACGTTGCTCGACATTCCCCACTACGACTTCAATTGGCAGAACGCCTATGTCTTCGCCGAGCCGTGGCGGTTCCCGGCCGGCACGCGACTTCATTGCATCGCCCACTTCGATAACTCGGTCGACAATTTTTCCAACCCGGATCCCGAGAGTTCCGTGACCTGGGGCGAGCAAACCTGGGAAGAGATGATGATCGGTTACTTCGACGCCTACCGAGACGATGCGAGCGAAGGCTCGTCGACTCGGGGCGAACCGGAGGTCGATCGCTAGCCGCACGCGGCGACTCTCTAAGGTCGACAGACCGCCCAGGCCCGCCCAGCAAGGACCGCATCTCGGCCTTACCTCTCGGCTACCGACGCGGTGGCGGAAATGGATTGGGCGGGGCCAGGCGCCTTTCTAGGCGTGCTGTCCACGGGGTTGTTTCGCAGTTTCCCCGCGAAGTCGTGGAAGGGGCGGCGCCCCATTGGTTGGGGTGCTGTCCGGTGGAGGCGTGTCCTTCTCAGATAGGAGCGTGGTTCGTAAAATCAGCGGTTCGATCGGAAAGGTCGACTTCCTTTCTCCCAACCCTCTCGCCGCTGAAACCATGACCCCCAATTCCAACTACGGGCGCGTTTACAACTTCTCGGCTGGCCCGGCTGTGCTTCCTGTTCCCGTACTTGAGCAGGTTCGCGACGAGCTGCTCTGTTTGCCCGGTGTCGGCAGTTCGGTCTTGGAAATCAGTCATCGCAGCAAGGCGTTTGATCAGATCCTCGATCAAACACTCGCCGATCTGCGCACGTTGCTGCAAATCCCCGAAGGCTATTCGATCGCCTTCCTGCAAGGTGGGTCTCGTTTGCAGTTCTCGATGATCCCGATGAACTTGCTCCGGGGCACCGACAAGACCGCCGAGTACATCGTGACGGGAACTTGGGGCAAGTCGGCTCTGGCCGAGGCCAAGAAGGAGGGTGCCACGAAGGTGCTATGGGACGGCAAGGAAGGCAACTACTCCTCGCTGCCGAACATTGACGAACTCGGCTCGTCCGCCGACGCGGCTTACGTTCACTTGACCAGCAACGAGACGATTCAAGGCGTGCAGTTCGCCGGCGATCCCGCTCTCGCGGCTCCGGTGGTTTGCGACTGCTCGTCCGACTTCTTGAGCCGTCCGGTCGACGTCTCGAAGTACGGACTGATCTACGCCTGTGCCCAGAAGAACGCGGGCCCCGCTGGCGTCACCGCCGTGATCATTCGCGACGACCTCTTGGCCAGGGGAAGCGACGATCTTCCTGGCTACCTGCTGTACCGCAACCACGTGGATGGCAAGAGCTGCTACAACACGCCGCCCACGTTCGCGATCTATGTGATGGGCCTCGTGATCAAATGGTTGATCAACGACATCGGCGGGCTCGACAAGATGGCGGCGGCCAACCAAGCGAAGGCCGGCTTGCTGTATTCGCTCATCGATCAATACCCGACCGTGTTCCAAGGTCACGCCGAGAAGGGCGTCCGTTCGATGATGAACGTCACGTTCCGTCTTCCCTCGGACGAGTTGCAAGCCGAGTTCCTGGCGGCCGCCAAGGCGGCCAATTGCACCGACCTCAAGGGGCATCGCAGCGTCGGCGGAATTCGCGCCTCGATCTACAACGCGATGCCGACCGCTGGAGTTGAGACGTTGGCGTCGGTCATGCGAGACTTCGCCGCCAAGCACGCTTGATCCAAGGGCTGCCGAACGTAGCCTGATCGGCCCGAGCGACGGAAGCACACGCTTCGCGGTCGCCCGGTGATCGATTCCCACCGCAGAACATCCCCTTCCGAATTCGAGACGGTAACCATGGCCCGCGTCCTGATCCTCGACCCCATCTCTTCCGAAGGCCTCGAGCTCCTGCGTTCCGAGCCGAACATCGAGTTCGAGGAGCGACTTGGACTCAAAGGCGCCGATCTCAAGGCGGCCCTCGCCGAGTTCGACGCGGCGATTTGCCGTAGCGGCGTGAAGATCACCGCCGATGTGTTGGAAGGCAATCGTCGGCTCAAGGCGATCGCGCGAGCGGGCGTGGGCACGGACAACATCGACAAGGAAGCCGCGACTCGGCTGGGCATCGTCGTGATGAACACGCCGACCGGCAACACGGTCAGCACGGCCGAACATGCCTTCTCGCTGATGCTTGGTCTGTCCCGCTGCGTCGCTCCGGCCAACCAAAGCTTGTGCGAGGGACGCTGGGATCGCAAGAGCTACATGGGGACGCAACTCGCGGGCAAGACGATCGGCATCGTCGGTCTCGGTCGGATTGGCCAAGCCGTCGCTCGCCGCGCCGTGGCCTTTGAGATGAAGGTGCTCGGCTTTGATCCGTTCCTGCCCAAGGAGCTCGCGGAAAAGCAAGGCATTGAGTTGGTCGAGACGGTCGATGAGATGTTGCCGCTCGTGGATTACCTCACGGTACACACGCCGCTGACGCCGGAAACTCGCGACCTCGTCAACAGCGAGAATCTCGGACGGCTCAAGCCCGGCATCCGCTTGATCAACTGCGCTCGTGGTGGCATCTACAACGAAGCCGCGTTGGTCGAGGGACTCAAGTCGGGCCAGATCGGTGGCGTCGCCCTCGACGTGTACGAGGAAGAGCCTTGCACCGACAGTCCGTTGTTCGGCATGCCCAATGTCTTGTGCACGCCTCACCTTGGAGCCAGCACCGAGGAGGCTCAAACGCAAGTCGCTCTCGAGGCGGTGCAGCTGATCGTTCGGTTCCTCGGAACGGGCGAGATTCGACACGCCGTTAACGTACCGAGCGTCGACCCCGCCACGCTCGCCTCGTGTCGCGGGTTGTTGCAAGTCGCCTATCGACTCGGACGCATCGCGGCTCAGTGGCATGGTGGCCGCATCGACCACATGAAGCTTTCGTACCGAGGCGACGCGGATCCTCTTCGCTCGCAACTCATGACCGCCGCCGCTTGTGCGGGCGTGCTCGAGAACATCGTGGACGAGAGCCCCAACTTGGTGAACGCCCCGGTGCTTGGTGCCGAGCGAGGCATCACGGTCGTCGAGGAGCGTGGTGGTGAGTCGGTCGCGTTTGATCAGTCCATCCGACTCGAGGTCTCGGGTTCGGATCGATCGATCACGGTGGGCGGCACGCTGTTCGGCAAGTCGATGCCGCGACTCTTCGAGATCAACGATCATCGGCTCGAGGCGTTCATGGACGGACCGATGTTGATTTTCCTCCATCGGGATCGTCCGGGCGTGATCGGTTATGTCGGCACCGTGCTGGGCCAACACAACGTGAACATCGCGCAGATGTCGGTCGGACGCTATTCGCACGAGTCGGATGGTTCGGCGATCGGCGTTCTGAAGCTCGATAGCCGAGTCCCCGAAAAGGCGATCACCGAGATCCTCTCGTTCGACGGCATCGATTCAGCCGTTGCGATCGACCTGCCAGACGCCAAGTGGGCCCCCAGCTGGCTCGGCGGGAATTGATTCCCCAGCGGCTCTGATTAGCTTGAATTCAAGGGAAGGATGCCTCGGCGACTTGCACTCGCCGGACAACCTTCCCTTTTTTCATGCGCTAGGAAGGTGGCTCGAGCACATGCGTTTCGTGACGCGATCGGGCCGCTCGCCACTCCGGGAAACACGCCTTGGCATTCCTCCGTCGATGCTGGCTCGTCGGTCCACCGCTCAGCGTACCAGTGCTTTACGCGCTGGCGCTGGAGAGTCTGGCTCGAGCCCTCGAACTCGCCCCCTTGGAGCAGATTCGGTTGGGGATCGCGGGGCTACCGATCGTCGCCATTGCGTTCGGTTGGGCGATGCGTTGGAGCTGCCCGGAGAGCGCGGATCCGAGCCCGGTTCTCGCGAAGGTTCGAGAGCTGTTTGGGGACTTCTCGCCGTTTCGTCTCAAACTCTCGGTTTGGGAGAACCTGCATCGAGTCAACGCGGTGTCGGTCGGTGGCATCTGGACCGGCGCCACGATTGTCGTGACGCGAGGGCTGCTCAACGAACTTCCGGCCGCCGGTCAGCGGATGTTGCTCCTGCATGAAGTCGCCCATCAGACTCGTCATCACGCCTGGCTGCGACAACTTGCCTTGCTCGGACTTGTGATTCCCTTCCTGCAGACGTGGACGTTGCGGGAACCGGGAAGTTTGAGCGTTTGGCTCGCGAGCCAAGTCGCGTTACTCGCTTGGAGCTACTTCGCATTGGTAACGATCAACCGCTGCCTCGAGAAGGACGCGGATCTCACGGCCCTGCGCTACGCGGCACGACTCGGTTGGTCATCGCGGCTGGCCGCGGCCGCGTTGGGCCGAGCCATCATCCAAGCCTCCCCCGGACCACGAGACCGTGCCAACTGGTCCCACCCCAGCGTCCATGAACGCACTCGGCTCTTGCGAGTCGTGGGGGATCGGGATTCGCTCGAGGGCGTGCTGAATCAACCGCTGACCCATGTCGCTTGGGTCCTGTTCGTGATCGGGGTGATCGCCATCGTTTCGGTTGGGGGAGCCCTCTAGCCATTGATGTCGGGCGTTCGGCGATGTGACCGGCCCGACGTGTTGGTGGTGTGACGAGTTGGAAGCTTGTTTGAGAAGTCGAAGAATCCCTCGCTCACGCTTCGGGTTTCCTTTGGTTTTCCACGCTCTTGACTTGGTCGACTGGGGCGATATTCGAACAGCGCGAAAGCGAAACTGCTCGTTACTCCCGCGCACGATCGTTGCAATCGACAAGCTCACCGAACAGTCCGCGAATCTCCAGGCTTAACCAGCCCTCGTGAGTCAACTGTTCTCGCTTCGTGACCGATCTCTCTGGCACGTGCCTAGCGTTCCCTCGCGATACGAGAGACTTGACGATGACCACCGCCCTCCCCCACGACAATCGCTCCGACCTGCAACACCGCCTGCAACGCCATCCGAGCTTCCGTCGCAATCGTCGGCTCGTCGTGGAGCAG
>JAGQPS010000620.1 GCA_020426595.1 Planctomycetales bacterium
GTTCACTTCGGTCACCTCGAGCAAGGCACGCTGGAGGCGGGACAAACCGCGCAGGCTCAGGTCGACACGCAGCGCCGCCAAGGCTTGCGACGAGCCCATAGCGCGACGCATTTGCTCCATCACGCGCTCCAAAAGTACCTGGGCGACCAGGCTCAACAACGAGGCTCGAAGGTCGAAGCCGATCGTTTGCGGTTTGACTTCAAGCAACGCGATGCGATCGAGCCGGAAACGCTCGAGTCGATCGAGGCCGAGGTGCGGCGACTCGTGAGCCAAGGCGATGCCGTGGGGACCCAGTTCCTGCCGATCGAGGAGGCTCGCAAGAGTGGAGCCATGATGCTCTTCGGCGAGAAGTATCCCGACGTCGTGCGCATGGTGTCGATGGGCGACTTCAGCAAGGAACTCTGCGGTGGCACGCACGTGGGATCGACCGCCGACATTGGCCCGTTTGAAATCGTCTCGGAGGAACTCGTTTCGCTCGGGACTCGCCGCATTCAAGCTCTGACTGGCGAGCAGGCTCGAGAATTCCAGACGAGTGTCGAGGCAACCGCGGCCGCCGTCGCGAAGGAACTCGGCTGCGAAATCTCGCAAATCGGCGCGGCCGTGCGGCAACAAGTCGAACAGGTGCGTGCGCTTCGTAAACAGCTCTCCGGAGGAGCCGCGCCGGGAGAGCCCGAGAAGCTACCGAAGCCGACCGCCGACATCGCCTATCCCGAGCTGCGTGGCATGCTGCGGGAGGTTGCTCGGCTGCTCAACGTCGGTATCGCGGACGTCACCGAGCGGGTGCAATCGCTCAAGGCCGAAACGGCCAAGTTGAGTGAGGAGGTCGCCGCGCTCGCCTCGGCTGGAGAGGTGTCGGTCGATCAACTGCTCGATACCGCCGATCGTTCCGCCGGTGTGCCCGTCGTGACGGTGAAACTGCCGGTCGCCAATGCGAACTTCATGCGGCAGTTGGTCGATCGAGTCCGCCAAAAATCGGATGACTCGGTCGTCGTCGTGGGTGCCGTCGATGGCGAACGCTGCCAGTTGCTCGTCGGCGTCTCGAAGGGCTTGGTC
>JAGQPS010000621.1 GCA_020426595.1 Planctomycetales bacterium
CAGACATAGGTCGACAGGAGCAACTCTTGCGACGACGTGCCGGGAATGATCAGCTCGCCATAGTTGAGCTCTCCCGGCTCGAGCGTGCTATCGATGACGGCTCGGTAGCGTCCCGGCCGAAGCTGTTCGCGCTGGCGGTGGCTGAGACAAAAACCCCAGTTACGGCGGTAGTACGAAGTGATGTACGGAATGGCGTCGGGTTGTTCGGGGAGCGAAAAGAGATGCGGCTGCAGTTCCTCAAGATCGAGCCAGCGATCGATCGGCTCGCTGTAGCCCATGAGATGCAGATTGTGATCGGCGAAGTCGACGACCCGCTCGCCCGATTCATGCTCGAGCCATGCCGCTCGGATATTCCATTCGGGCGGAACCGTCCAATCGAACGCCGACGTCCCCGATGGAACCCCGCGAATCGCCAGGTCGGGTAGCAACTGCTGGAGGTAGGCGAGCGTTTGGCGGACTCCGGCCCCCGTCAGGCTACGGCAAATGGGAAACAGATCGGTCAGCCATTGATACATGGCCGAACCGGCTTCGCGATCGACATCGGTGATGGATTCGCTGAGCATCCCTGCGTTCCTAAGGCCCTATTCGCGTCGTGGTGTCAAGCCACAGTGTTGGTTGGGTACGCTCGTCCATGAGCGTGATTTCGGAGCGTCGGGTGGAGAGCACGGCCATGTCGATCGGCTCATGCCGCCAGGAGCGAACCGCCTGCTGAACTACGTCACCTACCACGCCGCACACAGATTATCGCGAATTAGCCATTTCGCCCAACCCCAATCCGCCAAGCACCGATGGGCCGTTACCCAAGGAAACCCGACGGGTGACGGGCTGTTGGTTTAAACAGACGTGCCGCATCGTGCGGCCGTGAGACGCCCATCGAGGTCGTCTCCCGGATTGGAATTGGGGTTGGGTGCGCGTTGACCTAGGGCTGCGTCGCCTCGCGCTTCGCTTGGGCTCCTGACCCTAGTATTGCGTCAACTCCTTGACTTCGTGTCAAATTGGGCAACTGGACTGCGATTTCTTATCCAGTGTTCAATT
>JAGQPS010000622.1 GCA_020426595.1 Planctomycetales bacterium
GTCTCCGTCTTTCAGCCTCGGCGAGATTGGTACGGGGACATCCGTGGCTCGGATGGCATTTTCTCGTTTCACCCGTTCGATCGAACCGCGATCTCAGGCAACGGACAAAGCACAAGGGTTTCGCTCCGTGCCGACTTCGTCGAGGCCGGGATCCTAGCGCCGTTCGATGCGACGAAGCATGACGAAGCGAATTATTCGGAGCTTGATTATTAAGGGTCGGACGGGCCCGTCCCGATTGGAGAAGCGGAGAAGGTGCGGCGCACCGGTGGATGGTGGTCGGGCGTCTCTGGCATCCCACCGATGAATCGGTGGGCTATTGTCGGGACGTCCCTAACGGGACTCCTGGGAAACCCAAGGGGCTGATCAGGTGGATGGGCGGTCGCGTTACCCACCGATGAATCGGTGGGCTATTGTCGGGGCGTCCCTGACGGGACTTCGTTGGGTCGGGGATGGACGGTGCGTTCCTGGCGGCCCACCGATGAATCTGGACCCACCGATGAACCTGGACCCACGGATGAATCGGTGGATGGTGGTCGGGCGTCCCTAACGTCCCACCGATGAATCGGTGGGCTATTGTCGGGACGTCCCTGGCGGGACTTCGTTGGGTCGGGGATGGACGGGCGTTCCTGGCGTCCCACCGATGAATCGGTGGATGGTGGTCAGGGCGTCCCTGGCGGCCCACCGATGAACCTGGCGTCCCACCGATGAATCGGTGGGCTATTTTCGGGACGTCCCTGGCGGGACTTTGATTCATGGGGCTGATGTGGAAAGGGGTCGGCGGATGCGGGGACATCCGCCGACGAACCCAACTCCGCAAAGGACAACCCAACTGTGTACGACAGTCGGTTGTGACGGAACAGGATTCCCAAGGCATCAAGCTCGGATCGCCGAAGGGCTTAGCGACCGGGCACACGTCGATCGTCCGGAGAGGTCCACGCGGGAGCCTGATGTCACATTCACCGAGGCCTCGGGCTGTCGAGGCGATCATGGAGTGCGAACATCAGGCTCCTCAACGAGGAATTCTCAGTGACG
>JAGQPS010000623.1 GCA_020426595.1 Planctomycetales bacterium
AGTTGGTTGTCGTCGAGCTCGAACCGCAAGGTTTGATCGATTGAGCCAAGCAACGTGTCTTGTTCGACGTCGGCCGGTACATATCGGGCAAGGGCTTCGGCCAGTTCGCAATACATCGCATAAAAATCATCGAGGCGAGTCGCTCGCTCGTCGTCCGAGAACGTGGCGGCGTCGAGCCAGTCTTCTTGAGCCAGGATCACGCTATTGAGCAGCGTGTTCAGTTCGTCCTCGGAAACCTCGGCCAAGTCACCCAGCCGCTCGGGACGTGCTCGGATTGGCCGAACCACCGGTGGGTTGTCCAACGGCGAGGGACCTAGGCCAATCGCCAGGCCACCACCGCCTCCGGCTGTATCCGTCGTGGTCGTCGTCGATTCCGAAGTGTCGCCGCCCGAGCCTGGCCCCGCTGGCTGGCGAACGGGCGGAGCCGCGACTCGCTCCGGTCGAGGCCGCTCGTTGGTGTCGGTATCTTCGCTCGCTTGCTCCCAAGTCGAGCCGTCGTCGGCAGGCGCGCGGAATTTCGCCGGCACGATGAAGGAGACGTACTGCGAAACCGTCGGACCGAGCTCCACCGGGTCTTGACCAAAGACCCACCACAGTACGATTTGGGCCAAGGGCAAGGCGCAGGCGCCGCCGCCGATGACGGCAATGGCCGAAAGAATCATGCCGCTCGACGATTCGCGTCGACGAGCCCGAGAGGCCACGGATGAACCGCCCGAGGAACGTGACACGCTGATCGCCGCGGGGGCATCGCGTTCCTCGAACTCGAACTTCGGCACCGAGGGACCGAGTTCGAAATCCGCCGGCTCCTCCGACGAGCTGGACGCGCCGGGATCGTCGATGACGACCAGCAACGGTGGCAACGCATCCAACGCGGCCGAAAGTTCGAAGTGCTCCCCACACCGAGGGCATTCCACCGTCGCTTGAGGACTGACTCGAGCCGGAACGCGAACCTCTTCTTGACAGTGAACACAACGGACAATCGACATGATGGCGGGCTCCTGAGGCATTCTCTCGACGCTCCCGAT
>JAGQPS010000624.1 GCA_020426595.1 Planctomycetales bacterium
GGATCGAGTCCCGCCAAGCCAACCTGTTTCAACTCGTGCTCCGCTCGGTCGCGCAGTTCACGACGTCGGATCCAGCCGAGCCATTGCGGAAAATGACCGAGGAACAGATTCTCGGCGACGGTCAGCGTCGGAAATACGTTGAGCTCCTGTAGCACCATGTGGACGCCACAGGCTTCCGCTTCCCGTTTGTCTCGGGGCGCGAATGGCTGTCCGTCGAGCAACATGCTCCCAGCGTCGGGCGTGACGAGCCCGGCGATGATCTTGCCAAGCGTGCTCTTGCCCGCGCCGTTGGCGCCGAGCAGCGCGAGGACCGAACCGGCGCGCAACCGCAGGTCGATCCCTTGCAGCACGGTTACCGCGTAACGCTTGCTGAGACCG
Organism: Planctomycetales bacterium; assembly: GCA_020426595.1. GTDB lineage: Bacteria > Planctomycetota > Planctomycetia > Pirellulales > Pirellulaceae > UBA11682. The sequence goes on from JAGQPS010000624.1 coordinate 379, forward strand.
ATGCCCGACCAACGCACCGCCGGGTCGCTATGTGGCTCGCTCACGGAGCTTCGTCCGAACTGCCTTGCCCGCCTCCCGTGATCACGTCGACCGGAGTCTCTCGGTCAGCCGGAGTCTGTTCGCCCGAGAGAATTTGTAATGCGGCATCGATTCCAAAGACGGCGAGTTGGTCGCCATGTTGATCGGCTGTCGCCAGGATCGCCCCTTCATCCATCGCGGCTCGTACCGCCTCGATGTTGTCGAAGCCCACGATCTTGATTTGGCCGACTTGCTCACGAGCTCGAATGGCGGCCAAGGCGCCGAGAGCCATGTTGTCATTGCAGGCTAGGATCGCGGTGACGTTGGGATGAGCCGTGAGAATCGCATCGGTCTCGGTTTTCGCCTGATTCATCTCCCATTCGGCCGACTGAGAAGCGACGACGGTCATGCCGGCCGCTTCCATCGCCGCACGGAATCCATCGGTGCGTTGTTGGGAGTTGAAGCTCGTTTGGATTCCCTCCAGGATCGCGACTTCGCTCGCCTCGGGCAGTTGATTAGCGAGCACCTCGCCCACACGCTGGGCCCCGTCGCGATTGTCCGGACCGACGAAGGGAATCGAGATTCCCAGTTCGTC
>JAGQPS010000625.1 GCA_020426595.1 Planctomycetales bacterium
AGGCGCAACATCAAAACTCACGCGTCGGGGGGCCTGGCCTTGACGTACTTTCCAATTCGCTCGCGAGGCCTGGGTCGGCCTTGGCTACCGAATGCTCTCGGCTACCAATCGATCGCGGCGGCCGAACGATCTGGCAAGCCGATCCACCTCGGCGACCGATTAATCTCGGCCAGCACAGGAGCCCCAGGCTTGCCACACGGCCGGACTGATTTCTTGAGCCACGAAACGGACCGAGTTGTCGGCGAACACCACTTGGCAGCCTCGGACGTGTCCGCTCGCGAACGCCAGTTCCTGCACGTCGGGGTTGATGCGCGAATTGATCGGAACGCGAGTCGTCGCGAGTGCCTCGGTGAAGTCATTGCCCGACCGATTGTCGAAATTCGGATGGTAAAGCGCGAATCGATCGCAGATGCCACACTCCGAGTCGACTTGGTAGAGCACTTCTCCCACGAGGATCGTATTCGATAGTCCGTCGATCAGAGTCGCGCTGCGAACCGGTATGCTCCCCGGCCGTTTCATATCGGCCGCCTTCAACGGACCGTTGCCGCGACGAAGGTCGATCCGCCCATCCGAGCTCGTATCAACCACGACATCGCCACCGGCGTTGCCCGAGTAGCTACTGATGGCTCGTCCCGATAACGCGTTGATCGAACGCGATTCGAATCGTGGCGCGGGATGCGACGGGCAACGCAGGAACGGCAAGCTCGTGCGGGCTAACAAACGAAGGTTCTCACTATGCACGTCCTTGCCGGCCCAGAAGCCAGCCTCGCCCCACGGAACTCGGTCCGCGAGATTCTGTTGTTCCAGGTGAGGCAGTAGGTGAGTCCGCCAATCGAAGCCCCAACCTCCATCCGCGCCAAACGGATAACTGCGGTTGACCGAATGGTAGAGCCTTAGCGCCAAGGCCTGCTGTTTCAAGTTGTTGACGCACACGGTCCGTCGCCCGCTTTCCCTCGCGAATTG
>JAGQPS010000626.1 GCA_020426595.1 Planctomycetales bacterium
GAGAAGTCGAAGAATCCCTCGCTCACGCTTCGGGTTTCCTTTGATTTGCCACGCTTTTGAGTTGATTGGCCTGGGCGGAGCGTGAAAAGCGCAACATCAAAACTCACGCTTCGGGCTTCCTTTGTTTTTGCACGCTTTTTACTTGGTCGTTTGGGCGGAGACGTATGGGGCGCGATATCGAAGCGTATCCCTTCCGCTCACGTATCGCTGTTTCCTGAAAGTCCAAGACGCACATGCCTGATTCGCTCCTCCCGATTGGCCCCGATTATCGCATTCGGTTTCATGCCGACTCCGACCGTTTTCAACACGTGATCGAGTCACGATCGGGGAATTCGTGGGTCGCTCTTTGGCGCAGCGTGGAAGGCACGAACGTCGAGCATTGGCCAACGAGTCCACCCTGGCAGGAAATCGCCGAGCACCAACTCGGATCCACCACTTGCCTGCTCGGCGTCGGCAAGGCCGGCACGGCCCATTGGTCCATCTCGATCGATGTCACGCTTCCGCCTGCTGGTTCATCCAGCGGAGACCTCCCCACCGATCCGCGCAGCGCCGTCCGATTCGACGTCGCTTGCCGAACGAAGGAACTCCCCAAACAACTCGGATCGAGCTACGAATGCCGGGAGACCGGTGGTGGTGAAGCGGGAGAATGGCGAGTCGACGAAGCGACAACCGAGGCATGCGCCGATGAAAGCTCGGCTTGGCGCTGTGAGCCACGCGGGCCTCGGACCGCCGGCGAATTGACGACTTACCGCTGGATCTACTACTGGTCGCCGCCGCGATCGCACTAGGAACCCAGCGCATCGACTTGAGCCATCGGGCACGACTTGCTCGACTCACCGCGAAACACTCGGCCCAACAGGACGCGTCGATCCCATCGCGAGGCGTTCGGTCAAACGCGAGGCATTAGTGGTTCAGCAGCCGCTCGACGGCGTCGCGAACATCTCTCTGGGCCATC
>JAGQPS010000627.1 GCA_020426595.1 Planctomycetales bacterium
AAGCTGCTACCGGAACAGACGACGGTATGGCCACAGTACCAACTTCAGTTGCTGGAAAAGTTGCCGGAGTGAACGGCAACTATCGGGATTTTGTGAGAACATACAGGACAATTGACCCCTACTGTCCGTCACTCACCGCGCATGAAAAAACCCCTGAAAATCAGGGGTTTGAGAGCGGTTTGGTCCGATTGAGGCCGGATGAACCAGAGAGGCGCCGCCCGGATTCGAACCGGGGATGGCGGATTTGCAATCCGCTGCCTTAGACCACTTGGCTACGGCGCCAGTTATTCACTCACTCTGCCACAGGTGACCCGTGGCAACCTGCTCTGCAGCAGCTCACTGCACTGCAGTTCGTCCGCCGGACCTTCCGTCCACAGAGGACAGCCGGTCCGACTCAGCTCGCTTCCCGGTCATTTTCAGGCTGACTGAGAGAACTCGCTGCGACAGGAACAGGAATCGGCAGGCAGGACCGCCCAATGACAGTAAAACCTGCTGGAATCCACAGATCCGCAGAATCTGCCACATTCCCGGCGACCCTCACATGGCGGAAACAGATGCTATCGGGACGGACTTTAACGGTCAAGCCGTCCTGAGGATTGAGAACGGAAAGGAGGGCTGAGCAGGTACGGAAGCACCCTGAACAGCCCGAAAACCTGTTCGGCTGATCTGCTCGGATTGCTCGCCCAACTTGACCGGAGATTCCCGTTGGAACTACACTTCAACAGCTGGTTTCAGCCATGTGGCTGCTCCGGCCAGCCGGAGATCCAGAACATTCTCTCTGGTCAGGGACAGCAGTGCGGGCCATGGCCGCCGGCCTGTTGCTCTGGTCGGCGGTTTCTGGCCCGGTGAGCGTCGGATTTTCGCGAGTCAGTTCTCCTGCCTCACAGCATTCCTGGTCCGTGGCCAGTCCCGCTGTACTTTCTGAAATCCGGCAGCGGGTTTCAGGCAG
>JAGQPS010000628.1 GCA_020426595.1 Planctomycetales bacterium
CATCTGGGGCCATCTCATTGCCTCGTTCTTGTCCTACCCCCAGGCACTAGCGGGGATGTTGCTCATCGGTCTCATCGCACCGGCTCTGATTTCACGAGACCTGCGGACCCGCGCTTACTTGATCTACTTTTCCAAACCGATCGGTGTCAGGGAGTATCTCGCGGGTAAGTACCTGACGCTGATTGTCTACGTGGGTGCGATCACGCTGCTGCCAGCACTGGCGCTGTTTCTGTTTGGAGTGGGACTTTCACCGGACCTTGGCGTGCTTTGGGATACTTGGGACTTGCCCATTCGGACCATGCTCGCTTCGCTCGTGTTCATGATTCCCACGGCGACGATCGCGCTGATGTTCTCGAGCCTCACGCATGAGAGTCGTTATGCGGCGATTGGTTGGTTTGTTTTTTGGCTGCTGAGCTTTGCCTCTTGGCAGACCGTATATCTGGCCCGCTACTCCGCACTGGAATATGAACTCCAAATGGAGATGCATTCCAGTGATATGGTCGAGAGACAATTGCCTGAACGCGTCCAACAGTGGCTCGACGAGAGTGAATCGCGACAGCAAATCGGCGAGGCGGCGGACTTTTTGCTTCAGCAGTATGTCGCGAAGGAAGCCGGGAATAGCGTTTGGTCACTCTTGTCGATGTACGAGTCGATTCGACGGATTCAACTGTGGCTCCTTTCGGCCGGCCAACCAATGCCGGTGTCCCATCTGATGATGGTGAGTTGCGTCACTCTCTTCTCGTTCGTGGTCCTCGTGAGACGAGTCACGGCTCCACTTCGCTTATGACGGAGTGATGCAATCACGAAAGCTTCTGGTCAAGTGAGTAAGAAGTTCAATCGAGTTCGAACAGAGACTGACCCGCCATGGTGGAATTCGAGAACGTTACCAAACTCTACGGAACGGTGGTCGGCGTTAACGATCTGT
>JAGQPS010000629.1 GCA_020426595.1 Planctomycetales bacterium
CAATTGCTCCAGGACCTGTTCTCGACCCAGAACCAAGGAGGCGGTCAAAACCAAGGTGGTTTGGCCAGCTTGCCGCTGCAGACTGGCAGCGATGGAGCCAGCACGTTGGTCGGCTTGCGATTCGCCGCCGATCCCCGCACCAACAGCATCATCGCGTCGGGTTCGGAAGCGAACCTCCGCGTGATCGAGGACCTCGTCTATCGTCTTGATCAAGACGATCTGCACGAGCGAACGGTGCGTGTCTATCGACTGCGAAACACCTTGGCGGCGAGCGTGCAAACGGCCGTGCAAGGTTGGCTCGATGCTCGAGCCGCTCTGTACGGAGACGGTGGAGATGTCGTCGGCGTGCCGTTCAATCGAGAGTTGATCATCGTCGCCGAACCGGACAGCAACAGCCTCATCATCAGTTCGACTCCGGAGTACACCGACGAGATCGAGCGGATCATCGAGGAGATCGACCGTCGCCCGATGTTCATGGTTCGCGCCTTGATCGCGGAAGTGACGCTCGGCGACAACGAGGAGTTCGGTATCGAAGCGGGTGTGCAGGACTCGATCGTCTACGATCGCGGTGTCGGCACGATCGGCTTCCCCTTCAACCAATCCGGTTTGGGCAATACCAACACGTCCCAAGAGACGCTGGCTGGCCAGGCTCTGTCCAATCTCAGCTTCGGGCGTTCCAACGCGGACTTGGGCTTTGGCGGTTTGGTGTTGTCGGCGGGCAACGAGTCGGTGAACTTGCTGCTGCGAACGCTTAAGCAACGTAGCCGTCTGCAGGTGCTCAGCGCTCCGACGATCATGACGCTCGACAATGTGACGGGTTACGTCCAAGTCGGTGCGACCGTCCGATTCATCTCGGGCACGACGATCACCAACGGTATCAGCCAGAACACGGTTGAGACCCAGGACGTCGGCA
>JAGQPS010000062.1:0-3828 GCA_020426595.1 Planctomycetales bacterium
CGTTATCTCAACCGAACCGCTCTCGTCGGTTTGACTCGGTTCGACGATCCCGGCGTGGCCGAACGAATCGCCAACGATTACCGCTCGTTCCATCTGCTCGATCGCCCCGCCGTCATCGATACCTTGGTGACTCGGCGCACGTTTTGTGAAGCGTTGTTGAATGCGATGGAACGGGGGCGGATTCCCACGTCGGACGTTAAGACTCGGCATGTCCAAGCGATGCTGCGGCAGCTCGATGCTCCGGCGGCGGAGCGGCTACGGGTCACATGGGGAGAGCTCAATTCCAGCGACTCCGCGAAATCGGATCGAATCGCCCAGCTCAAGGAGCTCGTTGAATCGAGTTCGCGGGAACCCGATCTCCGTCGAGGTCGCGGGTGGTTCGACCAACGCTGCGCGAACTGTCACCGCATGTATGGCTCGGGCGCCGAGGTGGGGCCTGAATTGACCGGTTCGGATCGGCGAAACCTCGATTATCTCTTGCTGAACATCGTCGACCCCAGCGCGGTCGTGCCCAATGGATTCCGCGCGACGACGATCGAAACGAGCGACGGGCGCACACTCAGCGGTCTCGTCGTCTCGGAAAACGAGAGTACGGTGACACTTCTCGGAACGAATACTCGCGATATCATCGAGAAGGAACTGATCGATCGGCGACAACTGACTTCGTTGTCCCATATGCCGGAAGGTCTGCTGGATGACCTGCCGGCGGAAGCGATCATCGATTTGCTGGGTTACTTGCGAGGCGACTCGCAGGTTAATCCGGATCAGATCGAGCCGACATCATCGGTCGATTAGTCCGTCCCGGCGCGCGAAGTCGAGTCCGCCGAAGGCTCGCCGCGACGCGGTTCAGCCAGGATTGCACGACCGAACCAAAAGACACCTCGATAAGGAAACCACGATGGCGGACTGGATTGAAGAAGGCTCGAAAGCCCCCGCGTTCACGGCCACGGCCGACGATGGCTCGAAGGTCAAGCTCTCGGGACTCAAGGGGAGCCCGGTCGTGCTGTACTTCTACCCGAAGGACGATACTCCGGGGTGCACGAAGGAGGCGTGTGCGTTTCGCGATCGGCAATCGGAGATCAAGAAGCTCGGCGCCGTGGTCTTGGGTGTTAGCCCGGACGATGTCGCGAGCCATGTGAAGTTCCGTGACAAGTACGAACTCAACTTTCCGCTCCTGGCCGATCCCGAGCACAAGTTGGCCGAGACGTACGGCGCCTGGCGCGAGAAGAACATGTACGGCAAGAAGTCGATGGGAGTCCAGCGCAGCACGTATCTGATCGATGCCGACGGAAAGGTCGCCAAGGTGTGGAAGCGAGTCCAAGTGGACGGCCACGATCAACAAGTGATCGACGCGATCAAGGCCCTGCTGGGCGGTTAGACGATGCTGTCGCTGGAGTTGATTACTGACGAACGGAAGTGGAGTTCGGTGAAACGCCCGCGTTGTCGGGGCCGGACTTCCGAGGCTCGGCGGGTAGATTTTTCTTGTTCGGCCCAATCGGTTGTTCCAACTCAGTACCATGGAGGCTCCCCTTGCTTCATGGCTACAGGTACGAGGAGCGACTTTCGTGGGCCGACACTCCCTTCCCCAGTTGATCTTTTGCGCGAGCTTCGCGCTGCTCGCGGCATGGCTGCCGGACTCCGTTCTCGGACAAGAGGTGGCGAGTCCATCCGCCGAGGCCTCCGCTCGCCGCCCCAATGTGCTGTTCATCTTGACCGACGATCAACGCTGGGATTGCGTGGGTCTCGAGCAACGCAGCGTGATCGCCACGCCCAACCTCGATCGACTCGGTCGTGAGGGGTTGTTCTTCCGGAATCACTTCTGCACAACCTCGCTCTGCTCGCCGAGTCGAGCGTCGATTCTCACGGGGCTCTACGCCAACGCGCACGGCGTCACGAATAACTTCACCGAATACCCCGAGACCTTGCTGACATGGCCGATCCAGTTGCAGCGAGCTGGATACCGCACCGCCTACATCGGCAAGTATCACATGGGAGAAGAAAACGACGACGTGCGCGGAGGATTCGATTACTTCGTGACTCATCGAGGCCAGGGCAAGTACTTCGATACCGAGTTCCGGTTCAATGGCGGGGAGCGTCGTGTCGTGCCCGGCTACTACACGACGGTCGTGACCGACATGGCCGAGGAATGGATCGAGCAACAGGACGGCGATCAGCCTTGGGCGATGGTCGTGGGGCACAAGGCGCCGCACAGCTTCTACATTCCCGAACCCAAGTACGAGCATGCGTTCGATCATGTGAACGCGATCTACCCGCTTTCCGCGTTCGAGCTGGACGACAACGATCCCTGGTACAAGGAACGCCTCGCGACTTGGCACGGCATTTACGGCCCACTGTTCGATTTTCGCAAGGAGTGGCCTGATACGAGCCGAGAAGCGGTGACCGATTTTAGCCGCATGCAGCGAAGCTACTGGGGCACGATTCTCTCGGTCGACGACAGCGTTGGGCGGCTGCTGAAACTGCTGGAGGAGCGAGGCGAGCTGGACAACACGCTCATCGTCTTCACCTCGGACAATGGTTTGTTGGCCGGTGAACAAGGGATGATCGATAAGCGGACCGCACATGAGCCAAGCATTCGCATTCCGTTGCTCGTGCGCTATCCGGGACTCGTGCCTAGCGATCAGGGACGCGAGATTTCCCAGATGACGTTAACCGTCGATTTGGCTCCGTCGATCCTCGATCTATGCGGAGCCGAGCCGTTGCCCAACATTCACGGAGCGTCTTGGGCGGATGTCGCTCGCGATCCCGAGAACGCACCTTGGCGCGAGAGTTTCGTCTACGTCTACAACTACGAGAAGCAGTTTCCCTACACGCCGAACGTGCGAGCCATTCGGACCGATCGTTGGAAGCTGGTGCGCTACCCGCATGGCGACGGTGGCCCGGATCGACACAAGGCCGACCTGTTCGATCTCGAAGTGGATCCCGACGAGCGAAACAATTTGATCGATGATCCCGCGCATGAGTCGCTCGTCGCCGAGTTGAATCGTGAAATGCAGCGCCTAATGGGAGAAATCGGCGCTCTTCCCGATCAGATGCCTCTCGACGAAGGCATCGGTCAAGAGCTGCCGGATGCCAGTATCCGCTGAGCCCGTGGTTCCGGTCAGGCCAATCGCCGACCGATCACCGAGCGGTGTGGCGACGTTTGATAACGCACCTTGAGATGATGTGAACGAGATGAAGCAAGTCTCCGCGATGCCTCGTCGGATCTTTCCCATGGGAAACTGGCACATGATTGGGAAGCTGTTGACCAGCCAATATTGGCTAGTCGCCTGGGCGCTGCTGCTGCCGGGCATTTTGGGGCCGGCTCGAGTGGAAGCGAGCGAGCCCGACTCGGCGCCCGCACAACGCGGCCCGAACATCGTGTTGATCAATGCGGACGATCTCGGCTGGAAGGATGTCGGCTATCAAGGAACCGACTTCTACGAGACGCCGCGCATCGATCAACTCGCCCGAGAAGGGATGGCTTTCTCCAATGCCTACGCCAACGCGGGCAACTGTGCTCCGAGTCGAGCTTGTCTGATGACCGGCTTCTACACGCCTCGGCACGCCGTGTACGCGGTCGGTGACACGAATCGCGGTCCCGCGGAACGGATGATCCTGCGACCGGTGCCTAACGAGCTGCCGTTGAAACCGCGGTTCGTCACGATGGCCGAGGCCTTGCGACAAGCGGGATATGCCACGGGGCAATTCGGAAAGTGGCACTTGGGCGATGCCAACTCGGGAACGTCACCGCTGGATCAAGGCTTTGATGTCTCGCGCGATTGGCCGCAGCGCGGCAGTGGAGTCGCCGAGGATCCAAAGAGTGTTGAC
>JAGQPS010000062.1:3928-20759 GCA_020426595.1 Planctomycetales bacterium
TGCTTGTTCGATCTGGATGCCGCCGTTGGTCGGTTGGTCGACGAGATCGATCGCCTCGGACTGGGAGAGCGGACGATCATTGTCTTCGTGTCCGACAACGGTGCGACTCCCCAGTCCTCGCAGGAGCCTCTGCGGGGAGCCAAGGGAGCTTACTACGAAGGAGGCATCCGCATTCCGTTCATCGTCCGCTGGCCCGGCCGGGTCGAGGCGGGCACGCAGTGCGATGAGCCGGTGATTCAAACCGACTTGCTGCCCACCTTTCTCGGACTCGCCCAGGTCGATGCTCGAGACGTTGGCTTCATCGATACGCCATTGGATGGCACCGATCTCCAGCCGCTCCTTCAAGGCGAAACGCTGCCGGAGCCTCGCTCGATCTACTGGCATTTTCCTGGCTACCTTGATCGACCCGTGCCTCGAGGTCGAGACTCCGTGTTGCGGACGGCGCCGGTTAGTGTGGTGCGCCGAGGTCCGTGGAAGCTGTTCCTCTATCACGAGGAGTGGTTGCTCGAGGGAGGCCGTGACGGCGTGCCCACGAATGATGCCGTCGAGCTATATCACCTCGGTAATGATCCGGGCGAGCGAGAGAACTTGGCGGCGACAGAGGTCGAGACTCGCGAGGCCTTGCTAGAGGATTTGTTGGGATGGTTCGAACAAACCGACGCCCAACTTCCCGGTCTCAAGGATGCCGGGACTGGCGAGTCACGGTAGCGACCTCGATTTGCCAGTCTCGGTACCAGCGCGAGGAACCAAGCCGTTGCGCGGCTTGATGTTCGGGGTGGTCGCGCCAGGCGCGGACCGCCTCGGCGCTGGGCCAATAGCTGACGGCGATCTCCCGGTCGGCTTCGTTGAACGACACGAAGTCCAAGCAGCCAAACTCGGCGAACGCGAGTTCCCTGAGCCGTTGGGCCGTGACAAAATACGCTTCGTCTGGCTTGGCCAAGGTGGCCCTGAAAATGACGACCACCACGATCGGCTGCTCCTCATCCACACGAATCCCGCCGCGCGTAACCTAGCAACGCGGAACTCCGCCACGTCAAACCCTACCGGACGTGTCCATCCCGGAAAACACCGGGATGGCTGCTTCGGTTAACCCCACCAGAAACTCATGATGAACCATCTTCGCTTCCTAGCAATCGCCAGCGGTCTTTGCTGCGTGTTGGCGCCGAGCCACGCCTTGGCTCAGCGTTGCCTCGCGCCCGGTTTCCAAGTCGAGCTCATCGCCGCCGTGCCCGAGATCGAGCATCCTTCGGTCGTGACATGCGACGACTCGGGCAACCTGTTTGTCGGCGAGGACCCGATGGACATGCGCGGTCCGACGACCAAGGAGTTTGATCGGGTCTTGCGACTCTCGTTCGACGAGCAAGGCAATATCGCGAAAAAGACCGTGTTTTGCGACAACCTATCCGCGGTCTTCGGGCTCGTCTGGTATCAGGACTCGCTTTACGTCCTGCATGCTCCCCATTACACGCGATTCCGCGATCTTGACGGCGACGGTGTCGCGGACGAGCGAGTCGAGTTGGCCGACGGTTTTGGTCCACCCGCCGGCGTGTTTGGTTTCAACGACCATATCGTGACCGGCACGCGACGTGGCCTCGATGGACGAGTCTACATCTCGATTGGTGACAAGGGAGTTCAACTCGCGACCGGTTCGGATGGTTCGACCGTCACGCTCGAAGGTGGTGGCGTCGTCAGCATGACGATCGATGGCCGTGACCTGGAGGTCGTATCGAGCGGTACTCGCAATCACCTTGACGTCGCGATGGATTCGCTCGACCGGATCTTCACGTACGACAACACCGATGATGGTCTCGGCTGGTGGACTCGCTTCACGCATCACGTGCCGACGGGTTACTACGGCTATCCGTACGACTATCACCCGCATCCGGAACGGCATCTACCCGCGATCAGCGAACATGGCGGTGGCTCTCCCGTGGGCGCGGCTTGCTATCGCGAGGCGGTTTGGCCAGTGGAGTATCGCGACGCGGCATTTCACTGCGAGTGGGGTAAGGGCAAGGTTCAGCTCTTTCAGCTCACGCCCAACGGTGCGACGTTCACTGCAGAGATGAGCGACTTTCTCGTTCCCGAACCGGGAAGCGATTTCCGCCCCCAAGACCTTTGCTTCAGTCCCGATGGCACGACGATGTACGTGGCGGACTGGAACTTTGGTGGCTGGACACAGAACAAGCCCGCGGGACGTCTCTACCGAGTCACGTATGTCGGCGACGATCGCGGTGAGGTCGCCGAAATCAGTGCGGCCGCCGTCGCTGGTCTTGAGCTCGACCAGGCCGCGGAATTGCTTGGGCATCCAAGTTATTGCTTGCGCCGCGCTGCGCAGGATCGACTCATTCAAGGGGGAGCGGCTTCGATTCCATTGTTGGCTCACCGTATTGAAGGGACCCCGCGCGAGGCGGTTCATGGTCTCTGGGCCGCCGCCATGTTGTCCCAAGAACACCCCTCGGCTCTGGCCACGGTGCTCGCCGGTCTCGATCATTCCAGCCCCCAAGTCCGAGCGCAGGCCGCTCGCGCGCTCGGTTGGCTGGTCGCGACTCGTGTTCCCGTTCGAGTGTCGGTGACCGAACATGTGTACCGCGATTGTGAGCCTCCGGCCGGCTTGGCCGATTCACTCGGTAAGATCGCGGATGCCTTGACCGATTGTCTCCAGGATGTCGATCCGGAAGTGCGTCTCCATGCCACGATCGCGCTGGGGCGTTTGGCCGATCCAACGACGATGCGTAGCGTGGCCCTCCGCGGACAAGACTCCGATCCGACCGTTCGCTTCGTATCACGACGGGCCCTGCGTTCGATCGCCGAGTGGCGGGCTCTCAGTGACTCGGTAGGCGCCGCCGATCCCGATTTGACTCGTGAGTGGATCCTCGCGGCGGTCGGAGTTTACGACGCGGGTGCCGTGGAATTCCTGGCCAACGTCGCTCGACAAGGAGCCAACCCTTCGGTCCGAGCCGAGGCGGTCGCGGCGATCGCGGAGGTCGATCGCAAGGCCGACCCTTATCAACAAGGTTGGTGGGGAACGAGGCCGGCGGCGGGTGAGCCGAGCCGCAAACGAGTGCATGAATGGGAAGGCACCGAGTTGGTACTTTCGACGCTGCGGGAAGCCCTGGGGAGCGATGTCGAGGCCCGTCGCCTCGCCGCGATTCGTGCTCTGCTGCGAGTCAACGACCCGTTGGCCCTCGCGCAGGTCCGACAAGCCCTGGCGCCCGATAACGCGCTGAGCGTTCGTTTGGCGGCGATCGACGTGTTGGCCGCTCGGCGTGATGCCGATTCGGTTTCGGCCATCGCCGATGTGCTCGACGATGAGCAGGCCGCCGAGGAGCTGCGCCGCGCCGCGATTTCCGCCATCCAGGCGATCGGCGGTGAGGCCGGGGCGCGCACGTTGACCGGCTTGGTCGGCAAGGAGCAAACCGATCCCACGACGATGGTGGCGGCGATCGAAGCGCTGACCGCGCTCGAACACATCCCCGCGCGCGGCGTGATTGCTCGACGCACCCATCATGATTCGCCGGCGGTTCGAGCCGCGGCGCTCGCCGCGCTCGTGGTCATGGAAGGGACCGATGCCGTCAATCGGTTGGTGGGTGCCCTGGCTGACGACGACTCAGGCGTGCGAATCGCGGCCCTGCGCGGTCTGGGCCAAGTACAAGCCGCTGATGCGGTTCCGTTGATGGTCCTCGCGTTCGCCGACGCGACGACTCGCACCGAAGCGGGGATCGCCTTGGGAAGAATCGCCGATCGGCGAGCCCTCAGCGTGTATCTCGATTCGCTCGTGGACCGCGATCCGCGGCTGCGAGACGCCGCGGCCGGGGCTCTTCTTTCGCTCAAGGCGGACATCGTTGGCGACCTGCGCGAGCTTGCGAGTCGCAACGAGCTACCCACCGCGGCTCGTCGAGAGCTCGCCGCGCTCTATTCGCAACCCGAACCGATCAAGCGTTGGCGGTTCTTGGGGGCTTGGAGCAAGGAGCAACGAGAACCCGAGTTCGATCTGGCGGCGGAACCGGATTACACGCAAACCGTACGAATCGGTGATCGTGAATTCGAGTGGCAGGAGCTCACCACCGATCACCCCCAAGGCATGATCGATCCCGCTCGCTACGTCGATAGCACCAGCAATGTTTGGGCGTTGGCCGTCACGACCATCGATCGTGTCGAGCCAGGCGTCGCTCGGTGGATGCTGGGGAGCGATGACCAGGGCGTGCTCTGGATCGACGGGCAAAAGGTCTATGAGTATCTCGGAGACCGCGGCTGGAGTGCCGATCAGGCTCATGGGGAAGTCCAACTCGAGGCCGGTCGACACGTCATCGTTTTTCGGAATGGCAACAGCGGTGGTGGCTGGCAGTTCAGTTTGTCGATTGGCGGCACCGATCCTGCCTTCGCCTTTCTTAACGAGAACGTTCCGCCCGCTCTCGATCTGACCGCTTATCGGGAGTTTGGCTTGAACGAGGCCGGCGACGCCGCTCGTGGTCGAGAACTCTTTCATGCCACCGATGGCATTGGTTGTGCCCGCTGTCACAGCGTCGGCAAGGAAACGGTGGCCGATATCGGTCCCAACTTGTTGGGCGTCGGAGCCAAGTATCCGCGCGAGGAACTCATTCGCAGCGTGCTTGAGCCGAGCAACCGGATCTTCTCGGGCTATGAGATGGAGGTCATCGAGACTGATGCGGGCGAGACCTTCCAAGGAGTCGTGCGCAAGGAGACGGATACGCAGCTGACCTTGGGCGACTCGCGCGGGGAACTCATCACGATCGATTTGGAGACGATCGTTTTTCGTGAAAAGAGTTCACTGAGCGCGATGCCCAACGGTCTTGAGAAGGGCATGACCCTCCAAGACTTCGCCGATCTGGTCGCGTATCTCGAGAGCCTTAAGAGCGAGGAGTAGGCTCGGATCGGCACGACGCTCGCGAATGCGGCGCTGGAGATCGGGCTATCGAGTCGGTATTCCTTTGGGAGCACCGCGCCGATCTCCACCGCCACCGCGCGATGGAGTTCGATGCCCGCCGTGAATGATGCGCGCCGTCGACCATGCGGGTACGGGAGTCGCGAACGCTGGTCGACTACGCCTGTGGCGCCATGCGACTGATGCGCAGTTTCCCATCGTGATGGACGGTCAACAGCTGGACTCCATCGGGATGCAAATCCAGATCGCGGGCGACGTTGCCGAGGTTGAGCGAATGGAACTCGTCCTTCTCGCCCGGCTTCCAGAACAAGAGCCAGCCGCCTCCCTGCCCTCCGCTCGCGCCGATCACGAAGTTCTCGGGATGCCAGACCGTTCCCCAGGCCTTTCCCTGCGTGCCTCCCTTGGGACCGTGTGCCACCGTTTCCTCACCCGTTTCCCAGTTGAGTTCAACGACGGCCGGTTTGCCGACACCGGCGAAGGCATTGGTGACTTCCGTGATTCCTCCGCCGAGGAGATTCGCGCCATCGGGCGAGAATGAAAGACAATAAGGGCCTCCGTAATCCGCTCGAAAGCCTTCGTCGTATTTGTGCAGCGTTGGCATGGTGAACTGTCGTTGGAGTTCACCGGTGGCCAAACTCCATTGGCGGAACTGGGCGATCAGATCGCCCGCGACGATCGACTCACTCGACGGATGAAACGCCACGTTGTAAACGTGGCGCTCGTGCCCCGTGAGCTCCATCAGTTTCTCGCCCGTCGCGGCGTCCCAAACTCTTACGGCCAGGTCATTACCACAGGTCGCGATTCTTGATTGATCGGGCGAAAGTGCGACGGCCCGAATCCAGCCCGCATGGGCCTCGACGATCCGAATCGGCTCTGGGGCGTCGGCCAAAGCCGGCCACCAAATCAATCGACCGTCGTAGCCTCCCGTCACGAGCGTGTCGTTGTTGGGAAACACCATGCCACGCACCCACGCGTCGGTGTTGAAACCGACCTTCGCATCGTCCGCCAACCGATAACGCCAGACCTGATAGTCCTGGGCTCCCACGAAGGCATGCTCACCCGACGGATGAAAACGTCCGCCATTGAGCGAACGTCCATGGGCGATTTCCTTTGCGACATGCGTGGCGGCGGGGTCGATGGCCGGCATGTTGAAGCCCTCCTGGAAACGGGCGGGATGGGTGGCTAGGGCGACAGGTCGGACGATCGGAACGGGCTCGTGGGAAAATCCCTGATCGCCGGCTCCGACCGAGAAGACCGCTGTGTTCCACGCCTTATGGCTGACCGAGCTTCTGGCTCGAGATTACTCCTCGAGCACCAAGATCTCGACCGACTTGAAGTCGCAGGGATGACTTTCGCTCTGCAGCGAGATCGTGCCTCCGGACAACTGAACGGTACCAGCCGCCTCGGCCAGTTGCTTGGCGTGGCCATCTCGATCGTCGAGTTGCGGTTCTTGATACTCCAAGACACTCTTGCCATCGATGAGGTGACGAATCACTTCGTTGCCGCGTACCTCGACTTCAACGGTGACCCATTGCTCGCCGTGATAGGTTTCGCTCGTGGAGCTCGTGCAATGTCGCGTGACGAGCTCTCCGATCATCACGACGTTTGTTCCTGGAGTACACAGGTTGGCCGTCGTGCGCGGGTCTCGGCCATTGCCTCCCAGGAGCTGGACTTCGATCGATGCCGGAAAGTCCTGGTCCTTTCCCATCGTCTCTGGCTTCTCGCCGTGGACCATGATGCCGCTGTTGCGAGTCGCCCAGCCGGGGCCTCCCTTGCACTGCTCACCAACGAAGCGGTAGACGACTCGGAGTTTGTAGTGCGAGAAGCTCTCATTGAAGAACAAGTGTCCGAACCGCTCACCGAATTCCGGGTAGGCCTCGTCGTCGTATCGCACGCTCAGCAGGCCATCCTCGACTCGGAAGGTATTGCCGTAGTTCTCTCCGGCCTCGCTAAAGCGAATTTTCGGGGTCCAGCCGGTAAGGTCCTGGCCGTTGAACAACGAACGCCACTGGCCCGTTTCGCCGTCCTGAGCCGCGACGCTCGCCGCGGAATAACTGGTGAAGACAAGGCATAGTCCGAGCAAGCCTAGACAACGAGCGACACGAGAACGGAACGCGAAACGAGTGGACATCGAAGGGGCCTCGGCGATGGATGAGTGTGTGGGAGATACGGTGAGCGACCGATGGATCGTCATTCGGCGACGAGTGAAACCAAGACCGATCGCGGCCCTCCGTGACCGCCGATCGACTTGTTGAGAATGGGTCTAGCGTTGGATGCGTTCGCGCTGATCGGCATTGAGCTCGACCAGTTGGAAGCGTTCGCCTTCGCGATGAGCGAGATCGAGTCGGATCTCTTCTCCCGTTTCGACGAGTTCCAGGAATCGCTTGACGTTGGCATTGTCGCCCGCGACCACGACGATGCGAGTGCCGACGAGCGCCTCGGCATTCTCGGCTCGATTGCCTCGCCAAAGATTCGACACGTCCTTTACCTCGACGACGATTCGCTCCTCGCGCTTGGAGACGACCGAGCCAGTAATCTCGCCCGCGAATCCTCGGACGGCCGCTACAAAGCTCATGGGAGCGCCTTCGGCGGTCACCGGTCGAGGACGATCACCTTCACGCGGACGATCACCTTCACGCGGACGGTCACCTTCACGCGGACGGTCACCTTCACGCGGACGGTCACCTTCGCGCGGTCGGTCGCCATCACGGGGTCGGTCGGTTTCACGGCGACGGTCCGTCTCGCGCGGTCGGTCGGTTTCTCGAGGCCGATCGGACTCACGCGTCCGAGCCGCTTCTGGAGTCGCTTGGATCGAGGCGGCGAGATACGAATCGAAGACTCGCACTTTGGACCAGAGGTGGCTGCTCGATTCAATGAACTCGAGATGACGCGGGTGAGTTTGGTAGGTGTCGTGCGCGGCCTTGCTGACGAAGATCAGATTGAGCGCGATGTCGAACTCGGTGTCGTTCACCTCGCGATCAAACTCCTCGCCAATCACACCAACGCTGAAGTGCATCGTCCCTTCGTGCTCGGTGAGATACTTGCGACAGGCGTTGACCAAGGCTTCGCGGTTGTCCGGCGTGTCCTCGGCCAAGGTGAAATAAACCATATGGGCCAACGGTCGGACCGGCTCGTCACGTTCACGAACGCGATCTTCTTGTGCCCAAAGGGGGGCGGCCAAGAGCATGGCCAGGAGGGGAACCAAGGCGAGTGGGCGGGGCATGCGTCGTGCTCCTCAAGGAACCAAGGGCTAGAAGTGTGTTTCGACACTTCTACGATTCTGTTCCAAGCACCTTGGCCATCGCTAGATGGTGGGCTCTGAAAATCACTCTCGTTGTCCACCACGCCACCTGCCCGGCTGCTTGGTGGAAGGGACTAGCCACGGAAAACCGCTCCCGCTAAACCATGTCGCCGATTCGCCGATCTCCCAGAACGCACCTATAATTCGCGCGGCCTCACTTATCGGCGAGACGGGCCGCGGTTCGAATCGGGACGTCGTGCTTTTTTGGATGGGATAGCCTGGAATTGTTGGTGGTGTAGCCGTTCGCAATTTCGTCCATAACGCTGAGGAGACGGTCGCTGACGGTCTTACGCGTCGTGCTTTCAGGGATGAGGCTCGACGGAAGTGTTCGTGGAGTAACGGGTTGTTGGCTTGTTTGAGAAGTCGAGGAATTCCTCGCTGACCGGGCTGTTGATGTAATCGGACGCGCCGCATCGTGCGGCCGTGAGACGCCCATCGAGGTCGTCTCACGGACTGGATTTGGGGTGGCACTCGTCGACCTAGGGCTGCGTCGCCCTCGCTTCGCTTGGGCTCCTTACCCTAGGCTGTGTTGCGGCGCCCCCGTTGGGGGCTTAGCAAACCGTGGTTCGAAACTCTTGCACCCAAATCACCTTTTGCTTGGGTACGAATCGCATCCGGTGGGCTTAAGTCAAAAGCCCTTCACGCTTCGGGGATCCTTCTGGTTTTCCACGCTTTTGAAATACTCGACGGACGCTAGACGTGAGAATCACGACATCAATACTCGCGTTTTGGGTTTCCTTGGTTTTCGAACGCACTTGAATTCCCCGCTTGGACTGTCGCGCGCATAGGAGCTCCACCGATTAAGAATTCCCCAGCTGGATCGTCGAGTCGGTGGACGTTGCTTGATCGTTGGACGATGGGGGCGGCCGGAGTTGTTTCGTTGCTTCTGTTGGGCATCGTGTTGACCCTGCAGAGCACCGTGCGACTGAATGAAGGGAACCAAGCCGTCGCGGCTCACCAGCAGGTCATGGAACGACTCGATGCGGTAAGGCGGAGTTTTCATCAGGCCGAGACGACTCAGCGCGATTTTTTGATCGTCGGAGGAATCACGGTACCCGCGGAGATCGGTTCCAACTTCGCCACCGGCCGAGCGGAACTTGAGTTGGTTCAGTCCCAGGTCTTTCCCGATGTTCAACAACTCAAACGGGTCGAGCTGATCGATTCCTCAGCCCAACAACTCGAGGACCTTCTACGCTACACGGCCGACGTTCGCGCTCGAGAAGGGTTCGAGGCGGCTCGCAGCGTGATCGAATCGGACGTGTCACAGCAACTCATGGCGACGATCGATGACACGATCCAGAGCATGGAGTCGGAGGAGCGAGCCCAGCTAAGCAAGCGACTTCGGACGACCGCTTCGACATTCCGTTGGACCATGATCGTCGGGATACTCTCGGGGATTGTCGCCATTGGCGGGCAGATGTCCTTTGTATGGCTCCTACGCCGGCACTTGACCAACCAAGCCTTGCAGACTCGGCAGATCGCGGCCCAAAGGGAGCAGCTGCGAGTCACGCTCGAGAGTATCGGTGATGCGTTGATCACCACCGATCAATCCTTGCGTGTCACGGGACTCAACTCCGTCGCCGAACGATTGACCGGCTGGACCCAGACCGAGGTCTTGGGCAAGCACCTCTCCGAAGTGTTTCGCATCGTCCGCCAAGACTCCGGTGAATCGCTTGTCGATCCCGCCCAGCAGTCCCTGGAAACCGAGCGGGTCGTTCATTCGGCCGACGCGACGATGCTGGTGACGCGGCAAATGAACGAGATTCCGATCGACAGCAATGCGGCTCCCATTCGCTCGGACAACGGGACCATTAGCGGTTGCATACTCGTCTTTCGAGACATCTCGGCGCGACGCGCCTTGGAACAAGAGATCGCCGAGCGATTGGCCGACGCGCGCCTCTTGGCCGCCATCGTCGAGTCGTCGCGTGATCCGATCGTTAGTAAATCGATCGATGGCGTCATTCGTTCGTGGAATCGAGCGGCGGAACGGCTGTTCGGCTATTCCGCGGACGAGGTAATAGGGCGACACATCGCGTTCCTGATACCGCCAGATCGCATGCACGAGGAAGCCGAGATCATTCGGCGGCTCAGTTCGGGAGAACGCATCGAGGAACTCGAAACCGTGCGGCGACGCGCCGATGGCACCCTCGTCGAGGTCTCCCTCACTGTTTCGCCCCTCATCGATCGGAATGGCCAAGTCATTGGAGCATCGAAAACGGTGCGAGACATCACCGAGCGCAAACTGGCGGAACGTGCGTTGCGGGAAAGCGAGGCCAAGTTTCGCAACCTAGCCGACAACATGTCGCAGTTCGCGTGGATGGCCGACTCGAAAGGCTGGATCTTCTGGTACAACCGCCGCTGGTACGACTACACGGGGACCACGCTCGAGGAAATGCAGGGATGGGGTTGGAAGGCGGTGCACCATCCCGACCACGTCGACCGAGTCGTTTCCAAGATTCAGCAGGCTTGGGATACGGGACAAATTTGGGAAGACACCTTCCCGCTCCGAGGCAAGGATGGAGAGTATCGCTGGTTCCTTTCGCGAGCCATTCCGATTCGCGACGCGAGTGGTGAGATCACGGTTTGGCTGGGGACCAATACCGACGTGACCGAACGAATGGAAGCCGAGCGAGCCTTGCGGGAATCGGATCAACGCAAGAACGAATTCCTTGCCATGTTGGCCCACGAACTTCGCAATCCACTAGCGCCGATTCGACATGGCCTCGAAGTGCTTTCGCGCGAGCGGCGGTTCGATGATGCGGCCGTTGAGCTCATGAAGTCCCAGGCGAATCAACTGGTGCGACTCGTGGATGACCTGTTGAACGTCTCTCGCATCATGCGTGGAAAAGTTCGCCTTCATGTCGAGGCGATCGAGACGCGATCGTTGCTGGAGGGGGCGCTCGCCAAGCTGCGCCCCACCTTGGAGGACCGCGGACAAACGGTCGACGTGGAGTTGCCCGCCGAACCGGTTTGGATCGCGGGAGATCGTGTGCGACTGACGCAAATCTTCGACAACCTACTCGGTAACGCGTCGAAGTATTCGGATCAAGGTGGTCGTATCGAGCTATCGGTGCACGTCGCGGACGAAGTGATCGAGGTCGTCGTGAGTGACGACGGCGTTGGAATCGACGGGGAGTTGATTGACAAGGTCTTCGATCTGTTCACGCAAGCGGAGCAGCCGCTTGATCGTTCGCAAGGAGGCCTTGGGATCGGGCTGACGATCGTGCGACAACTCGTGGAGAGACATCGGGGACAAGTGCGCGTGGAGAGCCCAGGACTCGGGCAAGGCTCGACCTTCCGCGTGCGGCTGCCTCGACCAACGCGTGACGAGCTAGACGAGTTGTTTCCCGAAACGGAATCGCGGGAAGCGAAGGTCGAACCGACTTCACGGCGAGTGTTGGTTGTCGACGACAATCAAGGCGCGGCATGGATGCTCTCGCGATTGCTGCGCAAACTTGGTGATCACCAAGTTGAAACCGCGCACGACGCGAACGATGCGTTGGCCCGTATCGAACGGGAACCACCCGATATCGCATTCTTCGATATTGGCCTGCCTGGCATGGATGGGTACGAGCTTGCCCGACGAGTCCGCCAACTAGTGGTAGGAAAGCGGATCCATCTTGTCGCGCTCACCGGCTACGGCCAAGACTCGGATCGCGAACAGGCTCTTGCCGCGGGGTTCGATCGACATGTCGTTAAGCCCGCGTCGTACGAGATCCTCGAGGCGATTCTGAACGGAAACTCGCCCTAGGAGCCGTGCGGACCGGTCGATTCTCTGGCCTTCGCGTGAAAGGGGGGAGGCTGGTCGTTGGGCAACCAACGCGACCGGGCGACGATCGCCACTTGCTCAAGAATGGCGCTGTTTTCGAGCGTTTCTGGCCCATTTCGCCGTTTCTTGGCCCGTTTTCGCACCGCCATCGAGTCTGGCACGGTAGCTGCGATTCCCAACTCTTCAGCATCGATCATCGTTGGTCACACAATGGGTGTGATCCCAGATCGAGCCTCCGATTTTCTTCCATCGAGGAGAGTTGTCATGTTGAGCTGGGCTCTGAGTTTTTTGATCATCTCGTTGATCGCCGCGTTCCTTGGTTTTGGCGCCTTGGCCGGCGTGGCGGCGACCTTCGCCAAGATTCTGTTCTTTATCTTCTTGGTGCTGTTCGTGGTGAGTTTGGTCGTGCCGCGATCGCGTTCGATCGTGTAGCGCGCCGCGACCGTCAACCGTGATGACGCGCGACGTGGTTCATCGCATGAAGGAGTAATGTCATGAAGGGAATTCTCTTCACTATCGTGATCGTAGTGGTGCTCGCCCTAGTTGGCTGGATCACCATCAACGTCAGTAGCGACAAGCCATCGATCCGACTCGAGACCGATCGCATCCAACAGGATGTCCAACGCATCGAGAATGCGGCGGAAGACACGGCCGAGGAAATCCAAGATCGCGGCCAGCGGCTTCGCGACCAGGATTCGGACGTGATTCAGTAATTCGCATCGCACGCCAGGGCTTCCGCGGATTCTCACGCGGCCGGTGAACGTTGGCTCGTATCAACGGCGCCCCATAGCCCTCGCGAAGAGACTCGCGCCGATCACTCGGCGCTGGTCCGCTAGGCGTGGCGACATCGACCACGCATTCAACCCAGACGTCTCGCGCTGCGCGACTCGTCTTTCCGATAAAGGAGAACGAAATGAAAACCGTGATGGCCCGCCAAGTCCTTGATCACAAGGACAAGCTTTCCACGGTCAAGGTCCTGCAAGCTTCGTTGGTCGATCTGATCGATCTGGCACTGCAGGGGAAGCAAGCCCACTGGAATGTTGTCGGCCCCAATTTCCGCTCGGTCCATCTGCAGTTGGACGAGGTCATCGCCGACACTCGCAGCGCTTCGGACGAGGTCGCCGAACGCATCGCGACCCTGGGAACCGCCGCGAATGGCCGGGCGAATGGCGTGGCAACGGCCAGTCGACTCACCGCCTATCCCGATGGTTTCCAAACCGCGCCGGAAACGGTGCACCTCGTGGCCGACCGCTTGGCGACGACGATCCAAGCCTTACGCGAGGCGATCGAGCATCTCGAGTCCACCGATCCCGTGAGCCAGGACTTGCTCATTTCGGTCGCCGCCCGACTCGAGAAGCACCTCTGGATGGTGCAGGCTCAGGAGGCGTAACGATCGCCGCGATCGCCGAATGCGGTCCGAAACTCGCGGAGTTTACATGAAGGAGAAAACCATGTTGGCCATGCGCCGAATCCTCTATTCGTTTCTGTTCCTGCCGGTGAGCTTTACCGCGATTGGTTGCCAGCCCGAGAAGGAGTTGATCGACATCGAGACTCCCGCTGGAGGTGTTGAAGTGCGGGAAAATGAGCAAACCGGCGAGGTCACCATCGATGTTGATGAGCAACCGTAGGTTCGCGTCTTGCCACCGACATTTCGATCCGCCGTCAGCCGGCGGCTCTGCCCGACTCGACCGTCAGATGTTAGGCTGACGGTCGATGTCGCGTATGGGCCTGAATCTTGCTTGACGGGGTGGCTGATGGGCTTACACGCCGCGAATCGTCGGGGTTACCAATCGTGTCGCGTGATCCGGGCGTGGGGACCACCAGGGACTTAGGTAGAGGTGCTGGATGCCGTTGCCGAAGCTATTGTCGATCGATGATGATCGCTCCGTTCATCATCTCGTGAAGCGAGCGCTGCACGGCACGGCCTTGGAAATCGTAACGGCTCAAACCGCCGAGGAAGGATTGGCTCGAGTCCGGGACGAACTTCCCGATGTGATCTTGTTGGACGTGATGTTACCCGACCTCTCGGGGCTCGAGGTGTGCCAGAAGATCAAGGCTCTCGACCGCCGGCTTCCCGTCATCGTCGCGACGGCGGCCGCGTCGAGCAGCGTGGCGATCGAGGCGATGAAGCTCGGGGCGTTCGACTACTTGCCCAAGCCGATCGATGTGACGGAGCTTCGCCGTCTCGTCGATCAAGCGCTCGAAGCGCGTCGGCTCGCGACGGTCAGTGTCGACATCAGCGATCTCACTCTGCCAGCCGAATCGGGCGATGCCTTCGTGGGACGCTGCCCGGCCATGCAGAACGTGTTCAAGGCGATTGGCCGAGTCGCTCGACAAGACATCGCGGTGCTGATCCGCGGCGAGAGTGGCACGGGCAAGGAACTCGTGGCTCGAGCGATCGTGCAACATGGCGAACGTAGCGAGGCACCATTTCTGGCGGTGAACTGTGCCGCCCTATCCGAGACGCTGCTGGAAAGCGAACTCTTCGGCCATGAAAAAGGCGCCTTCACGGGCGCTCACGATCGGCGCATCGGCAAGTTCGAGCAATGCGATGGTGGAACCATCTTCCTGGACGAAGTCGGCGATATGGCTCCGTCGGTGCAGAGCAAGCTATTGCGATTGTTGCAGCAACAGACTTTCGAGCGAGTCGGCGGCAACAAAACGATCTCGGTGGACGTGCGAGTCGTGTCGGCGACGAATCGGGACCTGGAGGAGATGTGCGAGAGTGGCGAGTTTCGCTCCGATCTCTACTACCGACTCAACGGCTACACCATTCAGTTACCCCCGTTGCGAGAGCGTGGCGACGACCGGGTTCTGTTGCTACAGCACTTTCTGGCGTATTGGAACAAGTCGTTGGGACGTCAATGCCAAGGCTTCTCGCCCGACGCGATGGATGTGCTGCTCGAATATGACTGGCCCGGCAATGTGCGAGAGCTGCAAAGTGTCGTGCGGCAAGCGCTCTTGCAGAGCTCGGCACCGGTCGTGCTTCGTTCCGCCCTTCCCGCCGACTTGTTCGCGACCGATGAGGAACCGGGCGGGTCAGCCCCAAGTCGAGTCGAGAAGCAAGCGGTGACCGACGCGGCCGTGCACGAGGTTGGGGACGACGACGGTGTCGTGCATGGTGAGGTCGCGGGCATAGCCTCGGACGCCGACCAGGTGACTTCCCCGACTCAAGAGGAGTTGGCACCGAACAACGCCGATGTCGGCGGGGCGCGCGGATCCGGCGCGGTGGATGGTTCGGACGCTTGGCCCTCCATTGAGGCCTTGATCCAGATGCGGCTCGAGCAGGGCGCCATTGATCTACATGGCGAGCTGATCGAGGAGCTTGAGCGGCGACTGATCACCCAAGTCCTTCGCCATTCAGATGGCAATCAATCGGAAGCGGCACGTCTCCTCGGAATCACTCGAGGGAGCCTGCGCAACAAAATACGGGCGTACCAAATCTCCATCGACACGGCGATCCGAGTCGCGCCTGCGGAGTGACTTGCCCGCGCCATGAGGCGAGAGTCTGCGCGGTGGCTATCGTGGCGGCACGGGAGCCGTGAGGCATTCTCCCGGCGATGCTCAGCCCTTAGGCCGAGTGGTCGCTTAGGCCGAGGCACTTTCCTTCGCCAAGGCCTTGCTCAGTCCTTCGACGGCGTCGCGAACCTGATTGATTCGCTCGTCCCAATCACCGGCTTGCTTGCCCGCGGCGGCCGATTCCAAAGCCGCCGCCGCATGCATTGCGGGGAACCCGTCAAAGGTCGCCGCGATTCCCTTGAGACTATGAGCCGCTCGCTCGATTCCACGAAAATCTTGTCCCGCACGGCACTCGACGATCTGTTTCAAGAGCGCGTCGGCATCCTCCTCGAAGAACGCGATCATCTCGGCGAGTAGCTCGCGATCACCCCCCAAACGCTTCAGCGTTGCCGCCCGATTCCACTGTGGCGCATCCAGACAGTCCGACATGCCGATCCCTTGTCCCGTGAATTGCGAGTCGTACTCACCTACTTCGACTGACCTGTTTCGGAGCTCTGCCCCGAGTCTCGTGGTTGATGCTCGACCAGTTTGGTCGTCGTTTGATCATTCTGGCCGTTGGTGATCAGATCGGCCCGCTGAACATGAATCGTATCAGGAACATCGATATCCAATGAACCGTTCCCATCTTGTGGGGCGACGACTTGGATGTTGATGCGAAGGCTCGGCAAGCGAATCAATTCGGTCCGCAATCGACGAAGCATGACCACGATTCTCTTCCTCATGCGAAACTCTCGATGTAGCGCTTTTCAGGTCTCAGTCCATGTGATGTGTTGCCAGCGTGGAAAACCCAAAGTAAACCCGAAGCGTGAGCGAGGGACTCTTCGATTTCTCGACCAAGCCAACAACTCGCCACACGGTTGACGCTCCCTGTCAGTCGCTTCCCCATGGACGCGACACCTAAGAGCGAGGGGCTCTTCCAGCCGACAAGTTTGCCCGCTAGATGCAGCGAGAACCGTACGACTTCAAGCCCGCACCCCACCGGGGCTATTCGCGATCGGCCGCGGTTGGACCGTGAACGATCGATAAGCATTTGGCGTGCCACGAAAACTCAAGGGGCGAATGACGTTGGAATTCGCGCCCGCGCCTGGCACGGGATGCCCGAGACGCGTGTTGGGAATTCGCGCAGGGGCGAACAAGGGAATCGCGCGAGAGATTCCGTTACCGCACGTTGATGTCGCGCATCTGGGAATGTGGCTAGACGGAAGTGTTCGTGGCGCAACGAGTTAGCGGCTTGATTGAGAAGTCGAAGAGTCCCTCGCTGACGCGCTTAGATGTTGCGCTTTCAGGGATGGCGCTGGACGGAAGTGTTGGTGGTGTAACGAGTTGGTGGCTTGATTGA
>JAGQPS010000630.1 GCA_020426595.1 Planctomycetales bacterium
TTGCTCATCTCCACTGGTCACCACGACCGTGCCGCCTCCCGAAAGATCAGGGACCGCTTGGCCGTTCTCGGTATCCAGATTGAGATCGCCAAAGCCGGCGGCGCTCAAATTGACCGTGTAGGTGTGACCCGCCACGTCGATCACCGCGACACCCGGCGCCGTGATGAAATCCTCGACCTCAACGCTCAAGCGGAGGCGCGTTCCACGAGCCTCGAACTTGGCTTTCCCACTCGCTGGCGTCCCTTCCCCGGAAAGTCGAGCCTCCAAACGAAGACGATTTCCGCCACCACACTGTCCCGGCTGTTGCAGCCCAGCAACGAAAGCCATCGCGAGACAACATCCCAACAACAACACCTTACCGGTCATATCGCTTCTCCCTACTCAAGCATCCCATGGCCTCGGCAAGGAAGCCCACGTCCTTGCTTGACGTTAAGAGCCCGAAAAGCGGCTTCCGTCCGCCAGACTTTCCGAAGAATTCCTGTCGGGTTTTTCAGGATGCCGGATTCCTAGGTGGAGAATCGCTCGTAGCGATGAGCCTCGTCGAGCTGGACCGCTGGACTCGCGACGCGATAACGACTTCGCGGGGCGAGACGTTGACGGCTTGCGGCATACGCAATGAGGACGAGATCGAGCAAGGTAGGCCCGCTCAACCGCTCAGAAGGCTACCGCTAAGCCGAGAAGCCGAAGGCGTCGGCGAGAGACCATCCCGGCGTTGGCCAGAGTCGTTCAAGCCGTGCGAGAACTCGAGAAATCCCTCGCTCGATAGACCGTTGGTATAAGCCCGACGGACGCGGTTCGTTCCCAAGCAAATGGCGAGTTGGGTGCAAAAGAGTCGAACCACGGTTTGCTAAGCCCCCATCGGGGGCGCCGCACCAAAGCCTAGGGTCAGGAGCCCAAGCGAAGCG
>JAGQPS010000631.1 GCA_020426595.1 Planctomycetales bacterium
GTCTTCCAAGTGCCCGAGAGCGTGAGGTACTCGCCCTCGGGGAGCGGGAATGGAGCACGGAACCGCGCTCGGCCGGAATCCGTTGTTTCAATGACTCCCGCACAGAAGGTCGCTGACGATACGTATGTTCGCGTTACCTTGCCGCTGAGAGTCGGATTCATGCGATGCTCCTTTGACGACGAAGGAGCTCTCGAACACTGGCTCGAAGCATCGATTCGGTGAAGGCTCGAGCGGCCGCACGTGAACCGCACCACAGGACCGGCACGCTCCAGCGAGCGGAGATCTGGGTGGCCGATCCCAAAAGTGCGGCAGGTTTGACCGTGCGAAGCTCGGCCTTCTTGAGCCCTCGGAGCATGGCATCAAGGTCGGTTTCCACCACGACGGCGGTGAATTCGTAGCCGGCAAGCCGATCGAGCTCCGCCGCGAACCTGTGAAAATCGTGAATCACCGTATGGGTGAAATCTGCCAGGCTCTTTCGTTCGACGGCCACGAGGTGCTCGAACCCCTCGACGCTGTAATCCCCTGCTTCAAGCTTCTTCCGAACGGTCTGACAACCAAAGGAATATGGGAGCTGCTCCCGAGAATCGATCACGATGCGCAAATCCATGGCGTTTCCATCCGCTAAGGTCCGTGACACGAAAACGGGATGGCCGGCGCGTGAGTGACGCCGACCATCCCGCACACATCCCAAGTGCCGCAGCCCAGCGGCTTAGAACGGGCAGTCGTCGCCCGAGCGAGCCGGAGGCGTGTAGCCTCCCGCCAGTTGGAATCGCTTGTTGAAGTAGACGTTGGCGTACTCGTCGCGAGTGCGCTTCGTGACTTCAAGCAGGACATCGAGCAGTTGCTCAAGCCGCGATTCCAGTTCACTGAGCCGCGACAATTCCAGGCCCGC
>JAGQPS010000632.1 GCA_020426595.1 Planctomycetales bacterium
AGTAACTTCGCGGTTGTTTGGTCCACCTCGAAGGCTGAATTGTCCGTGTGTGGCTTCTCTTGCGGTCCTGGTCGTTTAAAGTGATTCGTCCAGCAATGATGCCTGTTTTAGCGTAGCAATCTGTTCGCGCGATTTCACAATATGATACGAGAGGTCGCGAAAAGTCACGATGTTTGGCGGAAGTGGATTGGTCCGCTGTTTATAAATCAAGCCGGCGATAAGAAGGATTGCCGCGAATACAGACCCTAGGATGATGAATGTCAGGTCGGAGGTAAGCCAGGTCATTGTCAGGCCCATCAGAATGCCCACCATGCCAACGCTGCCAACCGTGCCTGTTATGCCGCGCCAAGAATCCGGCAGCGGCGGAATCAAGTTCTCGGTCTGCCAGCGGAGTCGCATCCAGAAGTCGTCCAACGCGTTGCCGCGCAAGGCGTCGATGATCCTAGTGCTGGGCGCGATGCGCGGAGCGGCAATCAGCTTCTGACAACCATCAAAAACACCTGCTGGCGCACAGGGAATTCCAAGTACCGAGATCGGGTCGAATGAAGCAGTCACTGGTGCCCGGTCAGCAATGAAGTCGGCCAACGCACGAAATGTGAGCTTCCGAGCTACGGTTCGGTCCCATTCCTCGAGGCTTCGCTTTGCGACAGCGAAGCCGAAGAAGGTTTTCCATTCAACATCAGAACATCCAAACTGAAAGAACTGCTCAAGGCCTCGGAAAACGTCAGCGAAATCAATTTCGTCCCACGTACCCGTCTCCTTCATGTACGTGTCAATCTGAGTCTCCGTGTTAAACGGCTCGTCGGCGCCAGTGATACGCTGCCATGCCTCCCGCAACCCGCAGAGCACTTGAGCCTCGGTGTATCGGTCACGTGGCATT
>JAGQPS010000633.1 GCA_020426595.1 Planctomycetales bacterium
GAATGAGCAGCTCGCCGACACTGATCTCAGGTTCTCGCTTCCTTTGTTCGACAGTCGCATTGCCATCGACCAGCCATTGGGTGCGAGCAAGGACCTCGTCGATCTCGGCCAGCTCGGGCGACAGTGCATCGTGATCGAGCAAGTCGAGCTCCACCCCCTCCCCTCCCCTGTGGACGGGTTCGGCTTCGATGGACGACTCCTCCTCGACGCCAGCCAGCGCCAGGATGCCCGACCGTGAAACCGCCCAGCCAGGATCATTCCGCGAGACCCGGCGCCTGGCCCGCACGATGCGGTGCGCAATGACGAGCTCGTGGCCGGGCGCGCGTATGTCCATCTGTGCGTCGTGGAGAACCAGGTCCTCGAGATGGACGAGTTCCCCGCCGACCCACATACTGGAGACGGACTCGAAGAAGTCGGCCCGCTCGGCAAAGCCCGCACCGACCTCGGATCGGGCGACGCGCTCATCGAGCCGGGCAAGAGCGTCCTCCGCTGTCGCGATCGGCCCAAGGAGGGTCTCGTGGTTCAATTTTCCGATTTCATAAGTCATTGATATGACGGTGCTTCAAATTCAATACGGAAGCTAACATGCTTTTTGCTTCCGTCACACCGGTAATTCTAAAGCCCCTCTATTTATACTAAGCGCTGCAGCCTTCGGGATTGAACACGAACCCGGCAATCGATGCTGAGATCGACGAGAGAGCCCGTTTTTTGGGGGGTTTCGGCACTTTCGGATGTGAGAAAGGCACTCAAGAGACGTTTACAAACGATCAGTTATCCGTATCTTCTATGTTTGGAAAATCGGCTCTCATTGATCTCTCAGGTGTCATTTGTCACAGTGGACTGCACTGGCGGGACAAAGCTGAC
>JAGQPS010000634.1 GCA_020426595.1 Planctomycetales bacterium
TTCACCTTAGGTTTATTGATCACGGCCTCAGGCATCCGCATCCCGATGCAAATACCTCATTTGACCGAGGAGTATTGTCAGGAGAATCAGCGGACACACCTGACCACGGCCGAAGCGGCTGCGCAGATGGTACGCACGTTACCTCTGGATGACGATGCCGAAGTCGTTGTGTTGGGCGATACGGCTTATGAATCTTCGGTCGTCGAACACGCTTGTGAGGAAAAAGGATACACCTGGGTCTTCCCAGCTAACCCGGAACGGGTTTTCGAAGGACCGACCGGCCAGCGGCCTAAGTTGCGTTCTCGGCTAAAGGATTGGACGAGTCTGTCGCTCAAGACCATCAGGCTTCGAGCGTCTACGGGCAAGTACGCTGACTATCGGCGGCTTTCCAAGTGGCGTGTTGGGCCGAAAATGAAAGCTCGCGTGTACTACGCTTATCAGGAAAAACGTGCCGTGCGAAACGTTGGTGACGTACTACTTGTTTTTTCGACAATGAAACCAGACTTACAAAAAGCGACGCCGGACGATGTGAAAATCCTTTTGACCAACGCGACCTGGTTGAGTCTTCGGGAAGTGATCGAGTTGTATTCACTGCGTTGGCAGATCGAGCTGTTTTTCAAAGAATTAAAATCGACGCTCGGTTTCGCACAGTACAGCTTTATTGATTTCCGCGCGGTAGAAGCGTGGGTCAAGCTGGCGATCACAACGGTACTCTACCTGGAGTACGAACGGATCGTTCACATTCAGGACCGTCGCCTCAGCGAAGAACGTCGCCAGTGGTGGCAGCGGCAACGCCTGCACGGCTTGTGTCATGCGGTTCGCCAACAGATTGGAACCGAGGAGATAAAGTA
>JAGQPS010000635.1 GCA_020426595.1 Planctomycetales bacterium
GCCTGGATGACCCAATCACGCCACGGCCAAACCTCCATCGGCACATCGCTCTGATAGCCATACGTGTCGGCATAGCGAGCCACATCCAGCCACATGTTGGCCATCCGCTCGCCATAGGCGGGCGAGGACAACAAGCGATCGACGACCCGCTCGTAGGCTTCGCTGGAATCATCGGCGAGAAACGCATCGAGTTCGTCGAGCGTGGGTGGGAGCCCGGTGAGGTCGAAGGTGACTCGGCGCAGCCAGGTGGCTCGGTCGGCTTCTTCGGCTGGCCGCATCCCTCGACGTTCGTGAGTCGCGGCGACGAAACGATCGATCGGGTTTCTCGCCCAACCTTCGCCCGCCGCGGGGATGTCGACCGTCTCGGGCACCGGCTCGAACGACCAATGCCGCTGATACTCGGCTCCACCGCGAATCCACTCCACCAACAACTCACGTTGTTCGACCGAAAGTGACTTCGATGTGTGGGGAGGCGGCATGATCGAATCGGGGTCGTCGCTCAAGATGCGTTCGACCAGCAGACTGGCCCCGGGCTCACCCGGAACGATAGCGCCGAAGTCAATCGCCGCCTCGCGATCGTCCAAACGAAGATCGGCCTCACGATGGTTGGCGTCGGGTCCGTGGCACGCGAAACAGTACTCGGACAGTACCGGGCGAATGTCTCGGTTAAACTCCAAGTCCTGGCCATGGGCGTTCCGCTCGAAGCCGAACCCAACCACCGCAACGGTCACGGCCAATGCCGATGCTCGAGCCCAGGCGGCTTTCGATACATCGCTCACGCTGCACCTCAAGAGAGAAAGTCGCGGTCAC
>JAGQPS010000636.1 GCA_020426595.1 Planctomycetales bacterium
GATTCCACGGCTCGCGCGACTCGACGAACTCGTTGGCGCGATCCGCGAGCCCCATCACCAGCCTCATCGCCTTCGACGTATCGAGGGACTCGAAGGCCGCGGCGATCTCCTCGCCCGCCGCCGCACCCGCGGCGAAGAGTCCGCCGTCCCGGTTCGCGGGATAGGTCGCCGGCAGCCGCTCGCCCTTCACGAAGCGCGCCGTGCGGCTCGCCAGGTTCACGACCTTGCCGACGAGGTCCGCGTTCACCTTCTGCACGAACTCATCGAAGTTCAGGTCGATGTCGTCGACCCGGGACGAGAGCTTGCTCGCGTAGTAGTAGCGGAGGTACTCGGGCGAGAGGTGGTCGAGGTAGGTGCGCGCAAGGACGAAGGTCCCCTTGCGCTTGCTCATCTTCTCGCCGTTCACGGTCAGGAAGCCGTGCACGTGCACGGCCTTCGGGAGCTGGAAACCGGCGGCCTTCAACATCACGGGCCAGAAGAGCGTGTGGAAGTAGGCGATGTCCTTGCCGATGAAGTGATGGATCTCGCACTCGGGGTCGCGCCACCAGCGGTCGAGGTCCTCCCCCGTCGTGTCGCACCACTCGCGGGTCGCGGCGATGTAGCCGATCGGCGCGTCGACCCAGACGTAGAAGTAGTTGCCCGGCGCATCGGGGATCTCGAAGCCGAAATACGGAGCGGGGCGCGAGACGTCCCAGTCGCGCAGGGGCTCTGCGAGGAAGGTCCCGCGCAGCCAGTTCGCCGTCTCGGGTGGCATCCGGCCGGGCGCCTGGGTCCACTCTTCGAGAAAGGCGTGGAACTCCT
>JAGQPS010000637.1 GCA_020426595.1 Planctomycetales bacterium
GACTCTTGTTTGTTCGCTCCGGTGACTTGGAGTTGGTCGAGGAGCCGTTCATGTTGCGAGCAAGATAGTTCGCGGTGGGTCTCAATTCGCCAAATGACGCGCGGGTTAGTTCGCCGAAAGGCGCGAGCCGCGGTTCTCACTGACGTTGGAGTCATTCGCCGGGAAAGAACCGACGCTAACGCGTTGCGGCGAACTACATCGCGCAGTGTCGTACTCGTACTCCGCATCGCGGTACTCGTACTCGATCACTTGCAACGCAGCGGCATGATTCACTTTCGAGTACGTGTAGGAGTGCGAGTACGAGTAGGAGTACGAGTAGGGATTGACGTGCAGTTGCTGTGTTCCCCCTCCCGTCGATGGTATCCACGTCGTGCGCCGCAATACCGGGAGGGGGCAGGGGGAGGGCATCGTTCGAGTCGGGGAAAACTGCGCGTGTTGCTCGTGGGATGTGCCTGCTGTTTTGTGCGCAAAGCTCTTCGCTTGCAAGAGCTTGTCTGGTGCTTTTCGGCTCAACGACTGTCGCCCTCCCCCTGAATCCCCCTCTCGCACTGCGCGCAATTTGGCAATTGCTGAATCAGATGCGGGAGGGGGAACGGTTTACTGCGTCTCTCAGTGAAGTGATCGACTGCGCCGGGACGGAACCGACGCTAATGCGTTGCGGCGAACTACATCGCGCAGTTTCGTACTCGTACTCAGCATCGCGGTACTCGTACTCGATCACTCGCAACGCAGCGGCATGATTCACTTTCGAGTGCGAGTACGAGTACGAGTACGAGTCGGGATTGACGTGCAGTTGTTGTG
>JAGQPS010000638.1 GCA_020426595.1 Planctomycetales bacterium
ACGGTCCACGCGGGCTACGACGTGATGTTCTGCGACGATCCAAGTTTCGTTGGAGTCGCCTTGCAATGCGGTCCCGACGGCGCTGTGTACCTGACCGATTGGTATGACGTGCGACATTGCCACAGCCCGAATGCCGAGCAGTGGGATCGCTCGAATGGTCGACTCTATCGGATGAAGTACGACGCATCCTATGAACCGGCGGTCGTCGATTACTGGTCCGCGAGTGATGATGAGCTCGTGGCGGCCTTGGAGCATGCGAACGACTGGCATGTGCGGATGGCTCGACTCGTGATGGCCGAACGAGCCGCCGCGGGTGAGCTTTCCAACGGAGCCCTCAACGCGCTGCGACGGATAAAACAAATGCATCCCGATCCCAGCCGGCGGGTGCGAGCTCTTTGGGCCCTGTTCAGTTGCGGTGAGCGCGATATCGAGGAGCTGATCAATCCGCTCGACGCGCACGAATTGGTACGAAGTTGGCAAATTCGGCTCGCGGCCGAGGCGGTGGAGCAGGGTGCCGCGGGGAAGGACGAGTTTGGACGTTGGCTGCAGGCTCAAGCGCAAATCGAGTCCTCGTTGATCGTCCGCAAACATCATGTCTTGGCGAGTCACGCGCTGTCGTCCGATGCCGCCTGGCCGGTGCTACGCGTGTTGGCCTCCATGCCCGAACATGCGACCGACCGTGATCTTCCCTCGCTGTTGTGGTTCGCCGTGGGAGAACGAATGAGCCAAGGCAACAACGACTTGCTCCGCGGCATCGCC
>JAGQPS010000639.1 GCA_020426595.1 Planctomycetales bacterium
TCCTTGTATTGGTAGTTCATCACATAGACGGGAAGGAGACACAGGTCGTTGGTCACGCCGCTGAACTCGGTATCGACTCGGAGGCCACGATGCGTGTCGCCCGGCAAGAACGTCGCGATGTTTTGTTGCTCTTGGTTGGCGAAGTATTGCTGACAAACCGGCAACGCTTGTTGCTGGGTAACGCTTGGCTCCTCGGCCTGCCAACCCGCCAAGTAACTCGGGTCGAATCGCTTGAGCGCGGCAAGCTGGAAGGGCATCGCCATATCGGCCTCGGGCTGACTCAGCCCTTTGGCCGCCGAGACCAAGTAGCCGCTGTAGTAGCGATGATGGCGTCCCTGGAGTGGCCACCACTCGGTCTCTTGTACCCGCCGCGTCTTCGTCTCCATCTTTCCGTCCGCGCCGCGTTCGGTGTAGGTCTCGGTCCGATACCAATGCTCGCCGATCGAGGCTTCCCATTGGCTTTGAGCCAACATGGCGAAATGCCAGAAAGGGAGATACACGCCGCGCAGTCGCTCCGCGGGCCGCGCGTGCGCGAGGTCGGCGGGGCGAAAGAAAGACTTCTCCGAGATCCACTGCACGAACTTCTGTTCGGCGGCGTCTGGAGTCACCGCGAAGCCGATGATGAATTCCGGACGAGGGCGATCCTGGCTTTCGGGAACCTCAAGTACGTAGGTCGATTCGCAGAATGGGCAGGTGTAACTGCGCTGATCCTGATGAGTCTCGATTTCCGCGCCGCAGCTCTC
>JAGQPS010000063.1:0-2341 GCA_020426595.1 Planctomycetales bacterium
CGGTCTCGCCCGAGCGGTGGCTGGTCACGCTGGTGTAGCCCGCGCGGTCGGCCATGCGGATGGCGTTGATCGTCTCGGTCAGCGTACCGATCTGATTGACCTTGATCAGGATGCTGTTGGCGATGCCTTCGTTGATGCCACGAGCCAGACGCTCGGTGTTGGTCACGAAGAGGTCGTCACCGACCAACTGGACCTTGTTACCGACGCGGTCGGTGAGCAACTTCCAGCCCTCCCAGTCGTCCTCGCTGCAGCCATCCTCGATCGAGCAGATCGGATACTTCTCGACCCAGTCGACCAAGTAATCGACCATGCCGGCCGAGTCGATCGACTTGCCGTCGACCGTGTAGACCTTCTTGCCAGTGTCGTACAGCTCGGTGGCGGCGACATCGAGCGCGATGAAGACTTGCTC
This sequence comes from Planctomycetales bacterium, assembly GCA_020426595.1. Taxonomy (GTDB): domain Bacteria; phylum Planctomycetota; class Planctomycetia; order Pirellulales; family Pirellulaceae; genus UBA11682. Next base: position 410 of record JAGQPS010000063.1, read on the forward strand.
GCCCGGCTTGTAACCGGCTTGCTCGATCGCCTGCATGATCAAGTCAAGAGCCTCGACGTTGCTGCCGAGATCCGGCGCGAAGCCACCTTCGTCACCGACGGCGGTGTTGAGCTTCTTGCTCGAGAGAACCTTCTTGAGGTTGTGGAAGATCTCGGTGCCGCAACGCAAGGCGTCGCTGAAGCGATCGAAGCCCAGCGGCATCACCATGAACTCTTGGATATCGACCGAGTTGTCCGCGTGTTGGCCGCCATTGACGATGTTCATCATCGGAGCCGGCAGGACGCGGGCACCCACTCCGCCGAGATAGCGGTAGAGCGGCTGCATGGTGTACGACGCGGCCGCGCGAGCCACCGCGAGGCTGGCTCCCAGCATCGCATTCGCGCCCAAGTTCTTCTTGTTCGGAGTGCCGTCCAATTCACGCATGGCGGCATCGACCGCGAACTGGTCGGTGGCGTCCATGCCAATCAAGGCATCGGCGATCGGGCCGTTGACGTTGTTGACCGCGTTCTGCACGCCCTTGCCCAGGAATCGGTCCTTGTCTCCGTCACGGAGTTCCCAAGCCTCATGAGCTCCGGTGCTGGCTCCACTGGGGACGGCGGCGCGGCCGAACGAAAGGTTGTCGTCGAGCATGATCTCGACTTCGACGGTCGGGTTGCCGCGACTATCCAGAATCTCTCGACCTTTGACGTTGATGATCGTGCTCATGAGCTCGTGCGTTCCTCCCGGAACTTCCTCAAACGGTAATGCGATACTGTCCAGACTTCTCGCCCAACGAATCACCGCCCGCGATCGATGGATCCGAAAAGCAGGAGCCACCGGTGGACGCGGGGAGGTGAGGGAGCGGAGGGAGTCCACCCCAAGGGGCTTGGTCGCCGATTGGGCGAAACCTCAAAGCCAACGCCCGATATTGTGGCGAAACGAGCCCGAATTGACTAGAAGACTATCTAAGGCCTCGGAACACCGGCGAGTTGACGATCTGGAAAGGACTTTAGCCGCATGTCTTTTTGGGTAATGACGGCTGTTTTCCTTTGGAACTTGCTTGCCTTGGTCGCGGTTGGCTTGCTCTGGGCGACCCGTTACCCCTGGGTGGCCCGGTTTTGGCGAGCGTTGAGGTTCCAGCCTCGCGAGCTTCCGTCCTTCGGTTTGCTCGACCCGTGGTTCCTGCTGGGGACTTACTTTCTTGTGATGGTCGGGGCCGCGCTCGTGAGCCAGAGCGTTCGAGCCTCGCTTAGCGATCGCCCCGACTTGGATGAATTCGCCGGAGAGCAACGCGTTCAAGTCGCGGCCCAGGCGGTGCTCTTCGGCGGCCAACTCGTGCTGGTCGCCGTGTGGATTGCTTTCGCCGCCTGGAGAAGTCCTCGCCGAGCTTTCCTGCAATGGTTTGGCCGGTGGGGTGGTCGGCGCCCCTGGTGGCAAGCCGTCGTCTTGGGTTTGGTGGTCGCCGCGATCGCGATCCCGTTTCTCCTGCGAGTCCATCATTTGGCCGGAGCTCTGTCGGGGCTCGAGTATCGCCACGAAACGCTGGAAGTGATTTCACGAAAACCATCGGCTTGGCTCGTCGCTCTCAGCTCGGCCCGGGCGGCCCTGGTGACTCCCGTGGTCGAGGAGCTTCTCTACCGAGGCTTTTTATTGGGAGCTTTGTTCCACCTCGGGACTCGCAGATTGGTCGAACTGCAAAGCGGTATCCAGGTCGGGCTGTTGGGAGCCGGGGAGAAATCGAACCCTGCGACTCGTTGGCAAGCAACGGCTGAAGGCGCCGAGCAGTCTGGGAACGGCGAGATAGCTGATAGGTCCAGGGATGGGGCCCGGGAGTCGCGAGTCGGACGACTCCCATTTTGGCCGGTTCTCGTATCGTCGCTGGTCTTTGGCTTCAATCATGTGGGACAAGGCGCCGCGCCGGTCGCCATCACGCTGCTCGCCATCCTGCTTGGC
>JAGQPS010000063.1:2439-20558 GCA_020426595.1 Planctomycetales bacterium
GGTGAGGCGTACGGGGAGTTTGTGGCCGGCCATCGTGGTGCATTTGACGCTCAACTCGTACTCCGTCCTGTTAGGCCTGTTGGTGGCTGGCTGATGGGGCTGCGGCGGGCCTTGGACGTGGCTCGGCGTTGCGTCCAGCCTAGGGGGTACGTTGCTGGCACTTTCGCGTTCGCGCTGATAGGGTATAGGGCTTCTTGCACGGCCCGGTTTGAAGGCGTTGGACCCGAGGCAAGCCAATTGACTGGCGAAGCAGTCCAACCGACGGGCCAGCGCGAAATCGGGAAGATGGAAGCGCTTACGTATGGCCGAGATCCACCTAGAGGTTGACGATCGTTCCCGTTTGGGCGATCTCGATCCCTCCGTGGCTTATCTCTCCGGCCTAGACCTCGCCCCCTGGAAGTCGACTTGGGAGCGATCGGATAGCGGCTGGACCCTGCGGTTCTCGGAAACCGATTCCCCACGTCTGCATCTCCCCGTCAAACTCAATGACGACTTCCAGGTCATGCTGTCGACGGCGACGATGAGGCCTGGCCCTCGACCCTATCGGCTTTGGCTCGAGATTGCTCGCGGTACGGTGGATCGGTTGAGGAATCGTGTTTCGGCATGGCAAGTCCTCGACTTCGTTCCCAGTCACCGCTTGCGACAGGAGATCGAACGCTGCTCGCTCGAATTCTGCGTCGCCATGGGACAGCACCGCGATGTCGCCGCGTGTGAGCGGACGGCGCAGTCGCTGATCGACCAAACGCTTGAGGCGATGGATCTCGCGGCGGAGGAATACGTCGCCTGGCAACGAGACTCGGCCGCGGCCGGCTCGTCCAATTCGTCGACGTTGCGCGGAGTCTGGTTGGATGTCGAGCGAGGATCGCCGCACGTGGGAACGGCCGCTCAGGTCGCCGACGCGCTGGACGATCTCGTGAACACCGTCGTGGTGTGCCCTTGCTGGAATGAAATCGAGGCTCGACCCGATCAGTGGAATTGGTCGAGCGTGGACGAGCGATTGGCCGCCGCGAATTCGCGACCCTGGAATGTCGTGCTCGGTCCGTTGTTGAGTTTCCAGAGATCGGCCTGGCCGGAATGGCTCTTGGCGCAAACCGACCACGTCGAGATCCGTCGATCGGTGCAGCGCTGGGTCGCGAAGCTCATGGAGCGCTACGCTGGCCAAGTCGACCTCGTCATCCTCGCGGAGAAGGTCAATCTGGTGGATGGCCTCGGCTGGGATGGGCCGACTCGCTTACAGCTGGTCATCGACGCCGGCACGACTCTGAGGCGAGCCGTTGATAACCTGCCCTACGTCGTTGGTTTCACGCAGCCCTTTTCCGAGTCCCAGTACCGCGGCGTGGACTACCCCGCGTTTCACTTGGCCGATGCCCTGCTCCGCGCCAATCTTGAAATATCCGGATTCGCTCTCGATTTTGAATTTGGCGGAGGCCCCACCGATACTCGTCCTCGCGATTTGTGTCAGCTCATCGATCGCCTCGCGCATTGGGGTTCGTTCGGGCTTCCACTCGTGGTCAGCACGAGCGCCGAGGAGCGGAGTGACGCGGAGTGGGTGGCGCTGCGAGCCGCTCGCGCGGGCTTCCGCGAATCCGAGCCCGCCGAACGCCCGGCCAGTGAAGAGACGACTCGTGAGGTCAAGGATGACGGCAACGAGAACAACAGCCGCACGTTCGAACTTTCAACAACGGGTCCGGGGGCGGTGGATTGGGTTCAGCCGTACTTTAGGCGGTGGCTGGAGATACTCGATTCCAGTGGCGTGGTCGACGCGGTGTTTTGGAGCCACGCCCTCGACTCTCAAGGATCGGCTCGCGGCCTAGTGAATCGCGATGGCGAAGCGACCCATCGGGCTCGCGTCTTCCGCCAAGCCTTTGGCCTCCCCGATCCCCACGACACGCTACCACTCGGCTAGCGCGTCGCATCCGCGGCGGCTCGGCTCTCGCCTATTCGTCGAACTGGCTGCGTCGGCGTAGCAAGTGATGGTAATGCTGGGCGAATCGATGAGCTTCATCGCGGACGTATTGTAGAAGCCGCAACGCGAACGCATGGCGACTCAGTCGCAGCGGCTCGCTCCGCCCAGGGAGGAAGATCTCCTCCTCGCGCTTGGCCAAGGAAATGACCGTTGGCGGTTCTATTCCGAGTTCGCGAAACGCGCTCATCGCCGCGCTGAGTTGCCCCTTGCCGCCATCGATCAACAGGATGTCGGGGAACGCCTCGCCTCGGCGTTCGAGCCCTTGAAAACGCCGCGCGACGACCTCGTGAATGCTGCGAAAATCATCGATCCCATCGACATCGCGAATGCGAAATCGTCGATAGCCCGCCTTGAAGGGAAGACCGTCGATGAACTTCACGAGACTGGCGACGGTCTCTCCGCCGCCAAGATGAGCGATGTCGACTCCCTCGATCGTACGCGGCGCGCTGGCAAGCCGCAGGACCTTGCGCAGTCCGGCCAGCCCCTTCTTGGGATCGATCGGAAAGACCTCGGGTTGCACGTGCTTCTCGATACTGCCTCGGCGATCGAGCGATTCGAGCATCTTGATCTCGTCGCGCAACCGGGCGGCGGTTTCAAAATCGAGTTTCGCGCTGGCGGTCTTCATTTCGTCGTGCAACTGATTGAGCAACGCCGACTTCTTGCCTTCGAGCACCATCTGCAATCGCCGGATATCCGCCCGGTATTCCTCCTTCGAGATACGCAAGTTGCAAGGAGCGGTGCATTGCTGGATGCTGGCCAAAAGACAAGGTCGAAAGTATCGCCAGCGTTCCTCCGAGGCATCGATGTCGAGCGAGCAAGTGCGGAACTTGAAGATGCGTTGGAGGACTTGCACCGCGCCTCGCAACGATCCCGCGCTGGCGAACGGACCGTACAGTTTGACTCCGCGATCACGCGGCTCACGCGTGACCTCGACTCGCGGGAAGTCCTCGTAGGTCGTGATTTGAAGATACGGAAAGGTCTTCCCGTCCTTGAGTTCCTTGTTGTACTTCGGCTGGATGTCCTTGATCAGTCGGCTCTCGGCCAGCATCGCGTCGACTTCGCTCTCGCACTCGAGATAGTCGGCATCGCAAATCTCATGGACCCAAGCGGCCGTCCGCGCCTCGAGTTCCGCGGCTCGCGTGAAGTAGCTCCCGGCTCGCGAACGGAGACGTTTCGCCTTACCCACGTAGATCACTCGCCCCGCCGCGTCCTTGAACAGATAGACGCCGGGCGTCGCGGGGAATTCGCGAACACGCGCGGCGGCGCGACGAAAACCAAACTCGTGTGTCGGACTCGGCCCCTGGGTCGCGGCGGGAGTTTCGGCGGCGTCGGCCACTTGCGCTAGTTCGGCCAGCCCGATGTCGACTTCCGCCGCCGCCTCGTCGGTCTCCCAGCCATCATCCGTCTCGAGCTCGTCCGGCTCCGAGTCGCTTAGCGCGGCATCGAGCCCTTCCTCGCCGAGGAAGTCGTGATCGAAATCATCGGCATCGCTTGGGGACATGAGCTTGCTCTCAACGGACGATTAGTCGCGAGTCATTCGACGCTGTCGGCGAAGGCCCGCAAATCTCGAGCGAAACCATCGAGAAGTTCCACGCCTTTTTGCTTGGCCGCGGTCAGCCCGTCGGAAGCGCCCACATCGACTCGAGTGAACATGTACAGTTTGACCTTGGGCTCGGTCCCCGAAGGTCGCACCGCGATGCGGTTACCCTCCCCTTCCAGATCCAAGATCACCATGTTGGCCTTGGGAGCGTCGAGGGGGCGAGCCTCGGAACCCGGCGAGCGCTGAGTCGGTCCGGCGTAGTCACGAATATTGGTCACGGCGAGTCCACCGATCGACACCGGCGGTTGTTGGCGAATTCGGGCCATGAGCCGCTGCATGCGAGCCATGCCATCCGAGCCGGTCATCGTGATGTTGATCAGGCGTTCGCCGTGATAACCGTGTTGCTCGTAGAGCCGATCCAAACACTCGTGCAACGATCGCCCTGCCCGTTTGGCATGCGCCGCCGCTTCAGCCAACAACAAGCAAGCCACGGCTCCGTCCTTGTCGCGCGCGTAGCCGCCGACCAAATACCCATGACTCTCCTCGGTACCGAAGACGAACTTGTCGGGGCCCGATTGGTCCATCTGCAAACCAATCCATTTGAAGCCGACATGGAGATTGCCCTCGGTGCGGACGTGATAGCTGTCCGCGATCCGCGTGATGAGGTCCGTCGTGACGAGGGTCTTGACGACATAGTGTTCGGGCGAGAGCGTGCCCGCGGCTTGGCGTCGTCCGAGAATATAATCGGCCATCAAAGCGCCGAGTTGATTGCCCGACAGGGTCCCCCATTCATCTCGATTCTTGAGCGTGAAGGGAGTCGCCGCTCCCATGCGATCGCAGTCGGGATCGGTCGCCAACACGAGCTCCGCGCCCGTTTCCTTGGCTCGCTCGATGATCGCCGCGAAGACCTCTGGATTCTCTGGATTGGAGACATGATGGGGCACGTTGGGGAAGTTTCCATCCCGTTCGCGATGCGGACCAAACACCTCGACCTGCTCGAACCCGACGGCTTGCAACAAGTCGCACACGTTCTTCTCGCCCACTCCATGCAGCGGCGAGTAGATCACCGAGATGTCACGCGCGTCGGACAAGCTCTGCTGCTCGTGCACCGCGAGTAAGGCGGCATCGGTCTCGCTCGTGCAAACCGTGACCTTGCCTTCCGTCATGGCCTGGGCGAAAGGCACGGTGAGAACGCGATCGACCGTCATCACGCGGTCAATGACTCCCTTGTCGTCGGGCGGAACGAGCTGCCCACCAGTCGGGCCGTAGACCTTGACGGCGTTGTCGCTCGGCGGGTTGTGACTGGCGGTCACCATGATGCCCGCGTCACACCCCTTTTGCCGCACGAGAAAGGAAAGCTCGGGAGTGCTGCGATAGTCGTCGAGGAAATAGACATGAAATCCATTCGCGACCATGATCGACGCGCACAGCTCGGCGAAATGCCGAGAGTTGTTGCGCGTGTCGTAGGCCAGAGCGCAGCTCTTCGGAGCCTCGCCAAGCTTTTGATTGAGGTAGTCGGCGAGACCCTGGGCGCTCTCTCCAATCGTTCGATCGTTGATCGCATTGCACCCAATCTCGTACATCCGGCCGCGACGTCCGCCCGTGCCGAATGGGATGATGGTCCAGAAGACGTCATCCAGGATTTGCCACTTCTCGGCGGCGATGTGCTCAAGCACCGAGTTTCGGTACGACTCGTAGCGAGGTTCGCTGAGCCACACCTCGATGTTCGCTTGGGCCGAGGCGGTGAGCCGGCCCGCATCGACCGCTTGTTGAATCGCGGCACGAGCTTGGTCATCCGACAGCGCTGCTGAGGAAGAGGACGCGTCCATGGTGTCGAGGTCCTATTGGGCGGAGCCAAGGAGACTGTGTCCAAGGCGATTGACTGGATGTGGGAAAACAAGGGAGCCGGGACTGAGACAGCCGGGCAGCTCGAGGTGTGCTTCCTGTGAGGGATCGTTCCCGTGGTTCACGAACGTTCGCGGAACTCCATCGAGCGGGGCGGCCGGGGAACCGAAGGACGACTCGAATCAAACCTGGAAAGTGATCCGCGCCTCGAGGGTCGCGGCCGAACGCCCAAGCTCGCTCGTGCGATCCTCGCGTTTCGATCCGCGCGCCCCGCTGTCCGCGCCCTGCGATCCGCATCGTCCCACCGTCGCGATGAAAAACTCGGTGGCGTTGGCGGGGCGACCCCGCTCGACCCTCGTTTCAAGCCGCGTGCGGACTATCATGGGACTCCGCGAGCACCTACACGGGGTGGACACTGTCAATCCGGCGTAGGTGTTCGAGTTACCAAACGCCATGATAGCCCTTTCAACGAATCCCAACAGCCATGCCAAGTGACGCGCCTCAGCCCATCATCAGTGTTTCCGGACTGCGTGGGATTGTTGGGCAATCATTGACGCCGGATCTCGCCAGCCGATACGTCGCCGCCTTCGCGAAGCTCGCGCCCGCGGGCCCGATCGTGTTGAGCCACGATGGACGGACGACGGCGCCGATGCTCACCGATGCGGTGCGGGCGACGTTGGTCGCGTGTGGCAGGGACGTCTTGGCGTCGGGGGCGACCGCGACTCCCACCGTTGGAGTGCTGGTGAGAGCCGAGCAGGCCGCCGGAGCCGTGCAGATTTCAGCAAGCCACAATCCACCGGAATACAACGGGATCAAGTTGTTCGGACCCGAGGGCCGCGTGATTGACGCGGAGGCGGGTGGCAAGGTTCGGGAGGCGTATCTCGCTGGCGAGGCGGCGTGGGTGAGTTACGACGAGCTCGGAACTTGTCGAACGATCGACGACCCTCACGCCGAGCACTTGAAGCGAGTGCTCGCGACGGTGGATGTCGAGCGAATCCAAAAGCGAAAGTTCCGCGTGCTGCTCGATTCAAATCATGGAGCGGGCAGTACGGCCGGAGCCCGTTTGCTTAAGGAGCTCGGTTGCGAAGTCGAGTTGATTGGCGGGACTCCCGACGGTCGGTTCGAGCATCCGCCGGAACCGACGCTGGAAAACCTCACGGGTATCGCGGCTCGCGTTAGGGCGAGCGGCGTGGATGTCGGATTTTGCCAGGATCCCGATGCCGATCGCTTGGCGCTCATCGACGAACAAGGGCGTTATGTCGGCGAGGAGTACACGTTGGCGGTGACCCTCGGTCACGCGCTGCGGACCCGGACAGGCCCCGTGGTGATCAACTGCGCGACGAGCCGAATGAACCAAGACCTGGCGGCCGCGGCGGGCTGTCCCTGCATCGTTTCGGCGGTTGGCGAGGCGAATGTGACTGGCGAGATGATTCGTCACGACGCCGTGTATGGCGGAGAAGGCAATGGTGGGCCGATCGATCCACGCGTCGGTTTCGTTCGCGATAGTTTGGTCGCCATGGCTCAAACGCTCGACGCGCTGGCCGCGACAGGGCAATCGCTCTCGGCGATCGTCGACGGCATACCTCGATACGCCATTCACAAATCAAAGGCGGGGCTGACGGCCGATCGCGTCCCCGCCGCTCTCGATCGGCTCATCGCGGAGTTCCCGGACGCGTCAAGCAACACGCGCGACGGACTCCGACTCGATTGGGAAAAGGCGTGGCTACTGATTCGAGCCAGCAATACGGAGCCGATCGTCCGAATCATCGCCGAGACGCAAAGCGACGCGGAATCGCGAGCGCTTTGCGAAAGGGCTCGAGCCATCCTCGAAAGCTGATCCATCGGTCGCGATGAGCGGTCTCATGAGGCCCGCGACGTGGCGTAAACGAGCCCGCGGCACGTATGGGAAGCGTCCGCGAAATCGTGCCTCTTGAGATCGCTTAGAGCAGCAGACTCTCGAGCAGCAATCGCATCTTGCGCAGCTCGGTTTCATAATCGAGACCGGGAAGCGGCTCGATGTTGCAGGTCAAGGCACGGTTGTAGTTCACGCCGCGCAGTTGCGAGATGAGCTTGCCGTAATCAATCTCGCCCTGCCCAATTTGCACGTTGAGCTGGTCCTTCTTCGAATCACGCAGCTGCACGTGATAGACGTACTTCATCAGATTCTTAAGGTCTCGATGAGAGTACGGGCCGCAATGGTAGTGCGATGGGTCGAGCGTAAGCCCGAGCCCCTTCACGTGGTCGCACATCACTTGGACCGTGTCCGGGTCCTCGGTCAGGCAGCCAAGTCGACTTTGCATGCCGACTCGTACGCCATGGGTCCGAGCGATTTCGACGAGGCGGCGGAGATGCTCGACTTCTTCGTTGAACGGAGTTCCCAACTCGCTGGAGGGAACGATGATCGTGACGACCTTGGTCGCCTTGGCGAGTTGGCAGATCTTCTCGAACTGCTCGTAGTGAGTCTCGCCAGTTTCCGTGATGCGGACACTGTACGCACAAATGTCGGTCCGGCGTGGACTGAGGCATCGTTCAATCGCCGCGTGCACGTCCGCCGCGACTTCGGATGGCTTGAGTTGATTGCCGTCTTCGTGGACCGCTACCTCGACGACGGTGTATTCAACGTCCACCAAACGATCGATGGCGTCCTCAAACGACAATTCACGAAAGCATTCAGTCGAAGCTGCCACGAACACAGTGCGTACCTCCCTGTCCGTCGCGGGGACCCGCGAAGATTCCTGACGCCCGGCGGCACGTTACGGCCTTTGGGCAAGCGCGTACTTTAGCAAGGCATGAGAAAACCGACAACGCCGGAAAGTTACCCAGCCCGGCAGCGTGCTAGCCGTCGCGCGAGGCATGTCACGTGCGATCGTGGAAACGACTCCCACGACTACCGTCCACTCGGAGCAGGCAACGAAGGCGGGAGACCTGGTTGTCCCCCAGCGGCGCCGGGGCCTCGCGGAGTCGGGGGCGGCAAGCGAGGAGGTAGCGTGGGAAACTCCGAATCGTCGAACGCCGGGAAACCAGGCGGCAAAGGTGGCTCTTCAATCGGATCGTTCGGCCCGGCCACTCGCGCTTCGAGGAGCGACGCTCGGTCGAGCGCCAGTGACTCGAAATCCTCTCCGTCAATCACGTAATACCAACCGCCGAATCGGCGATCGATCTCGGCCATCCGCGATTCGGACTCCGCCAATTGACTCTGGTACTGCTGGTAGGCTTGTTGCTCAAGCAGGTACGTGCGGCGAGCCAAATCGTATTGCTCGGCGATCGCCTGCAGGCGCGCGACGCGGGAAACCGGTTCGCCTCCGTCGTCGGGAACGGTTTCCTCGGGGACGAGTGTCGGATCGTCCAATTCGGGTGGACGAGGTGGTTCGGTTGGCTCGGTCGGTTCTGGGCCCAAGAGCGTTGGATTGAGCCGGGCGCGAACGAAGACATACCGACCACGTTGCCGCGGCGCCGCTTCGTCGGTCGGGTCCGTTGTCTCACTCGTGCTTTCGCCGGTGGAACTCCCGTCGCTCGAGTCATCGGTCGTTGTTGAGTCGCCGTCGGCGCTGGTGCCGATTTCGATTTCCGACTCTTCTCCGGCGAACGCGCGACCAAAGTAGAGCGTGTATTCGATTCCGCTCGCCGTCCCAACCGTCAATTCTCCTTCCAGTGAGATCAACTTGGGACCATCACTTTCAGGATCGGGAACAAGGCGCAGTCCGCTCAACAAAAGATCGCGGCTAAGCCGTTCGAGGTCCTGCTGCTGCCGCACATAGCGTGGATCGATCGTCAAGTCGGATCGAAGTCCCGGTAGCTTCGGGCGGACTCCGATGACCGAGAGATTGGTGAGCGTATTGACCAACTCCATGACTCGAGCCTGGTTCACCTGGGCGGATGGATCGTCGAGTTCCTCGAGGAGCCAAGTCCCGCCCTCCGCGGAACGAACCAAGTGGGAGAGGTCGGCGACCTTGAGCCGCGCTCGTTCCTCATCGATTTCGTAGTCGTTCACCGTCAGGTCAATCACGTCCTCCGGCGTGATCTCCAGCAAGTCGGTGTTGATCCAATCCGAAAATCGAGTCGACAAATCGATGTCGAGCCGCGTGATATAGACCTCATCCTCGTCGGCTCGGCGAGCATAGTAATCGTTGGCCGTGGTCTCGGAGGTCGGCATACCCGGCTGGGGCTCGACTCGTTTGCCCACGATCAGATCGAGCAGCACCTCGTCTTCCTTGCCCGCGAGTGTGATCCGGCGGCCGATCCCCTCGTCCGTAGGCACGGCCGTCTCGGGATCAATCACGCCATAGCGACCGTGATCGGATTCCCATCGAGTCACCATGGCGCCTCGTGTAAGGCCGATGACGGCGCTCGCGGTGCGTCCCAATCGCTGCTGCGCGTCCACGGGGTAGTTGTAGTGGCTTGGAATGACCCAACGACCATTGTCTTGTTGCTTCACCTCGAACACCGACTTCTTCAATCGTTGCTCGTCGTAAACCTCGACTTTCAGCGCGCTCGCCTTCGTGGGGTCGACGAAGTCTGGAAAGAACTCCTTCCCCACTCGTCCAAACTCCTCGATCTTGGGTGTTTGCCTCGACAGCTCGATCGCCGCCGTGATACCCAGAGCGCAGACGGCAACGACCGCCATGACGACCGTTACGGTCAAGGCTTGCCGACCGGATCGGCGGCGAGTGCGTTGACGGCGTTCGCGGATGTGGCTTGAAGTACTGCTGCTCATGATGACAACCTGCGATTAGGCAGCGAAATGAAGGAACCGGACTTGGGAGTTCGCCCGAGCCGTGGCATGGCATGGCCGACATTCCAACCAAGGCCGAACGATCAATGCGAACGTTGTCGGTGCGGCACGACCTGGGATCGTTCCGCCACGAAGCGAATGATGAACATCACAAGCCCCAGCAAGGTCGCGGGAAACGCGCCGATCAACACGGCCCAGAAGCGGGCTTGCGTCTCGACTTCGCGAATCTGTTGACGGCTCTCCGCGCGAATACGTTGGATCTCGCCCTGCTTTTCGTCCTCGATGAGTCGCTTCGCGTTGTCAATCCGCTGGCGCGCGGTTTCCTCCGCTTGTTCCAGCAACTGAGTCCGAGCGACCAAATCGAGCGACTCGTCCTCCTTGATCTCGGCGGCCCGCAGTTTGAATTCCTCTTCCTGCTTTCCCAATTCCTCCGCGGCGTCGGTATTCGCCTTGCGGATCGCCTCATTGGCCGCGACGCGGAAGGTCTGAATTCGAGACTCGATGGCGGTCAAGCGACGAGTCGCCTCGCGGCGGCTGCGCAATTCAATGAATGACTCGTCACCTAGGAGCGTATCGATCGCGTTGACGACGAATGTCACGTTGTCGAAACGCATGGGAAGATCACCGAAGATCCGGTCTCGCACGAAGAAGCTCGTGAGCATATCGATGTCCGCGACGTAAATCGCGTTCACACTGCTCGCGGCGTCCCCGCCGGTCACGCGGACCGCCAACGGCAAATTCTCGTCGCCGATTTCTCGCTCAGCGGGATCGACCGAGTTTCGCAAACGATATTGCTTTTGCCCCGGTTGGCGCCCCGCCAGCATCGCCATGATGGGGTCTTCCTCGATCTCCTCGACGACGACATCCCAAGGCTCGATTCCACTGCGCGGGCTGGTGCGGAGCAAGTCGATCGCCGTGAAGCCGCCTCGGCCGGTGGCTCGAACCGCTCCAGGATAAAGCAGGATCATCTCCTCGAGTTGGCGCGTCGCGGCAAGGTCGGGCCCGAATCCGCCTCCCGCACTCCCGCCTCGCAAGACGAAGACATACTCCGCCGGCAGGTAGTCCAACTCGGGATGCGGATTCATCGTATCGAAGACGATCTTGTCGTAGGCCCATTCGAGACCGAGGGCATTTAACAACCGTGTCCCTTGTCCCCCGTCAGCCTTCAATTCGGGCAACTGCCCGCGTTGCCCTCCGGCGGCTGGCGGTTTGGGGAGGCGAGGGGCGACGGTGATTTGACCGCCGTTGCTGTTGAGCGTGACGGGCAGCGGATCGTCAAAGATCAGAACCGGCTTGCCGGACTGCACGTAGCGCACCAGCTGATCCATCTCGATGTCGGTGAGGGAACTCGGCATGCCGACGATCAGCAGGTCGATCTCTTGTTCCCGAAGATCGGCGGATGTCGGAATCGACTTCATGTCGTAGTGACGGCTCAATTCATCGATGAGCGGCCAATTCGCGTCGCCTCGCATCATGCCGGCGTCGGTGGCGAGCACGCCGATCGTCGATCGTTCCTGCTGAGCGACCGCGTGAATGCTGCGAGTCAGCTCATATTCCAGCGGCAGCGCCTTGCCAAAGAAGGGAATCACGACCTTGTCATAGCTGCTGATCACCGTGGCCCCGAGATACACTTCCATCTCGTGTGGGCGTCCATCCCGGTCTCCCATCATCCGCACCGGAATGATCCCGAGGTGTTCGGCTTCGTCCGACTCGCTTGAGAACGGCTTGGTTTCGACGATGCGAACCTCGAGCTTGTCTCCTCCCATGCGATCAAACTGCTCAAGCAAGCGGAGCAATCGCTTGCGCGTGTCGACATATTCTTGCGGAACCTCCGGGCTAATGAACGCTTGGATTTCGATCGGACGATCGGATTCAAGTCGTGAAAGCGTCTCGCGAGTGATCGGCGCTAAGCTGTAGAGTCGCTCGGTCGTCGTGTCGATGAACGCGCCCGAGTAGTTGGCCCACGCGGTGAGACAAGCGACGGTCACGATCAAACTGATGACTCGCGTGGCATATTGAACGGGGAGCAAATCCCCTTGCCTCGCTCCCCAATGTCGGCGAGTCATCAAGACGTAGTTCAAGTAGAGCGCGATGGCGACGATGCTCAGCAAGTAAGTCAGGCTCGCCAGACTCACGAGCCCCACGCTGAACATTCGTAGTTGCTCGTCCAGCGCGAAGGGCGTCATGACATCGGACCAGCCGAGAAACTCACCCGTCCGCCCGATGAACACTGGCAACGCGCAGAGCAAGACTCCATAGACGAACGCGACCGCCATGTTGCTCGTCAAGATCGAGCCCAACATGCCGAGTCCCACAAGGGCCGCTCCGGCCGACCAATATCCGAAGTAGGTCGCCAGCAAGAGCCAAGGATCGGGCTCGCCGATGTAAGCCAACACGGCGGCATGAGTCAGCGCGAAGAGGAGCGCGACGCTGTACACGCTCGTGGCGGAGAAGTATTTGCCGAGTAGGATCTCCAAATCGGTCGCGGGGAGCGTGAACAGCAGTTCGTCGGTGCCCGATTTTCGCTCCTCCGCCCACACGCCCATGGTGATGGCGGGAATGAAGAACAAGAGCAACAGCGAATACCACTCGGTCAGTTGATCGAGGTTCGATTCATTGGCCGCGAAAAATGTTGGACTGAACGCGACCACTCCACCAGTGACCACGAATACCAGAATGAACAGGTATCCGAGGATTCCCGAAAAGTAAGCGTTGAAGTTGCGTTGAAACAACGCCCAGATCACGGCCGGTCGCAACGTCATTTCCATCCTCTTTCCAAACAGCCACCTAAATCCCTAGGCGGTGAATCTCGATGCGGGGAGCCGATGAAACGACCCGTTCCATTGCGGTGGATTGATAATACGAAGGCGAGGTCACACGGGTTGCCGAGAGCAAGCCACTACCAAGCCTCGTGGTCAAGCGGACCCCGTTAACTCACGGAAACGCGACTCCAAATCCCTGCTGCTTGGTCCGAGCTCGCTCGTGGGGCCATCGAACACGAGTCGTCCATTGTTGATCAAGATGACACGAGAACAGATGGCATGGACCTCGGCCAAGATGTGAGTCGAAAGCAAGATCGTCTTTCGCTCGGCCAAGCCCAGGATCAACTCGCGAACTCCGTGTACCTGGTTGGGATCGAGACCGCTGGTTGGCTCATCCAAGATCAGCACCGGAGGATCATGAAGCAGCGCTTGAGCCATGCCGACTCGTTGACGGTACCCCCGCGAAAGCTTGCCGATCGACTTTTGCCATACATCTCCGAGCGAACATTTGTCGCGCACCCACTGCAAACGTTCAAGCAATCGAGTTCGGGGCATCAGTCGAGTCTGGCCGACATAGGTCAGGAACGAAAGCGGAGTCATCTCGGCGTAATACGGACCGTTTTCCGGCAGGTACCCGAGCAATTGAGCGGCCGACAACCGGTCACTCTGGCTGTCGTGCCCACCAATCGATGCGGAACCCGCGCTGGGCGTGAGGTAGCCGGTGAGCATCTTCATCGTCGTACTCTTGCCCGCGCCATTCGGGCCGAGGAATGCACAAACCTGTCCCCGTGGCACCGAGAACGACACGTCCTCGACCGCGAAAAACTCGCCGTAGTACTTCGCAAGTCCGTTGGCCTCGATCATTCCCGCGGCCGGCATCTGAGAATCCTTCATCGCGGTATCAGACTCCTCGCTGGAAGACTCGGTGTTGAAACATTCGCGGGCGTGGCATCCGCGGCACCCAAGAATCGCGGCGGATGCGGTGCCAACGCGGATCGGTACGAGGCGTGGCTCCGCGCGGCTAGATACCTTGAGCCTCGGGCACCACGAACGTGACATCCTACCGCGTTCCAAGCAAGCCCACGAGACACCTCCGACTCACGGGGCGGCCGCCATGGGCGAGGTTGAGTCGTTTTAGGACAAGACGGGCGCATCGACGCGATTGCTGGATAGGGTTCGCGGATGGAAAAGTTCGCGGAAGGAAAAGTTCGCGGATGGAATAACTCGAGGCCCGCGAGTGGCTACCCGACCCACTCAACGAGCCGAGCAGCCTTCCTCGCCGAACTCCGATTGGCGAGTCGATCATCGAATCGAAGGGAGGCCGCCTATTTAAGCGGTCCCGGGGCAAGCTGGGCAAGACCGCGTTTCCGCGCTCACCCCGAACCGAGAAAGGGCCTCACCAACGCTCGGGTGAAGCGTGGCTCGCCAAGGCCGCGTGCTGGTCGATCATTCGGGCGAATGTTCGTCGTCGGCCGTGGGAGCTGGGAACTCGTGGAGTCGCTGAAGATGTGTCTTAAGGAACTCCACCTCCTCACGCAACAAACGAACTTCCGACTCGAGTTCCACGGTGCGGCTACGCCACTGCTTGAGTTCGAGATTCAAGCGAAGCTCATCAACCGAAGTTCCATCCATCGACACGATCGTGGTGACCGAGCGGCCACCGGCGGGCAAGGAAAGAGCCTCGCCAGCGAGACGATTCCCGTCCTGGACCCAGCGAACTTGCTCCCCTTCGCCTTGAAACGGAAAGAAGACAATCCGCGTGTCACCGATTTGCACTTGTTCGTTTTGCCAACGAGGGCGTCCGGCGAACACGGACGAAGATTGCATGGCATCGATCGATCCATTGCTCCAGGGAGCCTGTCCAAAATTCCAGCCGACCGTTTCCGTGGGAAAAGGGAAGAACTGCGAATGCGCTTCCGCATCGACCGAGTCGAACTCCCGGTCGATCACGACACCCGGTCGAACCAAAACCAGCGAGCAACCCAGGGCGGCCTTTTCCTGAACCAGTTTGTTGAGCAGCTCTCGCGAAGAGCCATCGAAGGGACGCCCCATCGGGTCAACCATCATGACCAAAGGCTCCGCTTCCGGCCGGCGGCTCGGCAGCACGCGGACATTGCGGCACTGTCCGGCTCGCACGATCTGCAACAGAACGGGACGTCCTTCCGTTTGGTCCACTAGCCCCATGAGATCGTCGGTCCCGAGAATCGGCTGGGACTCGAAGCCGATCAAAATGTCGTTCGGCAGTAAGCCGGCGTCAGCCGCCGGTGACTCCGGCGCGACGCAGCCAACGATCAGACCATGATCAATTCGCAGATGTTGACGCAGCGGATCGGGGAGCTCGGAACAATTGACTCCCAGCCACCAAGTCGGCGACTCGGGCCGAGCCATGGGATCGCGTTCGAGACCTAGGTTCACGGGCGTCTCGACAGCGGGGCCCGCAGCCGAATCATCAGGAGTGTTCGTCGAGTCAACCTCGGAAGTTTCCACCACGATCTTGATGCGGCCTTGGGGCACCTCGTCGTCGACAGCCTGGCCCATCGGATTCGCGTCGCTCGCGCGATCCGCGGAGGGACGTGGTTCCACGGCACCATTGGATAGCGGAATTCGCTCACGCATCGAGGCGGAAACGGTCATCGTCACTTGACGCTGCCCCATCACCCCATTGCGTTCGGTGCCGCGCATTTCGTCGGCACAGCAGGCGAGCATCAAGAAAACCACTAAGTGAGACATTGCCCCGAAATCCTTCCGCGTCGGTCGTGGATCACAATCGGCTTACAAAAGAGAGTGGTCCGTCGTTCGTCCAATCTTGCTCTATTGAAACTCGGTTTCCGCGGGAATCGAGATCACCTCGATCGGCAACAGCACGTCACGCCGTTCATCGAGCCGGCCAGGCATCACCATGCGTTGCCGCTCGACCGCCCGATCGCGAATCAATTCCTCGACCGATGACTGGTTTCGGCTAGTGGCGGCCTGGGGATAGTCTCGCGGGAAGAAATAGGGGACTTCCACCCCCTGCTGCCCGCCATCGACGGCCAAGCGAACGTGGCCCATCGGAAACCGCGGCGTTGCCACGGCGGGCGAATCCGAATTCGAATTGGTGATGGCGAGCGACGGCTCGGTCACGATGCTACGTGACGACAGGCTCCAGCCCGCGGCGAACACGACGCACAAGATGGCTACCGAGGCGATGGGTGAGACCCAATCGGTCCAGGACCGAGGAGCATGGACCCAGCTCGAGGACTCCACGCTGGCTTGCGGAAGCGCCGCGACTTGCAAGCGAGACTCTTCGTCCCAGCCTTCTTCGTCCTCATCCTCGTCCTCATCATCGGACAAGCCATCAAGCTTGGGCAAACCATCGACCATGTCCTCCGGGGCCGATGAGACACTCGGAGATTCCGCCGCCACCAAACCGACTCGCATGCTGCCAACCGCGTTTCGTGGTTTGTCCGTTCCTTCGACAACCTGGTCCGTTCCATCGGCAATAATGCGGTCGGCCAGGGCGAGCAATCCGTCTACCGGATTCGTCGAGTCATGGCTCGGCGGCGAGGCGGCGGAAACGCCCATGATGTCGAGCAAGTCGTCTTGCTCAAGCCACTGCGAGAGGTCACGACGGAGAGCTTGAGCTTCCAGAAACGCCTGAGCGCATCGTCGCCAGTGAGCGGGGTGCCGATCCAAGGCCGCGATCACCGCTCGGTAATCGGCCTCCGACAATTCGCCGTCGACCAATCGATCGATCCAGGCGTCGCTGAGCCACTGCTCGGGAATCGAAGGGGAATTTCGACGGGACTCACTCATGGGTGTGTTCGCGATTCTCCAACGCGGCCAATGCATCTCGGAGTCGTTGGCGAGCACGATGAAGGCGAGCCTCGACCGCGCTGTGGCTGATCCCGAGCCGAGCCGCGATTTGATGGTAATTCCAATTCTCGGTGTACTTGAGCAGCAGGATTTCCGCGTCCTTCCGCTTGAGTTGTCCCATCGCCGTGCGGACCTGCTGCCGCCGCTCATCTCGGAGCAACCAAGAGAGCGGTCCGGGCTGGCGACAATCGGACTCCGATGGCTGGAAAGCTTGCGCGTAGCGGTCGGTCAGCTTTCTTTGTCGGCCAATCTTCCGGCGGAACAGGAGTGATTGACGAATGGCCAACCGATAGAGCCACGGCCCAACCTTCGTCACATCCTGGATCGGACTCGACTGACGCACCGCCGCTAACGCGACTTCCTGCATCACTTCGTCGACCGCACCCGCGTCTCCCACCCGCGCATAGACCACCATCCTGAGCCACCGGTCGTTGCGGCTAAGGACATCTGGCCAGTCGATCGTGGTCGCATCGGACACGACGGCGGGTACCTTGGATTCAAGGCAGGTGGGGCGAAGGTGCCGGCTTCACGTATGAACACAGGTTACCAGTGGTCTGCAGCTCTTGCAGCTTTTTTCTCAAATCGATGCGACTCGGTTCTAGGCCTGTGCAGTCTCCCTCGGTCGATTGGCGCGACACGTCGCTACCAGGGCGTTGCAGTCAGGGCAGTTTGGGCGAGGTGCGTCGTCATGAGCCAGGCGTTGGCTTGCTCCCGTAGCCTGATTTACGGGCTTTCCGCGACGCGACATAATGGGCCGCTGGGAGACTGTTTCCCTGCCTTGGGCCGGCTTTCCAGCCTCCAATGCCAAGATCTCGAACCGCTGACTCCCTCCCCACGGAGACTCCTCGATGACCGTTCGCCTTTCCTCTGGCTCCCGTTGGGGCCTTCGACGTTGGTTTGGCCTTTCCCTGACCTGCGTCGCCCTGGCTTGCTTCGGCGGTGTCGGTTGCAACAGCAACGACCAAGGCTCGTCGGAGTCCGGCGGTGCCGCCGCGGAATCCCACGACGGCCATGATCATGGCGACCATGACGGACACGATGACGACGGACATGGCGACGACGGACATGGCGACGACGGACATGGCGACGACGGACATGACGACGACGGACATGACGAAGCGGGCCACGAGACGGCGGACGATAGTCATTCGGACGCGTCGCACGGTGAAGCCGAGCACAGTGAAGGCGAGCACGGTGAAGCCGAGCACGGAAATGACTCGGCGACCGGCGAGGAGCATGGCGACTCGCACGAGGCTGGCGTGGGAGAGGAAACGGGCGAAACCGAAACCAATCAAACAACGGAAGCAACGATGGGCGTGAGCAAGTCTGCTTATGGAACGACGACCGACGGGCATGAGGTCGATCTGTATACCTGTGTCAATGCTCACGGTTTGAAGATGGAGTTGATCACGTATGGCG
>JAGQPS010000640.1 GCA_020426595.1 Planctomycetales bacterium
CCAGGTCGCGAACCGAAGTGTTTTGACTCAGTCATGGCTCCGGATGGATGCCAGGAAGAGACAAAAAACGACCTCTTGGTTCGCTTTCCTCTCGCGATGCGGGCAATTTAGTTCAAAGCCCCGCGGCCGGCAAGAGGGATTTGACGTCGCCTACCTTCGCTCGCTTGCTTCGCTTTTCTTCCCTGGTTTGACCGGGACTCAAACCGAGGTGACGCTCGGAGCGATGCGACTTTCGGTGAACCCGCGACCCTTTGGGTTTTGGCTCGCCGTGCCGCATCGTGCGGCCGTGAGACGCCCGTCGAGGTCGTCCCGCGGATCGGTTTTGGGGTGGGCACTCGTCGACCTAGGGCTGCGTCGCCCGCGCTTCGCTTGGGCTCCTGGCCCTAGGCTATGGTGCGGCGTCCCCGTTGGGGGCTTAGTCGGCGGTGGTCCGGCTCTATGGCAACCCCAACGCGATGGTGGGGCGAGATACAGGCTCCGTCGAGCCAAAACCGGTAGGCCGATGGCTCGGCGGGGCATTCTTCGGACCGTCCCCTGCGGGACGCCACGATCAGGAGCCGATGGCGTTGCCTCTCGCACCAAGGGCGTGGCTGAGATGGAAATGTTGGGCGGAAGTGTTCGTGGCGCAACGGGTTGGGGGGCTTGGGGAACGCGAAGAGTCCCTCGCTTACGCTCTTAGATGTTGCGCTTTCAGGCATGCCGCTCGACGGAAGTGTTGGTGGCGCAACGGGTTGGGG
>JAGQPS010000641.1 GCA_020426595.1 Planctomycetales bacterium
GCCAACTCGTGCAGCACCACCGCGGGATGCTTTAGCAGTTGCTCGCGAGAAAGGAGTTGTCTCGCTTCCGGGATGTGTACCTGGCGGGCGAGCGTCGGATCGTGGCCGTTGTTGCGGAGCCAGCCTTCGCTTGGATGGTACTGCATCCCGTTGAGCGTTGGATTGTCATGCTCAATCCGAATCACGACCTGGCGCAGACGAGACAGCGCGGGCTCGGGGACCAGGATCGCGATGCGTTGCAGATGGCCCGAGAGCATACGGAGCGATTCCGCGCCGGCCTCGGCGTGAGGCCCCTCGAGCAGAGCGGGATCGACCCAAACTTGCCATCCTTCGATTTCTTGCACGACCGGCTTCACGAACGTCGGACCGTCCTCGGCCCTCGCACTCGCCATGGGCAGAGCCAACAAAGCCAAGGCACAGGCCGCGATCTGATGTAGCGCCGAAACGCGTCCCAATCGAGTGCGACTGGGACCGATTGGTGAGGCGAGCAAGCAAAATCGAACCATGAGTATCTCCCAACGCGAATCTCTCTCGAATCGCGCGACAAACGGAAGTCAGGTCAACGAACCCTTGTAAGGCTGCTCGCTCGACGCGGCAAATGCAAGGCGTAGGCGGTGGATTTGAATGTGGGGAAAACCAAAGGAAACCCGAAGCGTGACGGGCTGTTGATTTAATCAGACTCGCCGCATCGTGCGGCCGTGAGACGCCCATCGAGGTCGTCTCACGGATCGGTTT
>JAGQPS010000642.1 GCA_020426595.1 Planctomycetales bacterium
GATCAACGGCAGAGGTTGTCCAAAGGAACATTGGATGGGTTGAGTGGGATTCAAGATTGGGACGACAGATGGAACGTCTCTGAATTCCGATTGTCAGAACGTTGTGGACACCGATTTGCCACGTGGATTCCAGGTGGCTTTCAATCAAGTTTCGACGTCGATCAACGTGTGTTGAGGGCTGCGTTCTGATCGACAAAATCAAGCACGATGTGCTTCGTCACTTGGATCCGATGGGCATGCGCCCGTAGAATGCGGGTCGCGACTAGGGCAACCGATCGACGATGGTTTGACTTGGGTTGCGAACCAACGGTTCAACCGGAGCCACGGGCGCCGCCGGTTCCGAACCTACGCTGAATTCCGTGGCCCGGTTAACCGCAACGTTCTGAAGGGCCCTGCCGCGTTGCTTGACGGGGCGAGTTGGAGCGTCTTCTCTGCATCGTCATGCCGCTTGCTTCGCAACCGTCACGCCAATGCCGCCTGTCCGAGGCTCGGGTCGGTTCAATGTGGATGACAAGGACTGTTTGACGCCAGCTTGTTTCACATCAACTTGGCAGCGTGGGTCCGATGATTCGGACTCGGTGAACATCGAGTTATCCCAATGGATCGAGTAGGCTTGAACAAGGACCAAGGGGCGACAAGTGCAATCACCTAGTTCGTCCAAGTGTTCACTTTTGCACTTTGAAGAATGGCGATCAGCAATTGTCCGTGGAAACCAGCCGTCCGATCATTTAGC
>JAGQPS010000643.1 GCA_020426595.1 Planctomycetales bacterium
GCTAGCAACGCCACTCGGGCCTACCTCGCGACGTTTGGGCTCACTCCCCATCAAATGGACACGTTGATCGAGACCTATGGCGAATCGGTCATTCCCGTGCTCCGCGAGAATCCCTATGTCCTAGTGCGACACGTGGCGAACTACGGTTTCAAACGGGTCGACAAGATTGCCTTGGCCATGGGCGTGCGTAAGGACCACCCGCAACGGATCGAGGCGGCTCTCTCTCACACGTTGGCCGAACAGACTGGCCTTGGTCACACGTGGACCGACAGCTCGAGCCTAGTCGAATGGACGCTCGTTTTGCTGGCTCTCGATGATCTCGACGCCCGGGACCGAATTCGAGCGGTCGCCCAGGAAATGCTCCGTGACGAGCGGATCGCCGCGGATGGTTCGGCGGTCACGACACCATATTACCTGTCGTGTGAAACCGAGCTTCGGGCGGCGTTTGAGAGGCACGCGTGGAGCCTCGTCCAAGGCCGGCAAGGGCTCGATGACACGGCAGGCCTGAGGCCACTTCAGGCCGAAGCCTACCGCATGGCGATCGCTCGGCGCATCAGCGTGATCACCGGTCCCGCCGGCACGGGCAAGTCAGTGGTGGTTGCTCGCATCGCCAAGAGCCTGCGCGGCCTGGGATTGTCACTCGCGCTTTGTGCTCCGACGGGTAAGGCAACCCAGCGAATCGAGCAGTCCCTCCGCGAGCAAGGCGAATCCCAGGAAGCCAAAACCGTCC
>JAGQPS010000644.1 GCA_020426595.1 Planctomycetales bacterium
CGTCGTCCTCGCTGAGCCGTACGACCCGATCGTGTTCGATCGAGGCCAGGACACCGACGGCGTGCGATCGGCGTCGATCGCACAGGCCGCGATCGACTGTCTCACCGGCCCCGGGCGCATGCCCGCCGAAGGTGAGGCGCTGCTTACCTGGATGCGCCGAAATGAACCGCGCTGGCGTGCGTCCAGCCTGACAGCGTGACGATCATGAACGACGTGCCCCGCATCGAATTCGTCGAGGCGCGACGCGTGCTGCTCGACGTGCTCTCGGCGCTTCGCGAGCAGCTCGATGCCGTGGTGCTCGTCGGGGCGCAAGCTGTGTACCTGCGCACGGCCGGACGGCTTCCCACCTATCAGCCGTTCACTACCGATGCCGACATCGAACCTGCGACCTTCGGGTTATGAGTGCACCGACGCCCGTAGGCGCTGGCCGGCACTCATTGGCGTTTCCCCTGCTGAACGAGCGAATCGGGACCGGTGCGCCGCTCCGTCGTAGGCGTTGGTAGGAGCCCGTTGGTGCTCGTCGTGTTGTACGACTGTTGTACGGGACAGCTCCCGAGCGACACCGAGTGTCGTCTGCGTCGGTAGGTGCGAGTCGTGCTGACACGGAGCTGACAGCGGCCGGTCAGGCTGCGTCGTCGTGGCCGAGGTGGACGGGCACCCGACGGTCATCGTCGAACACTGCGACGAGTTCGAGGCGGGCGCCGAGCGCTTCGAGGTACTGCCG
>JAGQPS010000645.1 GCA_020426595.1 Planctomycetales bacterium
TCCGCCGATGGTGGGTCGCAACGTGATCGTTCCCGTCGCCGCGTCCGTACCGATCTTGAGATTCTCCAAGTAAGTCCCCGCGACGGGCTCGAGCCACACGGTCTGCCAAATTCCGGAGACTTGCGTGTACCAGATTCCGTTCGGATCAAGCGTCTGCTTGCCTCGCAACTGCCAGCCTTCGGTATCGTCCTCGACTCGCACCACCAGTTCATTCAGCCCCGGTTCGACGACTTCCGAAACGTCGAAGGAAAACGGTGTATTGCCTCCTTGATGCGAGCCGACTCGTGAACCGTTGACCCAGACCTCGCAGCGATAGTCCACCGCTTCGAAATTCAAGAGCCAACGTCCCATTTGCGCCGGGGAGACTCGAAACTCCCGGCGATACCACAGAGTCTCGCTCGGCTCGAGCTGCCGTTGAACGCCCCCCAGCTGCGACTCGAGGCAGAACGGAACCAAGATCGTTCCATCCCATTGCTCGGGCAGGTCCCGTTGCTCTCGGGCGGTCACCGCGTAGTCCCAATCACCATTGAGATTGGTCCAACGGGATCGCTCCAATTGAGGCCGGGGATATTCGGTCCAAGCGTTCTCGGGGGTGACAGCGTCTCCCCAAACCGTGCTCATCGCGGAGAGAAACATGGGGCGAGGGAGTTGGGGACGATGCTGTCCGTCGACGATATGCGCGTCGATGAACTGACCGCCATTGGTTTGGTGGCAGTGCAC
>JAGQPS010000646.1 GCA_020426595.1 Planctomycetales bacterium
GGACCCCGATTTTCGGACCAGTGGTTAAGGTGGATTTGGGGTCTGGTGTCGGGACTCTGGATGAGGTTGTATCGTGGCGTCATCAGGAGGTGCAGGATGGCGCGGACACGACGTCGATTTGATGGGAAGTTCAAGGCGAAGGTGGCCTTGGAAGCGATTCGTGAGCTGAAGACGATCAGCGAGATTGCGAAGCAGTTTCGGGTGCATCCGAATCAGGTGACGACGTGGAAGAAGCAGTTGCTCGGCGGAGCCTCGCTGGCGTTTGAGAGCAGTTCGGTCTCCTCAAAGAAGGGAACTGACGAGCCGGAGGCGGCGGAGCTGTACGAGCAGATTGGCCGGTTGAAGGTCGAGCTGGAGTGGCTCAAAAAAAAAGTGGCCGAGAACACGTGAGGAGGCCGTGAGGTGGATCGACCGGGATCACGAGACGCTCAGCGTTCGTCGTCAGTGTCAGATTCTGGGCATTCATCGTTCGCAGTTGTACTACGAGCCGGTGCCCGAATCGGACGAGAATCTGGAGTTGATGCGGTTGATCGACGAGCAGCACATGAAGACACCGTTTTGGGGTTCGCGGAACATGAGTGTGTTCCTGTCGAAGCGGATCGGTCGCACCGTGAATCGCAAGAAAGCCCAGCGTTTGATGCGGAAAATGGGCATTGAGGGCATGGCTCCGGGGCCATCCACCACCAAACCTCAACCGGGTCACAAGGTGT
>JAGQPS010000647.1 GCA_020426595.1 Planctomycetales bacterium
GTCTTGCCGACGCCTCCTTTTTGATTTGCCACGCAGATTATGCGAGCCACGCCGAGCCTCCCTGCTCCCGCGCTCTTGTTACAACGCTTGGTTCATATGATTCGGTGCACCGATTCTCAACGCTCGCCGCGCTAGTCGGCTAGCCGAGAACGAGTCGAGTCAACGCGAACCTGCCGGTGTGGCGTTGCCTTGAAAGCGTTTCTGTATCGGTACCGCCTATAGGTCGTTACTGCCGCGATCCCTCGCTTACCGGTCCGTGGATATCATCACGCGAGCCGCATCGTGCGGCCGGTAGACGCCCATCGAGGTCGTCTCCCGGACTGGAATTGGCGTGTGCGCCTTGACCTAGGGTCGCGTCGCCCCTCGCTATGCTTGGGCTCCTGACCCTAGGCTCTGTTGCGGCGCCCCGTTGGGGCTCGACCGACGGTCGTTCGTCTCTTTTCCACCCAACGCGTCCATCGCGTGGGCTCGAACCACAATCCGTCGAAGTCAAATCCACAGGTCGTTACCGCTGCGATCCCTCGCTTACGCTTCGGGTTTCCTAGGGATCGAAAACGCGAGGCGTGAGGGAGGGGGAGCTGGTACCGAGTCCGGCGGCCAGCGGCGATCGTAATCGAGATCGCTAAATCGATGAAGAGGAAACCGGCGAGCGCGGATTGGACGGTGCCAGACTCTGGAGGCTCGTCGTGGCCTTATGCCGCTAGCGGATA
>JAGQPS010000648.1 GCA_020426595.1 Planctomycetales bacterium
GGCGGTTTCCACAGATGTTTCACCGGCTTCGCGTGTGCCTTTGGGCAATTGCCAGCGTCTTTCATGGTGGGTGGCAATCAGGGCAATTTCTATACGAGTGGGCTCAGCATCTGGTCGCTCCCCAATGCGGCGATACGCCACGCCGCCAGCCGAAAAATCCCGGCGCTTGGGCTGCCAGGTTCGCTTGATTTCATCTGTGATTTTGGGCAAATGACGACGGTCGATGGACATGATTTACAGTGGAGCGTAGAGGCGGAGAGACTCTTCTCTACTCCTCTACTCCTCTACTCCTCTACTCCTCTACTCCTCTACTCTTCTACTCCTCTACTCTTCTACTCCTCTACTCCTCTACTCCTCTACTCCTCTACTCCTCTACTCCTCTACTCTTCTACTCCTCTGCTAATTTCCTTCCAATGTTGTTCGGTCGGCGCGCCCGCCAGCGGCCCATCGGCCACGGCGGTGGCCAGCGCTTGCGCTGTGCGTTGCCACTGATGCGCGGCGCTGGCGCCGTTGGTGAGTTCCGGCGGCAAATAGGCGGGCGTCATAAAGACCAGGGCGTGAGCCAATTCATCCACGTTCCACTGCGCGCGCGCCCGAGCAATGACGACAAAGGTTTCCATATAGCCATCCAACAGCACCAGCCAGGCCGCTAGTTCGCGCGCCAGCCCTACTTGCATAAGCCGTTGGGGGCGACGGCCATTGGCAAATT
>JAGQPS010000649.1 GCA_020426595.1 Planctomycetales bacterium
GGACATTGAGTCCTGAGGAAGTTCGTCGAGCCGCGGCAAACGAGCCGTGTGAACATCGATGGGGGGACCGCAGGCCTTGAGTTAGAGTATTGGCAGGTACCGCGACCTCGACGGCGTTTGTTATGTACCGCACAAAACCATTTAGAGGCTAAAGGATGTTTCTTCCGCCAACTGTGTACATCGTGGAGCCGAACGAGCAGCTGCTCTCACAGGTTTTTCCTACGGAATCGCTTCGAGACTGCGTGGCCCAGCCGAAGGCATGGCAAAACGAAGAGGGTCCTTCGGAGCTGACAAACAACGACCGAGTAATTATTGCGAAGCAGGTGATCTTGGCGTACTTCCTGAGTTTCGAGGAATTCGATGAAATGCTGGGACGCCCAATGGTATCTGAAGCGACATTTGATCGGTATTGGAGCATTCGGCGACTGTCAATCGATGGCGGTTTTCATCATCTGGCGGAATATGCAAAGCGAATAGAACGAAGCAGGTTTATCTCAACCGGCAATTCCTTCCTTGATCGTGTCGTTGCGAAGAGTGTTGGTCTTGTTGAGAAATCGACGCGCGCGGTACAAAACGACTGAACGCGGTTTCGGTAGATAGATTCCAGGACCGAAGCAGCAATTGAGAATCTGAGATCGAACCTTGGATCGCCTGCGGCGGAGAGCGAGGGCAGGACCCTTATGTGGACGGCAACGACCTGA
>JAGQPS010000064.1:0-17073 GCA_020426595.1 Planctomycetales bacterium
GGTGGATCTGATCCAACTTTCTCCGCTTTCACTTTACAACGTGGTGAGTCACGAACTGCTGCATGACTTACCACCACCCGAGGAAATCGATCCGAAGAATCCTCCCGAATCGCTGGTCGTGATCAGCATGGGCACGGATACGACCGATCTGGTGATCACCGACGGCACGCACCTGTGGCAACGCAACATTCCGATCGGTGGCAATCACTTTACGAAGCAGCTTTCGCGTGAATTGAAGTTGACCTACGCGAAGGCCGAACATCTCAAGCGCAACGCCCGCAAGGCGGAGGATCCGAAGACGATCTTTCAGGCGATGCGGCCGGTCTTCAATGACTTGGTCACGGAGCTCCAACGGTCGCTCTCGTACTTCCAAGGTGTGCACAAGCGAGCTCGGCTCGGTCGCGTCTTGATGTTTGGCAACGCTTCGAAGTTGCCCGGTCTGCGGCAATTCCTCGCCACGAGCCTCTCGACCGAAATTGGCAAGATCAACGGCTACGAGCGGTTGGGTGGTTCGTCGATCACCTCGAGCAAGCAGTTCGAGGAGAACAACCTGTCGTACGCCGTCTGCTATGGCTTGTGTTTGCAGGCTCTGGGACGCGCGAAGCTCAAGACCAACTTGATCCCGCCCGAGTTCCTCACCGAGCGAATCATTCGAGCCAAGAAGCCTTGGGCCTTGGCGGGCGTGGGCGCCTTGTTGTTGGGCTGTTCGATCAATTACTTCTTCAACTACATGGGTCTCAACGAGGTTCATCCCAAGACGGAGATCGCGGGAGAGACCTGGAACAGTGCCAAGGAGCGAGCTCAGAGTGTCGTTAGCTTGGTGAACGACCTCAAAGAGAAGGACAAGGCCAAGGTGTTGGAGCTGGAGAAGATCCGCCAGGTCCAGCAGGAGATCGCCGGTTCCAACGATGGTCGGTTGTTGTGGCCCGAGCTTTACTCCGCTCTTTGCCAAGCGTTGCCGAAGGATCCGCGTATCACCGAGGGTGTGCCGGTCGATCCCAAGTTGGTGCCCTATGCGGGGCGTCAACAGATTTACATCGATTCGATCGAAACGGTGTACGAAACCAATCTCAAGGATTGGCTGACCGCCGACATCAAACGCCGTTACGTCGATTTCGTCGTCTTCGAACAGCGCGGCGCGCTTCCCGAGGACCAGCCGGCTGGAGCTGATGGAAGCGACGCCAGCGCCGAGGCGACGGGTGACGGCACCGCCGGCGACGCCTCAACTGGTGACGCCGCGGCCGCCGAGCCAGCGGCTCAGCCCGCCACTCCAGCCAACAACAATGCGGCGGCGGACGGCGAAAAGCTAAAGACTCCGGAAGAGATCGAAAAGGAAATGAAGCTCGAGGGGCCGGGCTGGGTGATCCAAATCAAGGGTCACCATTATTACAACGACCAGGCCGCGCGGGACACGGGTACGGGTGGCGGCATCTACGTCCGCACGACCCTGCTTCATAATTTGCTCGCCGAACGCAACATCATTCGGTTGCCGGTTCCTGCCGACCTACGGGCCGAGTTCGGGATCTCGGACACCGAGATGGATTACCGCTTTAGCCAACTCGGAGTGCTATATCCGGTGTTGACTCAAGACCCGGTACCCAACTACGCCAACACGATTTTGAATCCGGATCACCCTTCGTATTCGAGCAACAGTCGCCCGACCGGTGGCATGGCCGGCATGGCTGGCGGTTCCAGCATGATGGGGATCGCATCGGGGCCTGGCGGATCGTCGGGACCAGGTGGGGGCGGTGCGGCCAGCGGCTCGGGAGCATCGGGAAGTGGGACCTCGACCGCCCCGGTCGAGACCGATGAACCGATCAGTTTCGCGGCCCCGCGATACGATTTCACCATTCAGTTCGCTTGGCAGCCCGTGACCCATCGGGAACGGCTCCAACGACGAATGGAATACTTGGCACGCCAAGAAAAAGAACAGGCCAACAATCCGCCGGCCAACCCGCAGCCCTAAAACGGTTGAACCTCGAATCATCGCGAGCCGCTTGAGCGGCGGTTCAGTAGGAACGGCTTTCGGTTGTTCTAGGGACCGGAGCGATGAAGTCGAGGAACGGGACGGACGGGATTAACTTTTCGAACAGCGATCGTCCAACGGGCGGGAAACGTAGCCCGGGGTAAGTCGAATCCGCGAACTTCGCGGTAGGAGAGAATGCGGTATGGATCAACTGAAACCGATCCTCGATGGTCTCAAGAAACATGGCTTCTGGGTCGCATGCGGCGCGGTCGCCGTGCTGGGAGTCGTCATTTCCTTTTTGGCGACTTCCTCGGTCCAGACCCAGGCGGACAAGTATCGCCAGGAAATTGGTTCGGCCTTCACAAGCGCCCAAGGGTTGTCGGGAGTCGATCCCAAGGAAGGTCTGACGGGGGTCACCGAGAATGTCTCGACGAGCTCCGGCACTGTCTTCCCCAATCAGTCGACGCTCGACGAGATGGATCGACTGACCGACGAAGCGAAGATCGCCGCTCGCGAGGCGTGGGAGTACCAATACAGTCAACAACAACGACTGTTGGTGTTTCCAGCGGACTTGTCGGACAATGTTCGCAATGCCTTCCGCCGCCTCTTGCCCATCGAATCGAAACTGCCGCGTTACAGCGAAATCAAGGCCGACCAAGAGGTGCGGATCGAATTTCGCTCGGCTTACGGTGACTACATTCGTAAGCGTTTGCCTCAGCTCGCCGAGATGATTGGCGCCCACTGGAATCCGACGGCCCAGGCCGCCGCGACCGGCTCGACCGGAAGCGTCAGTTCGGGATTGGGAGCGACCGGAATGGGGTCCGGCCCTGGCGGTGCCGCTGGACCGATGACGAGCCCCATGGGAGGCGTGGTTGGAGCGACTGGAGCTGGAACCGGCGACGAGTCGGTGGTCGACGACCGACCCGAAGTCGTGCGTTGGAATCCCGCGAACCAAGGCTTTTGGCTCGCCGCCTCGACTCAGTTCCAAGGTCGTAACGGAAACACGTCGTCAGCCAATCAGCCGACCACGCACCAGGTGATGTACCTGCAGGAGGACCTGTGGGTGCTCGAAGCGGTGTTCTCGGTGATCAAGGGAGTCAACGGCGATGCCGATGCGAACGACCTCGCCGACATCAAGCAGGTCGATCACATCCTGGTGGGAGCGAGCGCTGGCACGATCGGTTCGACTTCCGCGCTCGATGCGGGTAGCAGTGCCGGAGGCGGCAGTCCTCAAGGCCCCGGCTCGATGGACTCACGCATGATGATGATGCAAGGTTCGGCCATGCCCGGCAGTGGTGGACCGCGCGGACCTTCGGGTGGCAACTCGCGGAACAGCCCCGCCGCCGCCGATGTTTCGGACCCGGCCAACCTGCGTTATGTGGACCGGGATTTCGAGCCACTTTCCGCTTCGGACTTCTTTAAGAGCCTGAAAGCGACCACGCCCGATGATGCGTACTTGCAGGTCGCCAAGCGAATTCCGGTTCGGCTCGGCTTCCAAATGAAGGAATCGGCGTTGATCAACTTGTTGGCTCAATGCGCCAACAGCGATCCTCCCATCGAGGTCCATCAAGTCCGCATCAATCGCCATAAGCCCGAGGCGGGCAGCTTGTCGGGAGCCGGCGGTGGTTCGGGGACTGGCATGAGCATGTCGGGTGGAGCTCCCACGGGACCGACCTCGGTCTCGGTTGGAGGCGCGGGAGGACAATCGGCCGCTGAAGGCACCATGGGTGCCGGCGGAAGTGGTCCGGGTGGCCGCGGCGCGGCGTCGGCGGCTTCGGCTCCCTCCGAGGATACGGGAGTCGTTGGTGTTGAGATCTACGGTGTCGTTTACATCTTCAACCCGGTTCCCACCGGGACGGATGAATCGAATATTTTGAAGCTCGTCCATCCACCGGCCGATCAAGCGGCCGATCGCCGTGTTCCGGCAGTGGCGGTGAGCGGCAACTAGTCGTTCCGTGATACCGTGTCTCCCGTCACGACGCTCGAACGGAATCGTTCGAGGCTAAGCGGGGCGACGTGGGATCGTTTGCTCGGTAGTTCATCACAATCAACAGCTGGGCGACTTCACGATTCGCGAGCGGTGCTCGATTGGGCAAGGCTTGTTGGTCGCGTCGCGGCGAAGATAACCAGGTCGAATCGAAAGGGAGCGGTTTCCCATGGCGAAACGGAAAGTCAGTCTCGACAAGGAAGGTATGCAACAGTTCTTCATGTTGCATGGCGAGAAGGTCGGCATGGTCGTCGTGCTCGGCTTGATGGGCTACTTCATCTACTCCGGCATGAATGTCGAAGGCCTGGACGACTCGAAAAATCCAGCGAATCTGATCCAGATCGCGGATAGCAAGAGGAGCCAGGTCGATGGCTCGGATTTCGAGAGCTTCTCGGCCGTCCGAACCGCCAAAACCAACTTGTTGGAAGAGGTGGAAGCGGGAGCGGTGATGGACCCGACGGCGTTCATCGTGAGCGACTTGAACGAGCCGCCGATGAAGCCCAAGACCTTGCGTAACGATCCCGAGCTTCGTGTGGCGACCGACCCTCATGTGGTTGGCATGTTCGCCGCCGTGGCTCTCAACGGTGGCGACGGCCATGAAGAAGATATCCTTTCGTTGCCGTTCGCTCCCGATCCCGAGGACTCGGGGCGTCCGTCGCGTCGTGACGACCCCGATTCCGGACTGGGAGCGCCCGCTTTCCCGGGCGGCAGCGGATTTCCAGGAAGCTTCCCTGGTTCGAGCAGCGGTGGCAGTAGTCGAGGGAGCGGTCGTGGAAGCGGCTCCTCGGGCAGCGGTTCGAGTGGATCCAGCGGCTCAAGTGGCTCCAGCGGTTCAAGCGGCTTCCCAGGTACCTTCCCCGGCGCGAGTGCGCCGGGTGCCGGAGCGGCAAGCGGTTTGACCGGTGTCGCGCAAGGGACCGGTGGTCGCCAAGTGCCGATGGTCCAACGAAACGAAATGGTTGGAGTCGGCGGACGCGTTCCTGGAAACGTTCGGCTCTACAACACCTACGTCGTAAGCGTGTCGTACCTGTTCCCGCACAAGGTGCAATGGAACGAGTTTGAAACGACATTCAAGGAAGCGTATGGCTACAGCCCAGCTCGGGACATTCCTCGCTATCTGAAGTTGGAAGTCGAGCGAAGCGAGGATGGCGGCGCTTGGGAGTCGATTACCGAGCGAATCCATCGGTATCCGCAGTCGTATGCCGTTCAAGTCGTCGATGTCGTCGATCCGAAGACCACGGATATGGCGTTGACGCTTGCCATTCCTTCGACCTTGGTCGCCTCCCCGTTTGACCTGGGCGGCCATCCGAGCATCGCGGCTCGCGATTTCCTCGCGACCTCAACCGGAGAGGACTCGGATGAATCGAACGATGGCGAAACGGGGGGCGATGACGACGATCCGTTCGCAGCCACTCGCGGCTCGTCAGGGCCGAGCAATCCCTATGCGGCTGGCATGCCAGGTGGCTCGGGTCCCTCCGCGATGATGCGCGGCATGATGCCACCGACCTCCTCGGGCGGTCCAGGCAGCAGCATGATGATGGGACCTGGCCGTGGCATGTCTGGTGGTGGATCGACCCTAAAGCCGGAATCGGATTACAAGCTGATTCGGTTCTTCGATCTCGAGACCAAGCCAGGCAAGACCTACAAGTATCGCGTGCGAGTCTGGCTGGCCGATCCAAATCACCAGGATGAAAGCGAAGGTGGAAGCGGTTCCGCCTCGAGCGGTACGGGTGTGGCCGGTTCGGGAGTTCCGCTGCCAGGCGGCCCGATGGGTATCTCGGCCGGCGGTGTCGGCGCGGCGGAAGGCGCTGGTCCTGGTGGTTCGCGACCAGGCGGCGGACCGGGCATGGCGGCGAGCGGGCCGGGCATGATGGGCAGTGGCGCAGGCATGATGGGTAGCTCCTCCTCGGCGCCCGTGATCCCCGTCAATCCGACCGACTTGGATCCCGCGGTTCGACGTCGTATTCGAGACTGGAAGGAGTCGGCTGAGTTCGCCGCGTTGGGTGAGGACAATGCCGAACTGCGGTTTGGCCGTCCCACCGATTGGAGCGAGGAAACCTCCGAGTTCGTCGTACCCGAATGGGAGCAAGCCGAGTTCTTCGCCGGCCCGGCTCGCGCCATCGATTACAACGAAGCGGTCGGTATTCGTTACACGAACGACGAGCCAAGCGCGGCGTTGGTCGTCTCGCAATTCGATAACTCGCTCGGTACTTGGTTGCCGGCCAAGCGAGACGTGTTGCGTGGCAGCTGGTTGTCGTTCATGCAGAACAGCGATTTCCTGAGCCCGATCGACATGTCGATTCGCACCTTGGGCGAAAAGGCTGCTACAAGCGACTCGAAATCGGAAGACCAAATTGAACCCGCCGAATTCACGGCCGACGCCATCGTGGTGGACGTGTTCGGTGGTGAGGAGATCTCCGTGGGACGTTCCAAGGTGGTCACCGGAGCGGAAGTCCTCTTGGTCGACGCGGATGGCAACTTCCGAGTCGCCAGTGAGTTCGCCGACATGGTCGATTATCGCCATTCGCTCTTCCTCGATGATGAAGAGACGGTGGGACGAAGCCGGCCCAGCAGTGGTGGCGGTAACACCGGTGGGTTCCCCGGTTCGGGCCCTGGTATGTCGCTACCCGGTATGTCGGGTCCCGGTGGAACGACCTCCGGTCCGGGCGGTGGAGCCAGTGGCTTCCCCGGCTCGTTCCCTGGCGGATCCTTCCCAGGCGGTTCAGGAGGGCCGGGTGGCCGGTCGGGAAGTCGCCCAGGCGGCAGCCGTTAAGCGATCGCCCGCGGTCGACACCGTTTCGGTGTTTGGCTAGGGCACCTATCTTGATTGACGCATTCGCGGGCCGGACGATACATCATCGTTCGGCCCGCTTTTCGTTGGTGCCTTTCTCATGCCGCCGATCCCTGGGAGCCCCGCATGCACGATCGACCTCTCACGCCGCACCTCCCAGCGCGAAGCCCAGGACGCCGCAAACGAACCGGGCAATCGCGACTCATGGGCTTGCTACTTCGCTACCTCTCGGTCTCGCGGGTTTCGACACGAGTTGGCATGACGTGCGTCATGATGGTCTGGGCGTCGACCTTGTGTTGGCCTGCCCCGGTCTTGGCTCAAGCCACGGGATCGCCGGTTTCCCCTTCGGCTGGAGTGGCCGGGACGGACGAGCCGCGGGAGACCGAATCACCACGCCTGCTCCGTCGCACGCAGCCGCGTTGGGATCTGCTCTTGATGAAGACATCGACCGGAGACCAATCGGTCACCTCGATCGAGCAATGGGAAGTGCGTCGCGCGGGGATCGTTCAAGCAATGCAGGCGGTGATGGGAGACCTGCCGGGCGACGAGCGTCGTTGCCCATTGGACGTATCGGTCGATGAAGTCGAGTTGATCGCGGACATCGCTAGGCTCCATCTGACCTACCAAAGTGAAGCCGGAGGATTCGTCCCGGCGTATCTCTTTGTTCCCGTTTCATCGCTGGACGAACTGCCGTTCGAAATGGAGCTAACGGACGAGCAACGCGAGCGGACACGCGACTCCGCGGCGAGTCGACAAGGCGATGCGACTCGCCGACCCGCGATGCTCTGCCTCCATCCCACCGACCAGGTTCGCGGGAATCGGGGAGTGATCGGGATACCTGAACGCCCAACCATGGGCTACGCACTTGAATTGGCTCGACGCGGTTACGTGACGCTTGCTCCCGCCTACCCGCTCCTGGCCGACTATCAGCCCGACCTAGCAGCACTCGGTTGGGAAAGCGGTTCGATGAAAGCGATTTGGGACAATGTTCGTGGGCTCGATTTGCTCACCTCCCTACCGTGCGTCGATCCCGACCGCATGGGAGCCATCGGCCATAGTCTGGGCGGACACAACGCGGTGTACACCGCCGTGCTGGAGCCGCGCATCAAGGTTGTCGTGACGAGTTGTGGACTCGACGCGTATGTCGACTACTACGATGGCCGCGAGGATGTTTGGCGGCCAGGAGCGGGTTGGTGCCAAGAACGCTACATTCCCCGGCTCGCCCAATACGCGGATGACTTGGAGTCGATACCGTACGATTTTCCGGAGCTGATCGGAGCCTTGGCGCCGCGCCGCGTGCTCATCGTGGCCCCCGTCGGCGACGACAACTTCCGAGCCGCGAGTGTTGATCGCATCGCGACCTCGGCGCGGCAAGTGTATCGGCTTTGGGAAAGGGAATCGTCACTCGAAGTGCTACACCCGCCAGGGCCACACGATTTCAGCGACGACATGAGGAAGGCGGCCTACGAGTGGATCGACGAAAGTTGGTGATCCAGCCGGCGTCGCCAGCAAGGTTTCCCGGTGCGATTGGGCCGCGCCGGCGAGGCTTGCTTCCTTGCCGTTCCGCGTTGATTGATCCGTCGTGGTAAAGTCTTGCCTGTCTCGCCTGGTATTCCCCCGCCTTCGTTGCTCAAACTCGACGCGCGATCCGAATTGGCGATCGTGTGATCGATGGATCGACTCGAACGTTCGTGTTGACCCACCTCGCTATCCATCCCTCCACTTGAGTCACGCCCATGCGTCCGATGATTGATGGTCACCTCGACTTGGCGATGAACCTGGTCTACTACGATCGAGACATTACGCTGCCGTTGGCCGAGATGAACCGGCAGGAGTCTGGCTTGACCGACCAGAAGTTTCGTGGACGCGGCACGGTCAGTTTGCCGGAGATGCGGCGAGGAGGCGTCGGTGTTTGCCTCGCGACTCTTCTTGCGCGAAGTGGACCTCGGCATCAACGCTCGGCGGAGTATCGTCGGGCGGACTTGGACTTCGCGAGCCCCGAGGGAGCGTACGCATGCGCGCGAGCCCAGCTCGGCTTCTACGACTTGATGGAGGAACGCGGGGAGCTACTACGCCTGCGAACGAGCGACGACTTGCGGGATCACTGGCGGCGATGGTCCCAAGATGACAACCATGATTCGACTCCGATCGGCATTATCCTTTCGGTCGAGGGAGCCGATCCGATCCCCAGTCCGGAAAGCCTGGAACAATGGGTGCGCTGGGGCGTGAGGGCGATCGGCCTTTCCCATTACGGGCCCGGCCGATACGCCGCCGGCACCGGGACCGAGGGAGGCCTGACCGACCTCGGCAAGGAAATGCTCGCGGCCATGCGGGCCTTGGGAGTCGCCCTCGATGTGACTCACCTCGCCGACGAAGCGATGGAACAGGCCTTTGAGCTATACGAAGGACCGATCTGGGCCAGCCACCACAATTGCCGTTCGCTCGTTGATTGGGACCGACAACTAAGCGACGAGCAAATCAAGAATCTCATCGCGCGCGATGGTGTGATTGGCTTGGCCTTCGACGCGATCATGCTGCTGCCAGGCTGGCGGCGCGGGATCTCGAGCTGCGAGGAACTGTCGATCGAGCGCGCGGCCGATCATGTCGACCACATCGCGCAACTGGCCGGGACGACTCGTCACTGCGCGATTGGTACCGACCTCGATGGCGGATATGGCTGGGAGCAAACGCCACGAGAACTCAAGAGCATCGTGGATGTCCATCGATTGGAAGCGACATTCGAGCGGCGTGGCTACTCGGCCGCCGATATCGACGGGATCTTCTGGGGCAACTGGCTGCGCAAACTCTCCGAGACGCTTCCCTAACACGAGCTTGCCAGCGAGACCAAGTGAAGCGACTCGGTATCGCGACGAGCTTGCCGCGCACGGCATCCTCGCCACCACATGTCGCGGCCTGGTCCGAGCCGACGTTGGTAGGACGACGGTGCGTACTGGCTCCGTCGTGTTGGCCCCGTCGTGTTGGGACCGCCGTGTTGGGACCGCGTCAATGCTCGTCGCCGTTTGGTCGACTAATCCGCGAAGTGGGCTGTGGAGGGCGCGCCGATTTGCCACGCCGCGCTTACCGTGCCGCGAAGTCGTTGAGCCAGGGGGCGCGGCTCGCCCGTCGGAAACCAGTAGTAGCCGCTGAGCCCGAGATCACTCCAAGTCCGATTGCCGCGCCATCGCTCCAAATGACCTTCTAGTTCCAAGGTCGTGCCCACCAAAAGCGGTCTCTGGTGTGAGTCGGTCAAGACGAACACACCGGGAGTCAGTTTGGAGTCGACATCGTCCTCCAGCGTCAGCTGCTCGGGCCAGTTCATCGGTTCCAACGCACGAGGAGCGAGCTGGCGGGCCCGCAATTCGAGACAGCGGCACCATGCGGCCCAACGCAATTCCGTGAGGCCAAGGTCCGGGGCCAAGCTCACGAGCCAACGATCGAAATACTGCGTCACTTCCGGCCGACAAAACAACTCGCTCAACTGACGTTCGGTCTCCCGCAAGGTCAGAGTCATGCCGACTTCCGCCGCGGGGAGCGCCTGATCGAGGCTCCAATTGCTGATGCGAGGACCGAGTTTCGTGGCCAGACTCTTTCCCTGGCCCGCGACAAGTTGGTGGGCCTGATTCCACAACACTTCCAGCAACGTGTGAGGCTTGACTTCCGCCCCGAGCTTTTCGCAACGGCTGAGGAACTCCTTGGCCTTGTCGGGACTGATGAGCGGAAGTTCGGGCGTCCATTCTCCCAACGCCGTATCGACGAGCTTCGCCAATTCGACTTGAAACTCTTGGGGAGAGCCCTCGTCAACGATGCGTTTCTCACGAGACTGTTTACCCGACTTGGCGCGTTCGCCCTTCCCCTTGGCCTTGGACGCACCGCGCCCCTTGGACTGGGATGCCTTGGATTTGGGTGCCAAGGTGTCGTCGATCGGCGAATCCAAATGAATCCGTTGCGGACGGCGTTTTCCGACCGAGGTCGGTTTCGCGGACGTCTCGCTTTCGCCTCCATCGAGCAAATCACCATCGCCGGCGGTCGAGAGTCGTTGGTTGATTCGGTCGACGTACTCCTCCGAGAGCTCGAAACCGATCCACTGTCGTCCCAGTTTCTTGGCCACCGAAACCGTTGTCCCACTTCCCGTGAAGGGATCGAGCACGACCTGATTGGGTTCCGAGCACGTACGAATGATGCGCCCCAGCAACTGCTCGGGCATTTGGCAACCGTGGAACCCCTCGCGCTCCTTGAACGTCCCGGCGACGCGAGCGAAATACCACGTATCCTGTTCGGGCGAGAAGGAGTGGGCGGGGGCGTCCTGCGGCCTCAGGATCCAGGTGTTGTCCGGCAGTCGTCCCGCCGGATTGGCTCGCACATCCGCGTAGACCAATTCGCGAGCACTCGGGACGCGAACAGCCGGATTGTCGGAATTGAACGTGAAGTGTTCCGGGTCCTTCACGAAGTGGAACAGGTGGGTGTGAGAACGGCTGAAGCCACGTTTGCAATTCACGCCAAACGTGTAGTACCAGATCACCCAACTTCGCGTGTGAAAGCCAATTTCTCGTTGGGCCAGGATCTTCAGCTCCGCGGCGAATTCGTCGCCGATCGCGAGCCAAAAAGTGCCGTCGGGTTTGAGCGCGCGATGGACGCCGCCAATCCACTCGCGGCACCAGCCCAAGTAGTCGTCCGCGTCGCGGCGGTCGTCATAGACGTCGTAGTCGTAGCCGATATTGAACGGCGGGTCGGCGAACACCAGATCAACCGATCCAGGTTCGAGCTTGTTCAATAGCTTGACGCAGTCGCCTTGATAGACGCGGTTCCATGTCAATGGCACCGAATTCCTCCCGTGGCCACGCTCCGCCCGAAACACTGGGCGTCAAATTCTGTGGAGATTACGCAAAGAGCCAAGTATGCCACGGCGGACAGGGAACCGCCATGGCACACTTGGCTCGGCACTAGGTCCGGGGGGAACCTAGTGAATCCATCAGAAGAGGCTTCTCGACGAGTGACTCGGGCGGGAAATGTGGGACTGCCGTCGTCAAGCGAGCGGAAAATTGTCAAGCGAACGGTAAAGCTTTCAAGCGAGCGGTAAATACTCGCCGCGCCTCGAGATGTCGGTCGCCGGAACCAGCCCGGCGACCGAAGAGCTCGGGGCCTACTCGAGGGTGTCTCCTAGGTTAGAGAGTCGTATTCGCCGGAGGCTGGAAGCTCATGGTGCCATAACCGGCGACCGGCATCAAAGGCATCCAATTGTTGCCCGAGATGTTGTGCGAGCGAGCCTTTCCACCCAGGGAGAACTGGAAGCCAACGCCGACGTCCCATAGATCTTGAGCGTAGTGGTTTTGGCCCGCTTGAATGCCCGAGGCATGCCCCGGCATGTAGTGCAGGTTACCGACCATCGAAACTCGATCATTCAACGGCACTTGTCCGTTGAAGCCCAAGATCATCTCGCCCAGGCTATTGCGACCTCCGGGGATACCGACGAACGCGTTGGTCGTCGCTCCCGATTGCCAAACGTGTTTCCAATACAGGTTGTACTGATCGACAACCGCAACGGTCCACACGTTGCCACCACCGACGATGAAGTCCGTGTTCGCTCCCCACGCGCCTTGGAAGCCGAGTTCGTCTTGATGCGAGATCGCGTAACCGAACTGCGCGCGAAGCTGGTGCAAGTCGAGGTGAGCGTTACCATTGCGACCAAAGTTGTTCGCGTTCATGTAGTCCCAAGCGAG
The DNA here is from genome assembly GCA_020426595.1 of Planctomycetales bacterium. Classification (GTDB taxonomy): domain Bacteria; phylum Planctomycetota; class Planctomycetia; order Pirellulales; family Pirellulaceae; genus UBA11682. The sequence goes on from JAGQPS010000064.1 coordinate 12,462, forward strand.
ACCCCATGAAATGCGATCCCCACAGCAAACATTGCTTCGGTGAAACAAGCCCAGCGTTTGGAACAAGTGATGTTCGGCCGGGCCGGTGTTACCGACACCGCGACCTTGCAGATCGTAGACTCCCCACGCTCCGCCATACTGTACGGCGACTCCGTAATCGGCGAGCACGGGAATGCCGACGTTGAAACCGTTCCGAAAACCAAAGTTGTTTTGACCGACGTCGTCCGCCCGGTTCTTCCAACTCTCGGCCATCGAAAACAATTCGACATTGTCGGTCCACGACTGGCACCCAGTCCGACAACCCGACCACATCGAGCCGCAACCATCGAGCCAATGACCACCGAGTAACGAATCGCAGCCGAGACTCGCACAGCCAAGCAATCCGCCACTGGACTCGCAGTCGGTCATCGAACGGGGAGCCGTTTCGGGCATCGGCGGAATCACCGACGGAGCGTCGTCCAGCGGGATGAGTTGGTCGTCGTCGAAGCGAACCAACCGGAGCGATTCCGCTTGACCGCCAATCAGCGTCCCCTCGATCACACTGCGATCGAGCAACCGAGGCGGTGTGGAATCCGCGTCGGTCCAAAGTGATTGAGCCGCGCAGGGAACCGTGGCGCTAAACAGCGCCGTTCCCGCCAACGCGAGCCCATGGAAGAGTTGTCGCATCGATGTTCCTCCTTCAGCCATTGAAATCCTGTCGAGGCGAGCCGCATCGCCCTCCATCGGCGGAAGCGGCATCTCCATGACGCACGCTTCTGCGACCTGTCGGAGGCAGAGATCGTCGCGGGGGACCAACAAAACTGATGGGCGGACCGGACTCGTGACCAAGTGTTCCAGCCCGTAGAACCACACGCGAGTTCGCCAAGCTGGGGCGGCTGGGAAATTCAAACCGTTGAAACCTTGCCGACTCGGTAAACCGCTCGGCCGGACGCTCCGGTTGGGCTTCCCGCGGGTGACTCGGGAATTGTCGCGCGGTCCGCGCTCTCCCCGCCACAGCCGGCGCGATGGGCTTTCGCCGGATCTCTTACCTAGCCGACACCGGGAGACTTCCCGTCACCACGAGCCCGGCGAAGCCGATACAGGCGGGAAACTCCCACGAGAAGAAACGAGATCTATCGGTCGCACCACTCAGCCCGAGTTATCCGGCGTCCAGTCGAGCACGGCTCGTGAGCGCCGCCGTGACCGGCCATCGGACCCTACCGGAGCACCGTTGCCCAACACCCCAACCGTCGAGCATCATGGGACGCGGCCGTTGGCGGCCGCACGAGGCGGAACGCGTTCCGGAAATGGTGCGAGTCGGTCCGCAAGTCGAAAACAACTCGGTGCCAGGTGCGCCGGTTAGGGACTTGGTAAGTGGGGAGCTCATGAATCGCGAAGACGAATCGAACGAGAGCATCGACGCGCCCGATCGGTTCGGCTTCCGCTCGACTCGTTGGAGCCAGGTGGCGGCGGTTCGGCTGGGAGCAGACGAAGAACGTCGGATCGCGCTAAGTGATCTCTGCCAGCGCTACTGGCCCGCCGTGTTCGCCTACATCCGGTGTCGCGGCTATCGCGAGGTCGACGCTCAAGACATGACCCAAGCGTTCTTCGCGGACGTGTTGAGCCGCGACCGGATCGCTCATGCCGATCAAGCGCGCGGCAGTTTTCGATCCTTTCTGAAGACGCTCGTTCGCAACTTCCTGGTGGACGAACACCGAGCCGCGGCGGCGTTGAAACGGGGCGGCGAACATCGGTTGATCTCGATGGAGCCGAGCATCGTTGAAACGATGCTGGTCGCCGAAACCGATGCCAATCCCGAAACGCGATTCGAGCGCGCCTGGGCGACCGAGGTGCTACGTTCGGTCCTGCAAGAACTCGAGCGTGAACATCAGGACAAGGGGCGTGGCGACGTGTGGGAAGCCATCCGGCCCTTCCTTACTCCAGGTGCCCAGGTGCCACCCTATGAGTCGCTCCAGTCTCGAACCGGTTTGTCCGTCACCGCTCTCAAGGTCGCGGTCCATCGAGCCCGCGAGCGGTTCCGCGAAGTTTTGCGGCGGACGGTTGCGGACACCTTGCCTGACGAGCAGGATGTCGACGGCGAGATCGTGGCACTCATGCGAGCCTTGAAGGAGTGATCCCACACCAGGTGGGTCCGAAAAAAGACTCAGTAAAAATGTAAACGGCGGTAACCGCGACTGTGGAATCTCGTATCTGTCGCCAGCGTGAACCCGCGCCCGAGCCACAGCCTTTATTTCCAGGCGGATCGCCGCGATGACTCGACCCGTATGTGAAAAATGCCAAACCGAACTCGATCCCGGCGTCGCCTCGGGACTTTGCCCTGTCTGTTTGCTGCAAGCGGGCCTCCTTGGCGGCTCGCACGCGGCGACCGCGCGAGCATCATCGGCCACCGCGAAGTTCGCTCCGCCGGAACCCCATGAGTTGGCTCCCCACTTTCCCGGTCTTGAAATTCGAGGCCTCATTGGGTCTGGCGGAATGGGAGCGGTCTATCTGGCTCACCAAAAGAGCCTCTCGCGACTCGTCGCCCTCAAGATCCTTCCGCGTGAAGTCGCCGGCGATCCGTTATTCGCCGAACGGTTCAATCGCGAGGCCCGCACCCTCGCGCAGCTCAATCATCCGCACATCGTGACGGTGTATGAGGCTGGGAAATCGGGCGATTGGTACTTCCTGCAAATGGAGTATGTCGACGGCATCACGCTTCGCCAGGCGATCTCCGATGGTCGACTCGATCCACCCGAGGCGTTGACCATCGTCCAGCAAGTTTGCGACGCGCTGGCCTACGCGCACGAGATGCGAGTCGTGCATCGCGATATCAAGCCAGAGAACGTGCTTATCGATCGCCGCGGCCGTGTGAAGATCGCCGATTTCGGACTCGCGAAACTGCTGGGTGACGGACTCGGCGACATCACGCTAACCCGTTCGCATCAGGTGATGGGGACGTTCCTGTACATGGCCCCCGAGCAAATCGCGGCGCCCAACGAAGTCGATCATCGGGCCGACTTGTATTCGCTCGGAGTCCTGTTCTACGAGATACTCACCGGACACATGCCGGTTGGCCGGTTCGAGTTGCCAAGTGAAATGATCGATGTCGACTCTCACTGGGACGACGTCGTGTTGCGCGCCTTGGAGCGTTCGCCGCAACGCCGCTTTCAACTGGCGGGCGAGATGCATGGTGCCTTGAGCCAACTAACGCGGCGCGCCGAAAACTCGTCGGCGTCCCAGGCCGCGGAGTTCCCCAGTCGCGTACTCGAGAGGCCCACCGCGCCTCCGCCCAAGCCTTCGACCGCCAGCGATCCCGATTTGCGTTTGGGCCCACCCTTGGCCTTCACGTTGGGGGACGACGGAGCACTGGGAAGTGGTCTCGCACGGATGACCGCGACTCACCTCGAGATCGAATTTCACGCGCACTTCTCGGCCTGGATCGTCGAGTTGGGGCGTGTGCGACCGGGGCTCTATGTGGTTGGCATTCCTTGGGAGCGAATCTATGGGTACCGGCTCGAACGCACCTTGTTCACGACTCGGCTGCGAATCTCGTCGGATTCGCTGCAACATCTCGCTCAAGTGCCAGGCAGCCGCAATGGAGAATTGGTGCTCAAGATTCGCCGTCATGATCGGGAGGCGGCGGAGCGGTTTTGCGATGGGCTGAAGCATCGGATCACCGTTGAACCGAGTCCGGCGGAACGACAGGTCCCGCCGACTCCCTTCGTCAAGACCTTGGAAACGGAGGACGATCCGACCAAACGCCCGCCGCGTGTCGATTTGATGGGGATCGTCCTGATGATCTTCGCGCTGGCCGAACTTGGCACCGTCATGGCGTGTGTGTTTGGCAACCATCGGCATATGCAGCCGGACATGGTGGTCTTTGCCTGGATCCAAGGGACGCTGGCGATGATCGGAGCTTGGTCCCGATTGAGCCGCGCTTGGTCCACGCTCGCCCATGTGGGAGCCGGAGCGCTGCTGATTCCGTTGGTCGACTATTTCGCGCTGGGAATCATCCTCGCGCTGTTGGCGTTGTTCTTCCGGCGAGAGGATCTCGAGCGCGACTTCGATCATGCGGCTCTGCGTAACCCCAACCCGTCGCATCGATTTTGTTTGCTTGGCCCGTACTCCGCACAACCGCGACGCGAGATGGTGGAACGCGAGTCGCGGCCCGCCGGAATCATTGGCTTGCTCTCGGGCGTGTTTTCGATCTGGCTGATAGCGACGATGACACTCGCCTATACCCAGGTGGCCGACACCGAATACCCGCTCATATACGCATTCTCCACACCCGGCGCGATCGCCCTGTTCGTGGCAGGTGGGCTGCTCGCGACGGCGCGGCTGCCGTGGATCACGCTGGGGTTATTGGTTTTCGCCTGTATCCCGATGGGGATTCCACACCTCGTCGTGCTTCCGGTCGCTCTTGGCCTGCTCGTGGCTTTGCTGCGGAGTCAAGTTTGGTCGTTGGCGGCGGATGACAGGTCGAGTTGGGCCTCGCCCATCGGCTCGTCGGTCGACGGGAAACCAAGGCTCGCGAGTGAGCAAGGCGTGGCCAGCCCCATGGCTCCATTTCCCGGACCCGAACAGCAAGTCACGGGCATCCATCGACCTCCGCGCGTCGATGCGGTGTCGCCGA
>JAGQPS010000064.1:17172-20546 GCA_020426595.1 Planctomycetales bacterium
TCCCACGGCCAATCAAGGACCGAGCCATCGCGGATGAATCGCCCGCCGAGCCGCAACACCCCGGCGCGGCGAAGCTTCCTCCACCCATCCTCATCGGTTTGGCTCTCAACGCACTCGGCGTCTTGGCGGGCGGAGTCTTGGTCGCCGTAGTGATGATCGCCGCTGCTCGGGCTCGATCAAGCGGCGCGACCGTTTCACCCATGGCGTCGCATGACTTGCCGGTTTGGGTCGGTCTGGGGCTTATCTTGATACACGCCATGTACCTCGGGCTACTGGCCGTCTTGATTCGCCGAGACCGTCGGCCGGGGCGCGACCGAAAATGGGGGTCGGTGGCGTGGGCCTTGGCCATTCCCATTCAAGTCGGCTGCTTGGTCGGCATTCCGTGGATGATCGCGCGGCAGGTGGAAGTCACTCAGCGTTGAACCGCGCGCGGGTCCATCGCTTCAACCACGCGAATCATGTTCGTCAAGTTTCCGCTTGCCTCGGTCCCGGCGACTGTCACACTAATGTCTCTTCAGCGAGACTCCGTGTAGGAGGTCTTCCGCGAGAGGCACGAGGGGTTGGGCACCTTCCACTGGATTGGGCCGCGAATGGAACGTCGACAAGCGCTCAAGATTTTGACTGGGTTGGGAATTGGAACCGTCGCTTTCCAGCGATCGGTGGCGGCGATGGTCGAGAGCGGCGCGGAAATCAACGCCGCTTCCATCGCTCAAGCCGAATGGGTGGCTGGCATTGAACTCGACGAAGAACAGCGGGAACAAGTCGCCGAGGCCGTGGTCGCCAACAAGGCCGAACGCGACTTCCTGCGGCAACTGGAACTGGGCCCCGAGGTCGCCCCCGCGTTCACGTTCCATGTCGCGGACACCCAGCTTTCCGCTGGAGAGATCCCCAGCCGCACCGCTCGCCCTCGACACGCGGCGACGCTTGCCCGTCCGGACGACGACCAGGCTCTCGCGTTCTGTTCGGTGGTCGAGTTGGGCGGCATGCTGCGCCGCGGCGAGGTCACGAGCCTCGAACTAACCGAATTCGCCCTCGAGAGACTTCGTAAGTACGACCCGCTGCTGCATTGCGTCGTGACGTTGTGCGAGGACTTGGCGCTCGAGCAAGCGATTCGCGCCGACGAGGAGCTCGCGGCGGGCAAGGATCGCGGACCGTTACATGGTATTCCTTGGGGAGCCAAGGACCTGATCAGCGTGCCGGGTTATCCGACGACTTGGGGCGCTCCTCAATACCAGGTCCAGCAATTCGAGACATGGGCGACGGTCGCTGAGCGGCTCGACGAGGCCGGAGCGGTGCTCGTCGCCAAGCTTTCCCTCGGTGCCTTGGCGATGGGGGACCAGTGGTTTGGCGGCATGACTCGTTGTCCGTGGGATGCGACGATCGGTTCGAGCGGCAGTTCGGCCGGTTCGGCCAGCGCCGTCGCGGCGGGGCTCGTGCCCTTCGCTCTTGGAAGTGAAACCCTCGGGAGTATCGTGTCGCCAAGTAGGCGATGTGGCGTGGTTGGTTTTCGACCGACGTTTGGCCGGGTGAGCCGAGCTGGCTGCATGCCTCTTTCATGGACGATGGATAAGATCGGACCGATCACGCGTTCCGTCGAGGATGCGGCTCTGGTGTTCGACGCGATTCACGGAGCCGATGGCATCGATCGCGCGGCTCTCGATCGTCCGTTCCAGTGGCCCAGCGACGTTCCGCTCAAGGGACTCCGCGTCGGCGTGATCGCGGCGCGTCGAGACGCCGATCCAGAAACGTTCGATCCCGCGGCTGAGTCGCGCATCGCCAAGTTATTGGCCGACCGAGGCGCCGAACTGGTGCGGATCGAGTTGCCTCGCGAATTTCCCGTGTGGGCGCTGACTCACGTGCTCGAAGTCGAATCGGCCGCGATGTTTCAAGGCTTGATCGACAAGAACGATACGGAAGGGCTCAACGCGTGGCCCAACATCTTCCGAGCCGCAAGGTTCACATCCGCCGTGGAGTACGTGCAGTTGATGCGAGTCCGGTCACTATTGATGGATCAAATGGCTGAACTCATGCGGGGCGTCGATCTGTACATCAGCCAAACGGACGTCGGTTACTCGAATCTCTGTGGTTATCCCTCGATCGTCATTCCTACCGGTGTGCGACAGCGCGGCGATCGTCGTCCCACGCCAACCACCGAGACACTCACCGGGCAGTTGTTCGAGGACGATCGCCTCCTAGGCGTCGCCGCGATCGCCCAGCAGGCCCTGGGACTCGAGGAATATTGGCCTCCGTTGGACGAACAACTGGAAGGACTCGATACCCCATAGCTCGTCATCGCCGCGATCACGAATCGAGTCGCCGAGACTTGGCCGCGCGGCTGGTCCGCGGAGCAGCGAGTTTCTTTTCGCTCGGCAACTAACCTGATACCGGAAAGCGGAGATCGACATGGAAGCACTCATCCTCGTTGACCTGCAACATGACTTCATGCCGGGAGGAGCCCTAGGAGTTCCCGGCGGTGACGAGGTGCTCGATGTCGCGCTGGAAATGAGCCGCCGGTTGCAATGGGTTTTCGCCACACAGGATTGGCACCCCGCGGGACATAAGAGCTTCGCTTCCAGTCACCCTGGCAAGCAGGTCGGTGATTCGATCAAGCTCAATGGCTTGGACCAAAATCTATGGCCCGATCATTGCGTTCAGGGGACTCGCGGAGCCGAGTTGGTCGAGCCAATCGCCGCATTGCCTCTGGCTGGAATCGTACGCAAGGGGCAAGATCCGGAAGTCGATAGCTACAGCGGATTCTTCGACAACGGTCGCCGCCATGAAACGGAGCTGCGAGCGGTGCTCGAGGAGCGGCGTTTGAGGAAGGTCATCGTGATGGGGCTCGCGACCGATTTCTGCGTCAAGGCGACGGCGCTCGATGCGATCGCCTGCGGTTTTGAAGTAAGCCTATTGGTGCCAGGCTGTCGAGCCGTCAATCTGCGACCCGATGATGGCGCGCAAGCGATCCAGCAAATGGAAGCCGCCGGTATCACGTTGCTGCACGAATTGCCGAATTAGCACCCGCCGGTGGAGAGAATTTCGATGCGTTGGCTTGGGATTCTTCGTGTTTAACCACCGAGAACTTGGAGGCACGCAGGAGGTGACTTTGCCTTGTTGATCAAGCGCGGAAGTCATCCATTTCGCATGATGCCTCGCGGTTCACGTCTCAATCGAAGCCGCGAAACCAAGGAGCGTGGAGCGGGCAAAGGAAACCCGACGCGTGAGCGAGGGATTCTTCTCGATTAACCACCGAGAACTCGGAGAGCACGGAGGAGGTGACTTTGATTTGTTGACCAAACGCGGAAGTCATCCATTTCGCATGACGGCGCGCGGTTCACGTCTCAATCGAAGCCGCGAAACCAAGGAGCGTGGAGCAG
>JAGQPS010000650.1 GCA_020426595.1 Planctomycetales bacterium
TACTGGTTCCGAAATGCCATAGGTCAGCGTCTCGTCATCGACCCGCATGCCGAAAAGCTGACGATCCTCACGCCCCAGCGACAGGTAGAGATACGCATGGAAGACATCGTTGGTACTCAAATCTGCAAAGGAGAGCATGGATTCCAAGCCAACCTCGTGTACCGTGACGCTGCTGAAGACATCAAGCGGCATTGTCTGTATAGCCATGCCAGCAAGAGCCCGTGCCTGAGACTGGCTCGGCAATACGAATTGCACTGCGGATTTCCAATAATTGACCAAAGCTCGACACTCGGCTAACAATCGGTTCAACCGGAGCCGCGGGCCGCGCGGTTTCTGAAATCAACGTTGGTTGGCCGCGGCCCGGTTAACCGTGGCGTTATGCGGTAACAGTTGCGAGCGTTATGGAATCTGAACGATCCAAGCCGGTGCTCCGAACATTGCTGTCATCGATCGGCCTCGGATTCCTAATCTCAGGGTGTGATTCCAAACCAGACTACAGCAGCGTAATCACCGACCTGCAGCAACATGGCTTCTTCGCGCATTTCACTGACTCCGAAACGGAAGCCTGCACAAACATCGTCCAAGAACGAGGATGGGATGCTCTGTACGATGAGCACCCGCGTTTTTACTGGGCAGATGCCGAAAACCTAACCGAAAGCGGCGTGGCAGATTTCGTTACTTCGCTCAATCC
>JAGQPS010000651.1 GCA_020426595.1 Planctomycetales bacterium
GTCGGATCATCGGTCGCGGGACCGGGGGCGCCCTGGGCGATCCACTCGGCCAGAATACGGTACTCCAGCGAATCGACCTCCAGACGCACGCCTCCCTTATGTGGTAGCGCTCCGGTTGGTTTGGTGAGCAGCAAACTGCGGCCCGGGTCGGCCAATTCAATCCGTCGACCACGTGCTTGCCGAGTGATCGTGTGATGGTCGGTCAGTGGGTCGTAACCGCGCAGGCTAAGTCGAAACCCTCCCTTGCCCGCGAGGGCGCCGTGGCACGCGCCTGAGTTGCAGCCGAGTCGTGACAGAACAGGCAGCACGTCGTTGCGAAAGCCCCAGGCGGAGGCTGCGTTGGCATCGTCGCACCCCGAGACGCTAACGACGGCCGAGACTTGTTGACCGTCGCAAGCGGCGACAAGCCGAGTCGTGCCATCGGCGATTGGATAGGCGATCGAGTCGACGATGTTGACGATCTGGGGCCCGTCGATGCTCCACTCAATATCCGCCGACTCCACGGCCGAGCCAATCTCGTCCGAGGTTAGGCGATGGACGAGCAGATGCTGTGAGGCGTCGCGTCCCCGCAATTCAAAATCAGCGGGGAGCAGGACGAGTCGCGGCGGACTGTCTTGAGCCATCGACGCGGTGGGCGTCGTCAAGCAGCTCGGTCCGAGCATGAGCAAGGCGAGCAAGAAAGTGCTCT
>JAGQPS010000652.1 GCA_020426595.1 Planctomycetales bacterium
GCCGGGCGCCGCGCGGACTCGGCGCGGTCGCTCAGGCGGCGTCGATGCGAACCCAGGTCGTCTTCAGCTCGGTCACCTTGTCGAACGCGTGCAGCGACTTGTCGCGCCCGTTGCCGCTTTGCTTGACGCCGCCGAAGGGCACGGTGATGTCGTCCTCGTCGTAGCTGTTGACGTGCACGGTGCCGGCGCGCAGCCGGCGCGCGACGCGGTGCGCGCGGCTCAGGTGGTCGCTCCAGACGCTGGCCTGCAGCCCGTAGGGGCTGGCGTTGGCGATCGCGACCGCCTCGGCCTCGTCGCGGAAGCGGATCACGCTCATCACCGGGCCGAAGATCTCCTCGCGCGCGATCTTCATCTCGTTGGCCACGCCGTCGAAGACGGTCGGCTCGACGTAGAAGCCGCCGCTGTCCTCGCGCACGCGCCGCCCGCCGCAGACCAGCCGTGCGCCATCGCCGCGGCCGGCCTCGATGTAGCCGAGCACGGTCTGCATCTGCGCATCGTCGACCAGCGCGCCGAGCACGGTCGACGGCTGCAGCGGGTCGGCCGGCGCGTACTTCGGCGCCTCGGCGGCGACGATCTCGACGAAGCGGTCGGCGATCGATTCGTGCACCAACACGCGCGACGGCGCGTTGCAGCTCTCGCCCTGGTTGAAGAACATGCTGCCGGCGGCGGTCTTCGCCGCGCGTT
>JAGQPS010000653.1 GCA_020426595.1 Planctomycetales bacterium
CTTCAAAGAAGAGAGCAGGTAGATCGCGGTCATCACGAAACCGAACCCCAAGATGTAGGCGCCGATCGTCGAGATCTGGTGCAGGCCTTGGAACTCCGGCAGGTAGTTGTAATACCGCCGCGGCATGCCGCGGGTGCCGAGGATGAACTGGGGGAAGAACGTGACGTTCAGACCCAGGAACACCAAGCCTGCCCCAATGCGACCGAGCTTCTCGTTGTACATGCGCCCGGTGATCTTCGGCCACCAATAGTGCAGCCCACCAAAGAAGGCCGTGATGGCGCCGCCCATCATCACGTAGTGGAAGTGCGCGACGACGAAGTAGGTGTCGTGCAGGTGCACGTCCACACTCATGACCGCGAGGAACACGCCAGTGACGCCGCCGATGGTGAACACCCACAGGAACGCGAGAGCGTAGAGCATCGGCGTGTCCAGGTGGATCTCACCTTTGTACATCGTCGCCAGCCAGTTGAAGACCTTGATGGCCGTGGGAATGGCGATCAAGAACGTGATGGCGCTGAAGATGGTGGACGCCAACGGGGACTGTCCCGAAGTGAACATGTGGTGGCCCCACACCAAGAAGCCCAGGACCGCAATGGCGACGCTGGACAGCGCAATGAAGCTGTAGCCGAAGATACGCTTGCGCGAGAAAGCCGAGATGACCTCGCTGATCACGCCGAACG
>JAGQPS010000654.1 GCA_020426595.1 Planctomycetales bacterium
AAGACCATCGGCATCCACAATTGTCGTTACCATCTGTGCCTGGGTGGTACTCGTAGCCGCAGCGGCTCCCTATTGGCCTGTCACATTCGAACTAAAACGCCAAATGACTGTTGGATCCATCACAGCGTCCGGATCAAAGTACTCGTTTTCCAATCCCCTCACTTACCAATGGACGAAGGTCGATATTAGTGGGCAGGACAAGGAGCGTGAGACAGATACTGCACAATCGATCGACAATCGATGCGGAATAAAGCCATCCGATCAACTGGATAACAATTCCAGTCGAGAATAGCGACCCGACGGCTGACGAACTAACGGTTCAACCGGAGCCACGGGCGCTGCCGGTGCCGAACCAACGCTGAATCCCGTGGCCCGGTTAACCGCAACGTTCTAAATGGGCCTGGCGCGGTAAATGGCAGGTCAAGATCCTGGCGCGTTCACTGCGTCGTCATGTCGCTTGCTTCGCAAACGACTCGCCGACGCCACGGAGTTTTCTCGCGAACCCATTCGGTCCGAGCGTGGTCGATGCCAAGTAAGGACCGGGTTCAAGGAACACTGAATTCAGGATCATCTGCCGAACATGCCAGGACGCCAAGTCTCAACCAGGCAGTTGGCGGCCGCAAGGGATTGCTCAGTTTCACACCGGACAGACGCCGGCGTTCCTGGAGTTCAAGGTTC
>JAGQPS010000655.1 GCA_020426595.1 Planctomycetales bacterium
CGATCTCACGGTCATAGAACGGGCGCGCAAGACCGATCTCGAGCGCCACTTCGAGTCCGGGCGCGCAACAGCTCACCGTTCATTCCTCCGGGCGCGCCATCGCCTTATAGGCGTGCCATGTTGCGTGGCCGAGCAGCGGGAAGATGAGGATCATGCCAACCAGTCCCGTCGCCACGCAGACAGCGAATAGCACCAGCACCATGGCGCCCCACCCGATCATCGTCGGCAGGTTGTTCCAGACCAGCTTCATGCTCGTCGCCATGGCGGTCAGCGCATCGATACGGCGGTCGAGCAACATAGGTACCGCGAAGACGCTGACCGAGAAGGCGAAGGCGGCGAACAAGCCGCCGATGGCCGTACCGATCACAAGCATCGCCCAGCCGGAAGCTGTGCCAAGCAGAATGCCGACGACATGACCGAGGCCCGGAAAGGCGGTCACCCCGAAGAACAGCGACCAGAGCAGGACTGCGGCGCGCGTCCACAGGAGCATCAACAGGCTGAGCAGGAGCCCGGTGAAGAACACCTGCGCGCCCGCCCTTGGCCTGACGCGCACCATCGATCCGAGCGTGATCGACCTGCCTTCCCCAATCGCCCGGCTCTTCTCGTACAGTCCGATGGCAAGAAAGGGCGCGACAATCAAGAATCCGGCCAGCGCCGGAAACAGGATG
>JAGQPS010000656.1 GCA_020426595.1 Planctomycetales bacterium
CGGTGTTCATTCTGCAACGGTGGCGAATTCGATGTGCCCAACATCATGCTAGGTGACGGTCCAAATCATGGGATTTGCACGGACTGCTGTGATCGAGCGAGTTTCTACTTTGAGCGTTCAGCGAACGCTGATGAAGGAGGGAACTGCCTTTTCTGCGACGATACCCACTCACGCCCGATTTACAAGCACAACGCCGGATCGATTTGTCGTGAATGTGTGGACTTTGCTCGCAAGTTGTTCTATTCACGCAACATCGACTAGAGTAGCGCAAGCACAGAACCACGATCGGGATAGGGGCCCGGTTTCCCGGGCGCCCTCCCACACCACCTAGCATGCGGGTCCGCACTAGGCGGTTCGTTTCTTGGCAGCAAGCTTGCTCCAGATCTCTAATAGACTCGGCAATCCTGACTCGCTGAGGTAGTCGTTCGAAAGTGCTTGATGCACTGCTTCACTCGAAGACATGACCCACGGACCTTTACTGCTCGCGCCATGGGTGATGGCCTCCTTCGCTCGGACGCCTAAGCGTTTCAGATTCGCGATTCGAGTCCGCGGGTTCTTCCATTGCTTCCAGTAACAGGACCGGATGCGCCTGCGAACCCACTTGTCGAGGTCACGAAAGAAACTCTTTATCGGTGTCGTGCGAAAGTAACCAACCCAGCCCTGA
>JAGQPS010000657.1 GCA_020426595.1 Planctomycetales bacterium
CACAGGTTGCGTAGCACCACCCACGGCCAGTCGTGGCTCACCTGACCCCGCTCGGGGTTGTGCCAGAGGAAGGCCAAGCCCACGGCAAGCACGGCCCCCACCACGTACCAGAACCCAGGCGTGATCAGGCGTGTGACCTTCCAGCGCACGAAGCGCGCGAAGGCCCCGCGCGTGCGTCGGACATCAGCCGCGGTGCCTTCCGGCGTGTCGTACGTCATGACGTGCCCCCCTTGGCCGACACCGCTCTGCGAAACCCCCTACGTCCGCAGGATCTTCTCCATCGCCCGCCCCTTGGCGAGCTCGTCGACCAGCTTGTCCATCCATCGGAGCTTGCGCATGAGCGGGTGCGCGACGTCCTCGACGCGCACGCCGCAGACCGTTCCCGTGATCTTGTGCGCGTTGGGGTTCACCTCGGGGGCTTCCTCGAAGAAGGTCCGGACCGACGTCTTGCGCTTGATCTGGCCGGCCAACCCTTGCGGGCTGTAGCCCGTCAGCCAGCGCAGCACCTGGTCCAGCTCCTTCTTCGTGCGCCCCTTCTTCTCGACCTTGGCCACGTAGTGCGGGTACACGCTGGCGAAGGCCATCTCGAAGACGCGTTCCATCCTGGACTCGGACGTGGCCATGGGTCCTCCCCGGAGCTGGCGGATGATGCGCCTGGA
>JAGQPS010000658.1 GCA_020426595.1 Planctomycetales bacterium
CTCGAACCGTCTCAGATTGTCGAACTCGACCCGGAGCAGGATCGCTGGGGCGGCGTTTGGAGCATTTTGGTGCCCGAGGCTACCATCGGGCAGCTCTATCATTTTCAAGCGGATGGTCCGTTCGACCCGAAGGCTGGTCACCGTTTTGACGGTCGTGCAAGGCTGATCGACCCGTATGCCCGTGCGCTGGCCGGCGAGTTCTTGAAGGCATCCGACGGGATCGTACGCCCTCCGAAATGCGTGGTGGTGGACGAGCACTTCGATTGGCAAGGCGATCGCCACCTGAAGCGTGATCTTTCCGAGACGATCATCTACGAGATGCACGTGAAGGGGTTCACCCAGTCTCGAACCTCTGGCGTCGACCATCCGGGGACGTATCTGGGGGTGATCGAAAAGATTCCCTATCTCGTCTCGTTGGGTGTCACGGCGGTGGAGTTGATGCCCATCAACGAGTTTCCGACAAATCATTTTTTCGGTGGTTCGGCCGATCGACCCTACTACTGGGGCTACGATCCCCTGGCGTTCTTTTCGCCGCACCGGGGGTACGCTGCCAGCGACATGGCCGGCGCTCAAGTGCACGAATTCAAACAGATGGTTCGCGCCCTGCACGAGGCCGGGATCGAAGTCATTCTCGACGTGGTGTTCAACCATACGGCCG
>JAGQPS010000659.1 GCA_020426595.1 Planctomycetales bacterium
CTGGATCCAGAGGTAGTTGGCATTGTCCACCCGCGGCATGCCGAAGGGGTAGCGGCGGCCGGTGCCGGTCATGCCCTCCAGCCGCTCCTTGTCCACCTTGTTCACGTTGAAGGGCGGGTTGGCCAGCACGAAATCGAAGCGGCCCGTGGCGCCGTGCGGATCCTCGTAGTAGCTGATGGCCTGCTTGATCTCGCCCTCCAGCCCGTGCATGGCCAGGTTCATGCGGCACAGCGCGGTGGTGGCCTCCTCCTTCTCCATGCCGAAGACGCTGAGGGTGGAGCCGGGTGCGCCCTGGTGCTCGCTCACGAAGCGGGCGCTCTGCACGAACATGCCGCCGCTGCCGCAGGCGGGATCGAGGATGCGGCCGTGGAAGGGCTCGATGACCTCGGTGAGCAGGCGCACGATGCTGGGCGGGGTGAAGAATTCGCCGCCCTTCTGCCCCTCGCTGCGCGCGAAGGCCGCGAGGAAGTATTCGTAGATGCGGCCGAAGGCATCGAACTCCAAACTGGCCGGTATGGTGCTGATGGTCTTGAGCAGGCTCTTGAGCGCGGCGGGATCGCTGAAGCGCTCGTAGGTCTTGGGCAGCACACCGCTCAGTTGCGGGTTGTCGCGCTCGATGGCGCGCATGGCCTCGTTCACGGCCTGCGCCAGGCT
>JAGQPS010000065.1:0-14691 GCA_020426595.1 Planctomycetales bacterium
TTCCTTGGGCTCGACGGGTGCTCTCCTCGGTTGAATAGCTCCGTGCGACGCCGCGAAGCACTCCGTTTGAGGCAAAGTGGTAGCTGATTCAGGTGTTTTGCCTGAGTTGTCGTGGGGGGACCCCTGTTCAAAACTCGTTCGGCCCGATAATCTCTCCAACTTCGGTTTGATGCCAAGGCTTGAAGTAGGGAAGCAGTAGGGCGAATGGTTTGCCGAGGCGATCGGTTGGCTGGTTAGTGCTTTGATCCCGGTTTGGTTGGTTGAGCTTCACGAGTTCCCGGCAGGCAAGTGATCGAGGCAAGTGACGGCGTGCGGATCGTGAATGAAGAGGCTGTTGAGGCGGCGAGTCTTCTCAGGCTGGTCGCCTCAAAAAGTTGGTAAGCAAGTTTTGGGCTGTTCGGCCGAGAGGAGTTAGGGACCGATGACAGAATCGGATCAGCCGGTCGAAGATCAGGCGCGGGAGCCTCTCGAGGAGCGAGTCGATTCGTCCGCGGAGCCCGAGGCTGGCAGTCAGGTCGAGAGCGGTGCGTCGGAGGAAGCCGCGACGGAGTCGGCTCCGGCCACTGAGTCACATGAATCGAAGGCGGCCGTACCGAAGGCCGTGGAGTCGGAGCCGGCTGACGATGAGATGCCACCCAAGCAGTGGTACATCCTCAAGGTCGCCGTGAACCGCGAAAAGTCCATTTGCGATGCGCTGCGTCGCCGCATCAAGCTCGAGGGGCTTGAGGACTACTTCGACGAGATCCTGGTTCCGACCGAGGATGTGCGTGAATACAACAAGTCGGGGAAGCCTCGCATCGTCAAGAAGCGGCTTTATCCCGGTTATGTCGTGGTGAACATGTCGATCACCGATGAGACATGGTTCATCGTGCGTGATACGGCGGGTGTGGGTGACTTTACCGGTGCGGCCGGTAAGCCGACTCCGCTGACTGATGATGAGGTCTCCAAGATCCTGCAAGTGGCTCGTGCGAGCCAAGTGGAGGAGAAGGAGTCGCCCGAGATCAAGACGGCGATTCGATTCCGAGTCGGCGACAAGGTGCGGGTCAAGGAAGGTTACTTCCAGAACTTCGAAGGGGATGTGTCGACGATCGACGAGTCCAATGGTCGGATCACCGTGATGATCAACATCTTCGGTCGGCCGACTCCGGTGGAACTCGATCATTGGCAAGTCGAGGACGTGTAATGCGTTTCGGCTCGTTTCCCGGGTCGATGGTGTTGTCGGTCGAGTCGCGCTCGATGCACGAGAGTCAAGCGAAGGCAGGTTGAGACAAGATGGCGAAGCAAGTCGTTGGTCAAGCGAAGTTTCAGGTTCCTGGAGGCAAGGCGACGCCGGCGCCTCCCGTGGGTACTTCGCTCGGTAAGTTCGGCGTGAACCTCGGGCAGTTCGTCCAGCAGTTCAACGATAAGACTCGTGAATACAACGGGACTCCGATTCCCGTCGTCGTCACGGTTTACAACGACCGGACCTTCGAGTTCGTCACGAAGAGCCCGCCGGCCGCCAATCTTTTGATGCAGGCCGCTGGGATCGCCAAGGGGGCGGGAGTTCCGAACCGAGACAAGGTCGGCAAGGTGACTCGCGCTCAGATTGACGATATTTGCGAGAAGAAGAAGGACGATCTCAACGCCCGGGATCTGGAGCATGCACGCCGCATGATCGAGGGAACGGCGCGCAGCATGGGTATCGAGGTCGTGGACTGATCGTCTCGGTGGGAGCGGCCGAACGTGCTGCGGCTCGCGTGGACCACCGCAAGTCAGAAGGAAACCATCCAGAATGGTCAAGCAATCGAAGCGGTATGCCGCGTCGGTGAAGACTCGTCCGGAGGAAGCTGTGCCGCTTGAGAAAGCGGTGGAGATTCTCAAGGGCTTCAAGCCGGCGAAGTTTGATCAGGCGGTCGAGATTCATATCCGTTTGGGTATTGATCCGAAGCAGGCTGATCAATTGGTGCGCGGATCCATCGTGTTGCCTAACGGCATCGGCAAGGATCAGCGTGTGGTTGTGTTCGCCAAGGGTGACGCGGCCAAGGCGGCCGAGGAAGCCGGAGCCGACCTGGTCGGCGCCGATGACCTCGCCAAGAAGATTAAGGACGGTTGGCTGGATTTCGACGTCTGCGTCGCGACTCCAGACATGATGGGTTTGGTCGGCCCGTTGGGACGCGTGCTCGGTCCTCGCGGTTTGATGCCCAGCCCCAAAGCTGGCACGGTGACTCCCGATCCCGCGACCGCGGTTAAGGAGTACAAGGCCGGTAAGGTGGAGTTCCGCAATGACGCTGGCGGCAACGTGCACGCCATCGTTGGGAAGCTGAGCTTCGACGGTTCGAAGCTGGTGGACAACATCAATGCGTTCATCGACCGCATTCAAGGGCTCAAGCCCAACAATGTGCGAGGCGCGTATGTCCGCGGCATTGTGATCGCGGCCACGATGAGCCCCAGTGTTCGGATTCTCTAGCCCATTCACCTCCGCGAGTTTCGTCGGTGGAGTTCCATCTCCTCCGCGGACTCCTCAAACGGTGCTGACCAGTCATGAGTAAGTACGTCAAAGACCTGATTACCGGCGACCTGCGAAAGCGGTTGGATGGGGTGAGCGACTGTCTGGTGGCTAACGTCATTGGGCTCGACTCCTCCAAGACCTACCTGCTCCGCAAGCGTTTGCGTGAGAAGAATATCAACTGCCTGGTCGTGAAGAAGACGCTCGCGCGTCGAGCGACCGAGGGCACCAGCTTGGCGCCAGCCTTTGAGGAACTCAATGGTCCGGCGGCCGTGCTGTGGGGAGCCGAGGATTTCATCGCTCTTGCCAAGGAGGTCTCGGACCTGCACGGCAACGATGAGTTCAAGGAGTTCTCCGCGATCGGTGGCGTGATGGATGGAGAGGCTCTCTCCCCGGAACGCGTGAAGGAAATTAGTAAGTGGCCAAGCCGAGCCGAGCAGCTGAGCTTGCTGGTCGGCCAGATTTGTGGACCGGGAGCGACACTGGCAGGGCAATTGGTTGGCCCTGGTGGAACGCTGGCCGGCCAGATCAAGACGAAGTCGGAGGGAGAAGGCGCCGAATAGCCTGGCGAGCTGATTGCAACGAGTGGAACAGGAGCTGTGCTCCCAATCGACTCGTGTCCTCGGCATCGACCGGGTGTTTTCCAACCTTCCATCGAACCTCAACTTGTACCAAGGATCCGATACCATGTCCGAGTCCGCTACCCTGGAAATTGCTTCCGATCTCAAGGAACTGGGCGACAAGATTGCCGGCCTCACCCTGAAGGAAGCCAAGAGTCTCAGTGATTACCTCGAGCAAGAGCACGGCATCAAGGCCGCCGCTGGCGGCGCTGTGATGATGGCCGCTCCGACCGATGGTGGCGGCGCTGCCGCCGCTGTCGAGCAAACCGAGTTCGACGTCGTGCTGACTTCGTTCGGCGACAAGAAGCTGGAAGTCGTCAAGGTTGTCCGCAACCTGACCGGCGCCTCGCTGATGGATGCCAAGAAGATGGTCGAAGGCGTGCCTTCGAAGATCAAGGAGCAAGTCAGCAAGGAAGAGGCCGAGAAGGCCAAGGCCGAACTCGAAGGCGCCGGCGCGAGCGTCGAGCTGAAGTAGTTCGTCTTTTCGAGCCCAGGTGCACTTGTTGCCACCAGGCTCGATCCGCTACAACATTGGGTGGCGCGGCTGCCGGTGCGCGGCCGCGCTTTCCTTTTACTTTCCTCGACCCCGTTCACGGTGTCGTCGTCGCGTGCAGCAGCTCCCCAGCTTCAAAGGCGTCCGCGACTTTTCCGCGCTATCGGTGCGCCCACATTCGGGCGGTCGTCAATTGACGGCTTGCTGCGAGGGTGGTGTCGTTTTCCGATCAGGGCGGGATTTGCCGTTCCGAAGGTTGTTCGACGTGAACACGTTCGCGAATGGTGGGAATAGGCCGTTGAGGGAGCGGTCGCTTCTAAAGGGTGGTCCGTATCAGAGTTCGTCATCGGATGATGAGAACAGCTCGGTTTTGTCGATCACTCGACACCGCGTTGCATGCCGCCGCGGTGGGTATCCAATCGCTTGACTAGGAGAGAGTGCGCCCATGCCAGTTCCGGCTCAGCGACGTATTGTGCCTCAGGAAGTTCGGCGTTTCGGTACGGGGCGAGACTACTCCGTCATCCCCGATCTCACCCAGATTCAAACGATCAGCTACGAATCGTTCCTGCAAGCCGATATCGACTCGGCGAAGCGGAAGGATCATGGCATCGAGGGTGTGTTGCGGGAAATTTTCCCGATCACTAGCTACAACAGCGAAATCACGCTCGAGTACGTTCGCTACGAACTCGGCAAGCCTCGCTACACTCCCAACGAATGCCGCCAACTGCGACTCACCTACGGCCGACCCTTCAAGGTCGTGCTGCGTCTCAACCGTGAGGAGCTCCGCGAGGAAGAGGTCTACCTCGGCGATATCCCGATCATGCTCGGTGGTGGTGAGTTCATCATCAACGGAGCGGAGCGCGTCGTCGTCAATCAGCTCCACCGCTCCCCCGGTATCGACTTCGTGCTCGACACCGATGGCGTGTCCGAGCGACGCACGCCGAGCTGCCGCGTGATCCCAGAGCGTGGCAGCTGGATCGAAATCAATGTGACCAAGAAGGACGCGCTGAGCGTCCGGATCGACCAGAGCGGTAAGTTCAGCGCGATGACATTGCTGCGAGCCATGGATCCGGCTTACAGCGAGGACGCCGATCTAATCCGAGCCTTCTATCCGTCCGAGGACGTCAAGATCGTCGATGGCCGCAGCGCCGCGAAGATCGAAGGCAAGATCGCCGTCGATGACGTGGTCTATCCCTCGGGCAGCGATCGAGCCGGCGAGATCATCATCGAGGCTGGTCAGAAGATCAACAAGAACACCGCCGAGTTGATCGCGACCTCGGGTGTCAAGAGCGTCGAGATCATCGAGGCTCCCAAGAGCCCGCTGATCTTCAACAGCTTGGCCGAGGATACCACGAGCAGCCACGAGGAAGCGCTGCTGAGAATCTATCAGCGTCTCCGTCCCGGTAACCCACCGCAGCTCGAGAAGGCTCGTACGCTCTTCCACGAGAAGTTCTACGACGTCAATCGCTATCGATTGGGCCGAGTCGGTCGTTTCCGCATCAACCGCAAGCTCAACCTGAGCGTGCCCGAGAAGGAAATGACGCTGCGTCCCGAGGACCTCATCGCCTCGGTGAATTACATCCTGCAGCTCATGTCGCCGAGCTCCGAGGCGCGGATCGACGATATCGATCACTTGGGTAACCGCCGCCTGCGAACGATCGAGGAGCTCGCGAGCGACGAGCTTCGCAAGGGCTTCCTCAAGCTTCGCCGCACGGTGCAAGAGCGGATGAATCTCAAGGAAGTCGAGGACATGACTCCTCGCTCCTTGGTCAATCCCAAGAGCATCTCGGCCGCGATCGAGTACTTCTTCGGCCGAGGCGAACTGTCGCAGGTCGTCGACCAGACCAATCCGCTGAGCCAGCTGACGCACGAACGCCGCTTGTCGGCCCTGGGACCTGGTGGTCTCAACCGAAAGCGAGCCGGCTTCGAGGTCCGCGACGTTCACATTTCCCACTACGGTCGTATTTGTCCGATTGAAACGCCGGAAGGTACGAACATCGGTCTCATCTCGAGCCTCGCGATCTACGCGGGGGTCGACGACTACGGCTTCCTCGTGACGCCGTACCTCAAGGTGAGCTCGGGTAAGGTGAGCGAGGAGATCGTGTGGCTGCGAGCCGACGAGGAAACCGAGGCGTTCGTGGCTCCGGCCGATACGCCGATGGATGAGGATTCGGTGATCGTCGGGTCGAAGCAGATGGGTGGCAACATCATCGCTCGCCACCGTGCCGACTTCGAGCATGTCGATCCCGAGCTCGTGCAATACATGGACGTCGCGCCGAACCAGATGGTTGGTGTGTCGGCCGGTTTGATTCCGTTCCTCGAGCATGACGACGCGAACCGCGCGCTCATGGGTTCCAACATGCAGCGCCAAGCGGTGCCGTTGTTGGTGACCGAGCCGCCGATCGTCGGCACCGGCATGGAACGCGAAGTCGCGCGCAACTCGTCGATGGTCGTCAAGGCTCGCCGAGCCGGCACCGTCGATTACGTCGACGCGTCCCGCATCCAAATCGGCAACGACGTTTACGAGATGCAAAAGTACGTCGGTCTCAACGAGCGTACCTGCCTCAATCAAAAGCCGATCGTCGTCCCCGGCCAAAAGGTCAAGAAGGGCGATGTATTGGCGGACGGAGCCGCTTCGTTCCAGGGTGAGTTGGCCCTCGGACGCAACGTGCTCGTCGGCTTCATGTCGTTCGATGGCTTCAACTACGAAGACGCGATCATCATCAGCGAGGAGCTGGTGATGGGTGACGTGTACACCTCGATTCACATCGAGGAGTTCGACGTCGAGATTCGCGAGACGAAGCTCGGCCGCGAGGAGTTCACTCGCGATATTCCCAACGTCAGCGAGAAGGCTCTCCGCAATCTCGATGACAGCGGTATCGTGCGAGTCGGTACCTATGTCCGACCGGGTGACATCCTCTGCGGAAAGGTCTCGCCCAAGAGCAAGACCGAGTTGACTCCCGAAGAGAAGCTGTTGCACGCGATCTTCGGTCGCGCCGGCGAGGACGTGAAGAACGATTCGCTCGAGGTTCCCTCGGGCATCGAAGGCATCGTGATCGACGCGCAGAAGTTCTCCCGCCGCATGTCGCTCACCGACGAAGAGAAGAAGGTGTTCGACAAGGAGCTCAAGGAGCTCGAGTCGGAAGGGAACACCAAGATCGCCGAGCTATTCAGCGCGATGATCGAGGCGATGGAGAAGGTGGTCGGCAAGACGATCACCGACGAGGATGGGGCTCCGCTCACCCGCGACCAGCATCCGAAGTTCATCGCCGAGAAGGCCCAGAATTTCCGTCTGATCCATGTCACGTCGAGCCTGCGAAGCGAGGACAAGATCTCCGCCGTGCAGGATCTGTACAAGGAGCATTGGGACGGGATCGAGCGAGCCATCGATCAACGCGACCGCAAGGTCAACAGCAAGCAACGGGGTGACGAGCTCCGCAGCGGCGTGCTGCAGATGGTCAAGGTGTACATCGCGACCAAGCGAGTCATCAGCGTCGGCGACAAGATGGCCGGACGCCACGGTAACAAGGGTGTGATCTCCAAGGTGCTCCCCGTCGAGGACATGCCGTACCTCGAGGATGGCACCCCGCTGCAGATCCTCCTCAACCCGCTGGGCGTTCCTAGCCGTATGAACGTCGGTCAGATCCTCGAGACTCACTTGGGTTGGGCGGGAGCCAAGCTCGGCTTCCAAGCGATCACGCCGGTCTTCGACGGAGCCGACGAGGAGACGATCAACGAGGCGTTGGCGGAGGCGGGCTTGCCCAAGCATGGCAAGGCCCGGCTCTACGATGGCCGCACGGGTGAGCTGATGGATCAGGAAACGACCGTCGGCTACATCTACATGCTCAAGCTGCACCACTTGGTCGACGACAAGGTGCATGCTCGCAGCACGGGTCCCTACTCGCTCATCACCCAGCAACCGCTCGGTGGTAAGGCGAGGTTTGGCGGTCAGCGATTCGGTGAGATGGAAGTGTGGGCACTGGAAGCCTACGGTGCCGCCTACATCTTGCAGGAGCTGTTGACCGTGAAGAGTGATGACGTGGAAGGTCGGACGAAGATCTACGAGTCGATGGTGAAGGGCGAGAACACGCTCGAGGCCGGTACGCCAGCCAGCTTCGACGTGCTCTGCAACGAAATCCGCGGCTTGGGGCTCAATATTCAACTGGAGAAACGTCGGGTTTAGTCCCGCGTCTCGCCAGCGATTCCGTTCCCACCGGCGGTCGATCAGCGGCCGGCCGGTGTGGCGAACGGAGTCACTTGAACCTTGAACCTCGATCGATCGTCCTCTCCGAAGAGCCTGGATACAAGGAGTTCCGCTTATGGCCACTGTCGAGCGCACCTACGACCGCATCAATGACTATGCGTCGGTCAAAATCAGCCTCGCCCGGCCCCACGACATCCGCAGCTGGTCGTTTGGCGAAGTGAAGAAGCCCGAAACGATCAACTACCGCACCTACCGTCCGGAGAAGGATGGTTTGTTCTGCGAGCGAATCTTCGGTCCCGAGAAGGACTGGGAGTGCGCCTGCGGAAAGTACCGCGGGATGAAGTACAAGGGCATGATCTGTGATCGCTGCGGTGTGAAAGTCACTCACTCCCGCGTCCGCCGCAAGCGGATGGGGCATATCGAGTTGGCCGCGCCGGTCGTGCACATCTGGTTCTTCAAGGCGATGCCCAGCCGCCTTGGTAACCTGCTCGAGATGAAGACCACGAGCCTCGAGAAGGTGATCTACTTCCAAGACTACGTGGTGGTCGATCCGAAGGATACGGAACTCGAGCGCCAACAGCTGCTGACCGAGGAAGAGTATCGCGCGGCTCGTGAACAGTACGGCGACGGGGCCTTCGAGGCCGACATGGGCGCCGAGGCGGTTCGCAAGCTGTTGGCCAACTTGAACCTGGTCACGCTCAGCGAGGAGCTGCGCACGGAGCTCGGCACGACCAACTCCAAGCAGCGTCGCAAGGACTTGATCAATCGGCTGAAGATCGTGGAGTCGATTCGCGACAGCGACAACAAGCCGGAGTGGATGGTGCTGGACGTCGTGCCGGTCATTCCTCCCGACTTGCGTCCGCTGGTGTTGCTCGATTCGGGCAACTTCGCCACGAGCGACTTGAACGACCTGTATCGCCGCATCATCAACCGGAACAACCGGTTGCGCAAGCTGGTCGACCTCAACGCTCCCGAAGTCATCATCAAGAACGAAAAGCGTATGTTGCAGCAGAGCGTCGACGCTCTGTTCGACAACAACCGCTGCAAGCGACCGGTGCTCGGCAGCAGCAACCGGCCGCTGAAGAGCTTGACCGACATGATCAAGGGTAAGCAGGGTCGCTTCCGCGAGAACCTGCTGGGCAAGCGAGTCGATTACTCGGCTCGAAGCGTGATCGTCGTCGGTCCGCGGCTCAAGCTGCATCAGTGCGGCTTGCCCAAGAAGATCGCCCTCGAGCTCTACCAGCCGTTCATCATCCGCAAGCTCAAGGAAATGGGGCACGCGGACACGATCAAGAGCGCCAAGAAGATGCTGGAGCGCAAGGACGAGGAGGTCTGGGACATCCTCGAGAGCGTCATCCAAAACCACCCGGTACTGCTCAACCGAGCTCCGACGTTGCACCGGATGGGTATTCAGGCGTTCGAGCCGGTGTTGGTCGAAGGCAACGCCATCAACCTGCATCCGCTCGTTTGCAAGGGCTTCAACGCCGACTTCGACGGTGACCAGATGGCGGTTCACTTGCCGCTGTCGATCGAGGCCCAGGTCGAAGCTCACACGCTGATGATGTCGACCAACAACATCTTCGCTCCGTCCAACGGCCGGCCGATCATGAGCCCGTCGCAGGACACGGTGATGGGTTGCTACTACATCACGTTGATGCTGCCGGGGCGCAAGGGCGAGGGCATGGTCTTCTCGAGTACCGCCGAAGCCGATATGGCTTTCGCGTTCGGCAAGATCGATGTCCATACGCAAATCAAGGTGCGTCTCCCGCGCAATCAATACGTCAAGCTCAACGACGAGGAGCGATTGCCGCCAGGCCAGATCGTGGAGACCAGCTACGGTCGCGTCATGTTCAACATGATGCTGCCCCGCGGCATGGACTACTACAACTACACGATGAAGAGCGGCGACTTGGCCGGCGTGATTTCGGACTGCTACCAGACCCTGGGGCGCCGAGCCACGATCGACTTGCTCGACGATATGAATCAGCTCGGTTTCCGCGAGAGCACCCGCTCGGGTCTTTCGTTCGCGACCGACGACCTCGTGACTCCCGCCTCGAAGCACGAGGAGATCGCGAAGGCCGAGAAGGAAGTGCTCAAGTACAAGAAGCTCTACGATCGCGGTGTGATCACCGATCAGGAGCGGTACAACAAGGTGCTCGACGTCTGGACGCATGCTCGTGAAGCCATCACCAAGAACATGATGGAAGACATGCGGAAGGACGACCGGATCGATACCGGTTACCACAACTACGTGAACCCGGTGTTCCTCATGGCGCACTCCGGTGCTCGAGGTGGTGTCGAGCAGATTCGGCAGTTGGCCGGTATGCGTGGTCTGATGGCGAAGCCAACGGGCGAGATCATCGAGACTCCGATTAAGGCGAACTTCCGCGAAGGCTTGAACGTGCTCGAGTACTTCAGCTCGACGCACGGTGCTCGTAAGGGCTTGGCCGATACGGCTCTCAAGACCGCCGACTCGGGTTACCTCACTCGTAAGCTGGCCGACGTCGCTCAGAACGTCGTCGTCACGCTCGATGACTGCGGAACGACCCAAGGTATCACCAAGGGAGTCGTTTATCGGGGTGAGCAGGTGGAAGTCCGCCTGGCGATCGCGATCAATGGCCGCGTCAGCCGCCAGAACATCGTGAACCCGGTCACCGACGAAGTGATCGTTCGCGAGAGCGAGATGATCACGCCCGAGATCGCCCGCAAGATCGAGGAAATGGGTCTCGAGAAGATCCAGGTCCGCAGTCCAATGACCTGCGACGCGCCGCTCGGCGTGTGCCGCAAGTGTTACGGCATGGACATGTCGACCGGCTCGATGGTCGAGGACGGCATGGCGGTCGGTATCATCGCGGCCCAGAGTATCGGCGAGCCGGGAACGCAGCTCACGATGCGTACGTTCCACATCGGTGGTGTGGTGAATACCGAAACCGCCGAAAACGAACGTAAGACCAAGAAGGGCGGTATCGTCAAGCTGACCCGAGTTCGCCATGTGACCAACGATCAAGGCGAAACGGTCGTGCTCAGCCGAACCGGTGAAATCTCGATTCTCGATCCTAAGGGACGCGAACTCGAGAAGCACGGCGTGCCCGCGGGTGCCATGCTCATGGTGACCGACGGCGGCGAAGTGAAGGCGAGCGGCGTGCTCTGTAAGTGGAACCCGCACTCGATTCCGATTCTCGCCGAAGTCACCGGTCGCGTTCGCTTCGAGGACGTCGTCGAAGGCGAGACGATCGAGATCACTCGCGACGCGACGGGAACCGTCCGTCGACAAGTCATCGATCACAAGGGTGACCTGCATCCCCAGATCGTGCTCGAGGATGGCGACGGCAAGCCGCTTGACGTGTACTACTTGCCGGAACGAGCTCACATCCTGGTCGAGGAAGGAGCCTCTGTTTCGGCCGGTTCGACCGTCGCCGAAATGCCTCGTGAGGCGTCGGGCATCAACGACATCACCGGTGGTCTGCCACGGGTGACCGAGATTTTCGAGGCTCGTAAGCCGAAGGAACCGGCGATTCTGGCCGAGATCGACGGAGCCGTCGAGATCTTGGGTGAGAAGCGACGCGGCAAGCGTACGATCATTGTTCGCAGCGAAGCGGGAATCGAACGCGAGCACTTGGTGCCGCCCAATAAGCGATTCCTGGTTCACGCGGGCGATCATGTCCGAGCCGGCCAGGCCCTGGTCGATGGGCCGCTCGTGCCTCACGACATCCTGCGAGTCAGCGGTGAGGAAGCCGTGCAGCAATACCTGTTGCACGAGATCCAAAGCGTTTACCGCAGCCAACGGGTGGAAATCAGCGACAAGCACATCGAGATCATCGTCGCCCGCATGTTGCGCAAGGTGAAGATCGAGTCGGCCGGTGATACCAACTTGCTGCCCGGCTTGGTCGTCGATCGTTTCGAGTTCCGCCGCATGAACCAGCAGCTCTCCGACTGCGTGAAGGTCACGCATCAAGGCGACAGCCAGTTCGAGGCGGATTCGATCGTGCCACGCGAGGCGTTCGAGCAGGTCAACACGCAAATCGACGCGATGGGTGGGGCGCCGGCCAAGTGCAGCAAGCCCAAGCCAGCGACGGCGAGCGTGCAGTTGCTCGGTATCACCAAGGCGGCGGTGCAAAGCTCGAGCTTCATCTCGGCCGCATCGTTCCAAGAGACGACCAAGGTGCTCACCGAAGCGGCTCTCGCCGGTAAGGTTGATAATCTGGTCGGTCTGAAGGAAAACGTGATCCTTGGTCACTTGATTCCGGCGGGTACCGGCTTCCGGACCTTCCAGGAATCGGAAGTCCGCTACAACGTCAATGCCTTGCAGAGCCTGGTGGGCGAAGCGACGGCGGAGGCTTCGAGCTTCCCGCTGCTGGATGGCGACTCGTCGCCGGCCCAGAGCCAACCAGCTCCAGATAACGGTTCCTCGGCCGACCCGAATGCTCCGAGCCTTGATCGGCTCCTCGGTTTGGGTGGCGAAGGGGGCCAATCGTAGTCGATCGGCACGAGCCAAGAGGCCCTGGGGTTCCGAGGGTGGGATTGACCCTACCTGGAACCCCTCGGGTTTGGCTCGCTAGCCCAGCCGGGAGAATCGCGCCCGTTCGTGACCTGCTTCGCCACCAGCGGCTCGCCCTAGAGCCGGCCAAGACGGAGCGGTTTCGGGCTGGATGCGGTTGACAAGGCCCGGGCAATGGATATTCTGAGGCGTTTCCAGTCGGGCCATTGTTGCCTGGTGGGAACTGGCGAGCCGTTCGCGGCTCGTTGATCCGCCTCGGCTGGAAACAAACACTGTAAAGAACCGACCTTTCGAGTCAGCTCATGCCCACGATTAATCAGCTCGTCCGCCGTCCTCGGCGGCAGAAGCGAAAGTTTTCGAAGTCGCCGGTGCTCGAGAAGTGCCCGCAACGTCAAGGTGTTTGCTTGCAAGTACGCACCATGACCCCGAAGAAGCCGAACTCGGCTCTGCGGAAGATTACCCGTGTGCGGTTGACCAACGGCAAGGAAGTCACCGTTTACATCCCGGGCGAAGGCCACAACCTGCAAGAGCACTCGATCGTGCTCGTGCGTGGTGGTCGTGTTCGCGACCTTCCGGGTGTGCGATACCAAGTCGTCCGTGGTGCCCTCGATACGCTCGGGGTCAACGGTCGTAAGCAGTCGCGTAGCCGCTACGGCGCGAAACGCGGCTAGTCGTCCGCCGAGCGATCGGGTGACTTGGGGTTCAACCATGGTTGAGCTGACGGTCACGCTTGACGATCGCGACGCTCGACCGGCGAATTTCAGATTCGTCGGTTTCGCTGGATTGGCCTGCCTGGGTTCGTGCGTGATGCTCGGACCGGGTGAGGCGGCCGCGAGACGGGATGACCAACCTTGCTTGTTCCCGTCAGCCTTGATTGCTCCCGTGGGCGGTTGGGTTCCTCGCTAGGAAAACACCGACGCGGACAAGAAGATAAACGAAAAGCAGTAGCCACTACTTTCAATCACCTTTCGTTCGATTGAGTCGAGACCTATGGGTAGGATTACCGCGAGCCGCACTCAACTGAAGCCGGAGCCTCGCTTCGATTCGGTTTTGGCCAGCAAGTTCATCAACTGCTTGATGTACGACGGAAAGAAGTCGGTCGCTCAGGCGGTCTTCTACAACGCGTTGGACGAGATCGGTCGCAAGATGCCGGATCTCGAGCCCATGGAAGTCTTCACTCAAGCGATTGAGAACGTGAAGCCTTACGTCGAGGTCCGTTCGAAGCGAGTCGGTGGTGCTTCGTACCAGGTTCCGATGCAGGTCAATCGGACTCGTCAGCTTTCGTTGGCGATTCGCTGGATCCTGCTCGCCGTCCGCGAGAAGAAGGGACGTCCGACCCACTTGAAGCTGGCCGAGGAATTGATGTCGGCGTTCAAGAAGGAAGGCGCCGCCGTGACTCGTCGCGACAACGTCCACCGCATGGCTGACGCGAACAAGGCGTTCTCGCACTTCGCTTGGTAGTCGCCAACTTGAAATCATGAAAGCCGCGGGGTCCCCATGGGCCCGGCGGCTTTTTGCTGCGCGGTCGTGATTGTCGGGCCGATCAGGGTGGTCCGAGGCGAGGAGGCTTTCGCTTCGCGAGACGCCAGTCTTTGTTTCGGTAGCGATTCGAGAAATGCGGCCCACCCCGCGCCCCAAAACCGTTCGCAGGCTTTACCATCGAGATAGCAACCCATTGGTCGTGAGCGTCACACGGTTTTGACGCCAGCGTTGCCTTCGAGCAGAGATCGCGGTCCGCCTCGGTGATCCAACCGTACGGCCCCATTTTGCTGACGATTCCTCTCAGTCCCCTTAGCTCAGTCCCATGAAACGAAACATCGAGAACCTGCGCAACATTGGGATCATCGCCCACATCGACGCCGGCAAGACGACGGTGACCGAACGCATGCTGTTCCTCAGTGGCGTCAAGCATAAGGTGGGGCGAGTCGATTTCGGCACGACGACGACCGACGACAATGCCGAGGAGCAGGAACGCGGTATCACGATCTACAGCGCGTGCGTTACCTTTCCGTGGAAGCAAATCCAGGTCAACTTGCTCGACACGCCAGGGCACGTTGATTTCACCGCGGAAGTGGAACGTTGCCTGCGCGTGCTCGATGGCGCCGTCGTGGTCTTCAGCGCGCGGGAAGGGGTCGAGGCCCAAAGCGAAACCGTTTGGCGACAAGCCGATAAGTACCACGTCCCGCGCGTCGCTTTCATCAACAAGATGGACCGCGAAGGAGCCGATTTCGAACGAGTCCTCGGACAGATTCGTGACCGTTTGCAGGCGAACCCCGTTCCGATTGAGATTCCGTTGGGACAAGGCCCGCCGCATGTGAACGATCCGTTCCGTGGCGTCATCGATTTGGTCCGCATGAAGTTGCTGACCTACAACCTGGAGAGCGAGGGACG
>JAGQPS010000065.1:14701-20440 GCA_020426595.1 Planctomycetales bacterium
GTGAACGATCCGTTCCGTGGCGTCATCGATTTGGTCCGCATGAAGTTGCTGACCTACAACCTGGAGAGCGAGGGACGCGAGTTCGAGGTCCATGAGCTCCCCGAGGAAGCGCAACTCGAGGCGGAATCGTGGCGCGAGCAAATGCTCGAGGCCCTCTACGACCACAGCCCTGAAATCATGGAACTGGCTCTTTCCGAGGAACCGATTCCCGAGGAGCTGCTGATCCAAACCTTGCGCGAGGCGACGATCGCACGCAAGATTCAGCCGGTCCTCTGTGGTTCGGCTCTGCACGGAGTCGGTGTGCAACCGTTGCTCGATGCCGTGTCGGCGTTCCTGCCGGCGCCGAGCGACTGTCCACCCGTCAAGGGATTCGATCCGACGGACAAGAAGGAAACCGAGATCATCCGCAATCCGTCCGACGAGGAGCCGTTCTGCGGATTGGTGTTCAAGATTTTGCCGGCCAAGACGGGCGACCTGTACTGGGTCCGCGTTTACTCGGGCGTGCTGAAGGCCAATTCGCGGGTCCTGGTGCCGAGTACGAACAAGAAGGAGAACGTCGCCCAGCTCTGGCAAATCCATGCGACTCGCAAGGAGCGTGATGGGCAAGTCGAGCAGGTGGCGGCCGGCGATATCGTCGGTGTCATCGGCCCTCGCTACGCGGTGACTGGCGATACGTTTTGCGATACGCGAGACGTGATTCAGCTCGAGAGTATTTCCTTCCCGCAAACGGTTCTCGAGATGGCGATCGAACCGGAATCGACCGCCGAGCGAAAGAAGCTGGCCGAAACGCTCGAGATGCTCAAGCGACAAGACCCGACATTCAAGGCGGCGGAGAACGAAGAGACCGGTCAGACGCTCATCTCGGGCATGGGCGAACTGCATCTCGAGGTGATCAAGAATCGCTTGCTCCGTGACTTCGCATTGGATGTGAAAGTGCACAAGCCGCGAGTCTCCTACCGTGAGACGATCGCGCGGAAGATCGAGGTCGAGGGGGAATGCCATCGCACGGTCGCGGGGCAGCAGTTGTTCGCGAAAGTCAAACTACGGCTCGAGCCATTCGCGGCCGATGCCAAGCCCCGAGCCAGCAATGCGATCTTCGACGAGTCGATCACGCCGGAGTTCATTGAAGCGGCGATGCAGGAGTTGCGTTCGCGCGTCGAGGGCGGTGGCCCGATCGGTAGTTTCCCGCTGGTCAATCTGAAGGTCTCGCTCATCGGCGGCGAAATGAGCCTCGAACAATCCAATGCCATGGCGTTCTCGATCGCCGCGGCCCAAGCGTTCGAGGAAGGGCTCACGCAAGCCGGACCGGTGCTGCTCGAGCCGATCATGAAACTCGTCATCACCACGCCCGATGAGTACTACGGCGACTTCGTGGCCGATCTGGCTCAGCGCCGTTCGCGGATCGTGGAAACCGATTCGCGAGGCGGCGTGACGACCATTGAATCCCACGCGCCGTTGGCCGAGTTGTTTGGCTACAGCGGAGCGATGCGTTCGCTGAGCCAAGGACGTGCCGGAGCGAGCATGGAGCCACTCGAATACCAGCCCGCGCCCGAGAGTGTCGCGGCTTCCTTCGCGATGTAGCCGTCTCGATTTCCGCGAGCGGCGATCACGAGACCGATGACCCGCGGCCGGCGACGCCGTTCGAATCGCGCGGCGACGCCGATCAAAACGTGTTGGAGCCAGCGAAGACGCGTCGGCTCCAACCAAGACGACACTGTGGACCTGCGACACGGTTGAACAGGGACACGGTGTAACAGGGACACGGTGTAACAGGGACACGGTGTAACAGGGACACGGTCAATGACGTCGCGGTGGATCGGACCTGACGGCAAGTAGAACTCTTGTCGCGACGCCGCCCGGGTGAACGTTGTCTATCGGGAGCCAATGCTCCGTCGCCAATTCCGCGAGCCAAGCGCCGGGGCGTGTCCGCTCCGAGCGTCCCGAGCACCAACAAAAACGGCGTGAGGAACCGAGGGTTCACTCACGCCGATGGTTTGGGGGCTCACTTCTAGCCGTTGGCGATCATGGCCGATCCGGTGATCGGGGATCGGCGTCTACCAAGGAGTCACGAAACACGATTCGGCGTTGCCCATTTCGGGACGCGGCCAGACACACGCGAGCGGCAGGGTCTCGCGATCGATTTCCGCGACTCGATCGGCCGAAGCCGAGGATGCCACGCCCTTGGACGAGTGCGGCTTGCCGGTGGGGAGCGTGGGAGTCGTGGGAGCGGTCGAATCCAAAGCCACCAGTTCGCCTCGGCGAATGGCGACATCGGGCGGCGCGTCGATTCCGATACGGACGCGACCATTGCGTAAATCGACGATCGTAACCGTGATGTGATCGCCGATTTGCAACACCTCTCCCTGTTTGCGAGTAAGAACGAGCATGGGAATGCCTCCTGCTTTTCCAAGTGCCAACCTCTCATCGAGTGTTGATCGAGGGGAGTCGCGCCGGCGAGTCGACGCTCGCCAGCCATGGGATCCCTCCCCGCCAATCACTCACTCGCCCGACCCAGGCTCGCATGGCCAGGTCAACGGTGGGTTGGTCGAAGCCCGTATCCGACAGGACACAATTGGCTCCATGTAATGAGTACCGATGAGAGCCCCGAAAATTGCGAGAAACTTCTCCGAATGCCGTAGGTGCTAGCGGAACAACGGAGAAACTGGGGTTGGGCATGAGAAATATGAGGGGAACGAGCCGCTGGACGAGCTCAAGAGCTGGCGGATGAAGGCCCTGAAGGAGTCATGCGTGGGGCCGTGCGGGAGCGGTTTTGCTTGGATACCGAGCCGGACTTGCGGTAGTCTGGAGGCGGCGAGGGCGTAGTCGCTTGGCTGCGCTGATGACCACCCGAGGCAAGGCCCTCTTGTGGACTCGTCACGATCGTTGCGCCGCCGTGGGATCATCCGTGGTGGGCTGTCGACGCCGGTCCGCAAAAAACCTGGTCCGCTGGAACCCTGGGCCTGGCAGCCCTGGGCCCAAGCAACCCCGGCGGTCGCGGTGCCCCGTCCCGTGCTAACGCGTATCGGATACCGGGTCTTTGTCGCAGGCCGCACTGACAAAAGGAATTCGTCAATCGTGAGCACCGCACCCCAACCAGTGGAACAAGGCGACTCGCGGAACGGCGGACCGACTCCCCACGCGCCGCGCGCGAACAAGACCTTGTCGCGCCGTCGGTTGCTCCAAGCCGGAGCGGTTTCCGCTCTTGGGTTATCGCTCCCACAATTGCTCCAACAACAGTCCCGAGCGTCCGGACTCGGCGCCCCCGCGGCCAAGAGCTGCATCTTCATCTACCAGTATGGCGGTCTGAGCCAACTCGATTCGTGGGACCCCAAGCCGCTCGCACCGTCCGAGATTCGCGGCCCTTACCGCCCGATCGCCACGGCGACTCCCGGCTTTCAGGTCGGAGAGCTCATGCCGAAACTCGCTCGACTCTCGGAACGCTATGCCGTGATTCGATCGATGACCCATCGTGAGGCGATCCATGATCG
Source organism: Planctomycetales bacterium (assembly GCA_020426595.1). GTDB lineage: Bacteria > Planctomycetota > Planctomycetia > Pirellulales > Pirellulaceae > UBA11682. Next base: position 18,190 of record JAGQPS010000065.1, read on the forward strand.
AGCCAACAAGATGTTGCTCGCCGGACTCACGGCTCCCACCACCGCCGCGCCCAGTTTTGGGTCGATCGTCTCGCGTTTGAGCCCGACTTCCGCCAACGTGCCGCCTTATGTTTGGCTGCAGAAGTTTGGTGGCGGAGCCGCTCCGCCCGACGACAGCTACCTGACCGGTGGTTCGCTGGGTGCTGGCTACGCGCCAATGCTGATCGGCGAACGCCACGACGAACATTTCGCGAACCCCGATTTTCGCGTGACCGCGTTCGATCCCGTCGCGGGAATCGATCATCAACGCGTGCGGCAGCGTTGGGACTTGTACCAGTCCCTCCAAGCGAGTCGCCCCGCGTCGCTCGCGGCCGGGGGTGATGAGCTGGCGACCTTCCAGAACAAAGCCTTTGAGTTGCTCCACGGCACTCAAGCTCGAGATGCCTTCCGAATCGAGTTGGAACAGGAATCGACGCGTGACCTGTATGGTCGGCATCCGCTCGGGCAGAACCTGTTGATGGCCCGCCGGCTCGTGGAAGCCGGAGTCCGGCTCGTGTCGTGCGTCGCCTGGACAGGTTTGGCGGCTGGCGAGGAGTTCCTGAGCGTCGAGACTTGGGACATGCACGGGAATGCCGGGATCGGCATTTTCGATGACGGCTGGAACGGCTTGGGCTTCGCTCTTCCACGCTGCGACCAAGCGGTGGCGGCGTTGCTCACCGACCTCGAACAACGCGGACTACTCGAGACGACCCTCGTGGTGTTGGTCGGGGAATTCGGGCGGACACCGACCATCAGTCGCGGGGCCAAGGCGATCGGGCGCGATCACTGGCCCAACTGTTACAGCGCCATGTTGGCCGGAGCCGGCATTCAAGGAGGAGCGGTTTACGGAGAAAGCGATGCGCAAGCCGCTTACGTCCATGGCGGAGCCGTGTCGCTCGAGGACTTTACCGCCACCCTCCTCACCGCCATGGGCATCGACTCCCGCTCGAGATTGGCTCCTGACGGTTTCACCCAGCCAGCAAGTCCCGGCGAGCCGATCACGGCTCTGCTTTAGCCCACCCAGTCCAGCCGCGCTTCAGCACGGAACTCGGGAGAGTGGGCCGACATCGCAAGAAGGCTTGAACTCGGCGCCATCGCGCGAGGATCGCTCGACGTGCGCGGGACTGAGGCGAGACCGCGGCTGAATCGCCGCTTGGCCAAGAAATGCGAAACGCGGCGAGATGCTCGCGTTCTCACTCTGACTGGCTCCCAGAAAGCCCCGGAGGAAGCAACATCCCCGGCTGTCTTGTGAGTACGACTGCATCCCGTCGCGTTTCACCCCTACCGATTTCGGATCCCTGCATCCTGCGTGAGATCCTTGCCGGTGAAATCTTCCTTAACTTCTCCCGGCACCCTATCTATCGAACAACCGGAGTTCTGGATTCACAAGATTGTGACTTCTTCGCAGATTGCCCCGCTTGTTTGTCTTCCGTTCGAGCCTCAGGCGCCGGTCGTGCCGGTTGTACGGCTGCAAGGTTTGCTGGACCGCTCGAGTGGGGAGTCGTCCCGCGTTCCCCGATGGTTTCTCAGTTCGTTAGCGGAAGGCGGCGGCCTCCAACCCGGGAGTCAATCGAACGGCATGGGGCACGCGGGCCCGCCGGTGGCTCGCTTTTCGCCAGCCCACGAAAGCCGCGACGCCCAAGCCATGGAAAACCAAATCGCGAGTTTTGGAGTTGCGCTTTTCACGCTCCGCCTCAATGAACCAACTCAAAAGCGTGGCAAAACCCAAGGAAACCCGAAGCGTCAGCGAGGGATTCTTCGATTTCCCAAACAAGCCAACAACTCGTTACGACACCAACACTTCCGCCTAGCCCCATCCTCGAAAACGCAACATCGAAGAGCGTGAGCGAGGGATTCTTCTCCCGAAACGACTAAGCAGCCGGGACTTCGCTCCCCACCGGTTCAAAGCCGACTCTGTCGCACGCCGCCGCACTCCCTTGCTCGGATCCAGAAACCGGCTCGTCAGCGAGGATTCTCAGCCTTCCTAGACAAGCCATCCACACGGACCACCAACCAACGCGCCCGCTACTCCTGTCCGCACTGGGCAACCACGACTCGGCCAACCGGAGTCCCACAGCCGATCGCTCGATACTCCACTGACGCGAACCTCTTGTGTCGATACAATGTCCAAACGATTCGGCGAAGCTGTGTTATCAAGCGGTTTCGCGGAACGCTTTCGGCCGCCGCGATAGGGCGGGCCGATTCCATGACGACTGATCCGGGGATGTGGCGG
>JAGQPS010000660.1 GCA_020426595.1 Planctomycetales bacterium
TCGCGGCTCGGTGAATACGAGGTGTGGCAGAACACGCACCGTATCGATCCGGGCGAGCTGTGGGAAACCCACAACGCCCTCAAGACTCTGTTGCTCGGTTTCGTGCGCCGGCGGCTAAGTCGCCAAAGTCGGCGGCGAGGCGAGAGCGAGGATGTGGTCGAAGTCGCCCGCAACATGATGGACCCTGGGATCCTGACGATTGGCTTTGGCCGTCGATTCGCGACCTACAAGCGGGCCCATCTGTTGTTCTCGGATTTGGATCGCATCGCCGCCTTGGTCGATCATCCGGAGACGCCGATCCAAGTCATCTTCGCCGGAAAGGCTCACCCGAAGGACGAGCCGGGCAAGGAGCTGATTCGCAAGATCGCCAACCTGCGTCATGATTCGCGATTCGCGACGCGAGTCGCGTTCATCGAGGACTACGACATCAACGTCTGTCGTCATCTCGTGCAGGGTGTCGATGTCTGGCTCAACAACCCACGCCGTCCCTTGGAGGCCTCGGGTACGAGCGGTCAGAAGGCCGTGCTCAACGGAGCCCTCAATTGCTCGGTGCTCGATGGTTGGTGGGCCGAGGCGTATGACGGACGCAACGGCTTCGCCATCGGCAAGGGGAGCAGCCACGTGTCCGATGAGATCACCGATACCCGCGAC
>JAGQPS010000661.1 GCA_020426595.1 Planctomycetales bacterium
CCGTTGGGGGCTTAGCAAACCGTGGTTCGACTCTCTTGCACCCAAATCGCCTTTTGCTTGGGCACGAATCGCATTCGGTAGGCTTAAATCAACAGGCCTCGGGAGTTTCGAATGGGTCGGCGTCTCGAGATCGCGCGGGAGCCGCGTGGGTGATACGAACGACAACTCCAGCCCGGTATTCCAAAACCACGAGGCTTGGACAGAGTAGGGAGTGAAAGGCGTATGCGACAGGTTCAGATTGGCGCCCGGCGGCTCGCGGTTCACCAGGTGGGTGACCGCGGCCCTATTTTGCTGATGGTGCATGGGTTTCCACTCGACCACTCGATGTGGCAATTCCAGATCGCGGAGTTCGCGGATCGCTGCCGGGTCTTGGCGGTCGACTTGCGTGGGTTTGGAGCGAGTGAATCGCGTGATGAAACCGTTTCAATGGAGCAATACGCGGACGATCTCGCCGCCTTGCTCGATGAGCTGGGAATTGCAGAGCCCGTCAATTATCTCGGACTGAGCATGGGAGGATACGTTGCCTGGCAGTTCTGGAAACGGCATCGCCAACGGCTCGAACGGTTGATTCTCTGTGATACGCGTGCTCGAGCCGATAACGACGAAGTCGCGCGAGGCCGCCGTCGCATGGCCTACGACGTCTTGGC
>JAGQPS010000662.1 GCA_020426595.1 Planctomycetales bacterium
TCGAATGTTCCAGTGGTAGTTGTAGTTGTAAATCAACAACACCAGCGCGACCGGGCCGAGCCAGAAGACTAGGCGGGACGAGTTCGGTTTGGAGTTGGTGTTGGCCATGGATCAAGGATTCTTCAGTCTCAGCGAACGGGCGAATCGGACGCGAGTTCGTTCATGAAAACAGTGGTAAGTCGTTGTTTCGTTTGAGCGTTCGGATCAAGGAGCCGAGGAACGGTCGGTGTTCTTGACGATGCACGTGGATGGGTGCGTGTGATCTGAGTTGTTGACCGTGTAACGAGTGGTTGGCTTGGTCGAGAAGTCGAAGAATCCCTCGCTCACGCTTCGGGTTTCCTTTGGTTTTTCACGTCTCGAGATCCATTGCCGCGGCTGGAGGCGAAAGTCGGGACGTCGGAAGCGGTGCCAAGGCGCGTGATTGGGACGGGTTGGACCGACGAGCGAGTCGTGGGCGGAACCATGGTGGTATCGGGAGACGGCACCGGCTCTAGCTCTCGTGTGAACCACGCTTCACTTTGTTCGCGAACCGTGATCTCGAAGGTGTACAACGTGGGGTGCTTCTCCGCGTCTCGCTTGACCGATGCCGGGCTCACTTGCCAGCCATGGGGGGCGAGCCAACGAGCCAGCTCCTCGACGAAGTCATC
>JAGQPS010000663.1 GCA_020426595.1 Planctomycetales bacterium
GGTGGTGCATTATCCCGCCGATGGTTCGCCGGCGTTGGTGGGGGAACCGGCGCAACGCCGCCACGCGCTCGCCCCGGACCGCACCATCGCCTCGGTGAAACGGCTCATGGGACGCCGGATCGAGGAGCTCTCCGCCACGGAAAAAGACGCGCTCGACAGCACCGTGGTGGCCGGTCCCGGCCAATGGGCGGAGATCGCGCTGGAAGCGAACCGCCACCTCCGACCGGAGGAGGTTTCCGCCGAGATCCTGCGGCGTCTCAAGGCGGTCGCCGAAGCCGCGCTGGAGCAGCCCGTGACCCGGGCGGTGATCACCGTCCCGGCGTATTTCAATGACGCGCAACGGCAGGCCACGGTGCGGGGCGGGGAACTCGCCGGACTGACGGTGGAGCGCATCGTCAACGAACCGACGGCCGCCGCGCTGGCCTACGGCCTGGGGCACACCGGAGCCTCGAGCCGCGTTGCCGTGTATGATTTCGGGGGAGGCACTTTCGACCTGAGCCTGCTCCAGATCCAGGACGGAGTCTTCACGGTCATCGCGACCAACGGCGACACCCGGCTCGGCGGGGACGATCTCGACCAAGCGCTCGCGGGCTGGCTGCTCCGGCAGTCCGGACTGACCGACGCCCCCGGTCTGACCGCCCAAGTG
>JAGQPS010000664.1 GCA_020426595.1 Planctomycetales bacterium
CGGCGTGTCGGATCAAATCAACGTGCCGGTGGGCGAGGGATTCTTCGAATTCTCGAACAAGCCAACAACTCGTGCGGAGTGAGTACCACTGAGAGCGCGGAGAGCACGGAGGGGAAGAGAGAGCTGGTGTTGTGTTGATCGCATTAGCTGACTGGTGGCGTGTCACACGCAAGTGAACGGGTTATGAGTCCGCTTTAACGCTTCATTGTTCGATGGTGCGAGCTGCGCGACTCGGCCCAAGCCGGCGGTGCAAAAGCGTGAAAAGCTAAAGGAAACCCGAAGCGTGAGCGAGGGATTCTTCGACTTCTCAATCAAGCCAACAACTCGTTGTACCGCCAGCGATTGCGTCCCATCCAATCCCTGAAAGCGCGATACCCAAGAGCGGACGCAACGGATCAAAAGCGAATTGGACTCACTCCGGCAAATTCGATCGCTACTTGCGGACGAATGGCTCGGCGGCTCGTTAGAATTTCGGCATCGGAGGGATTGGAGCCATGACGATGTCGGATGTTGTTTTCGCCTGCGGCCGTTTGGGTTGGCTTTCCATCGCACTCGTTGCTTGTTCGGGTATCCCATGCAACTTGACCCATGCGGCGCAGGAGCGAACATCCCCGCCCGCTTTCGAGCGTTGGGATCGCAATGGCGA
>JAGQPS010000665.1 GCA_020426595.1 Planctomycetales bacterium
CTCGCCGCCAGGCTGCTTGCCACAGTACTGGCAGGTCAGCTTGTGGCGCTTAAACACATTGCGGCGGCTGAACGTTACGGACTGCGTCGGCAACTGATCGAACTTGGTAAGCGCGATCACTTCAGGCACGCGGAACTTCTGGCGGACTGACTGAATGAACGGTTCGTCGCGATCCGGAACCAACTGGCTCCAATCGCTCCAGTCAAACAACTGGTAGTCCACTGGATCGACTACCTTGGCGGAGCCGTTCCACAGCAAGATCAGCGCACGAGCGACTCTGGCCACATTGATCGGCTGCCAGTTGCGGTTCAGGACCAGCGTCGGACGCTGCATAGCAGGCGAGAGGCTGTAGACTGTAGGCTGTAGGGTTGCTGAAGTCATAGTTGGTTTTCGAAAGGAGGTAGACGATGAGGGACCATTCGAAGCTTCGAGCGTTTGAATTGGCAGATAGTCTTGCAGTCGAAACCTACAAGAAAACCCGGCAGTTGCCGAAGGACGAACTGTTTGGTCTAACTTCTCAAATGCGACGCGCGGCAGTTTCCGTAGCTTCAAACATCGTTGAAGGTTGTTCCCGAAACTCGACCACCGAATATGTAAGATTCCTCGAGATCGCTTACGGTTCGGCCCGCGAACTGGAATATCAG
>JAGQPS010000666.1 GCA_020426595.1 Planctomycetales bacterium
GGCGGTGTCGATCATGTCGATGCCACGGTTGCGCGCGCCCGCGAGGATCGCCTTCAATGCCGCAGGTGACACCTGCCCGGACCTGTTGGTCACTCCGTATTCAAGGCCGAACTGTGCGCCGCCAAGGGCGAGTTTCGCTATTGGCAAACTCATCCAAGCACCTTTCGCAGCGCATCGACCACACGATCCGCATCGCTGTCCTGCATCAGCGGATAGAGCGGCAGCGACAGGGCGCGCTCGTAATACCGAACCGCCCCCGGCAGGTCGAGTTCCGGATCAAGCTCGCGATAATAAGGCTGCAGATGCACCGGAATGTAGTGGACCTGCGTGCCGATACCCAGCGCATGCAACTCTGCCATCACCGTTGCCCGGCTTTTGCCGATCAAGGCGAAATCGATCAGCACCGGATAAAGATGACGGCAGGGATCGCAGTCCTGAGCAGTCGGAACCACGGCAATCGACGGATGAAATCCCGCTAGCAGCTGGTCATAGCGCGCCTTCAGCGCCTTGCGCCGCTCGATGAAGTGATCGAGTTGCCCAAGCTGCGACAGGCCAAGTGCACAGGAAAAATCGGTTGCCCGGTAGTTGAACCCCGGTGCCTGCATCTCGTGATACCAGGGATTGACTGAGCCGTCGCTGTCAA
>JAGQPS010000667.1 GCA_020426595.1 Planctomycetales bacterium
CGACGGCATAACCCTAGACGATTTCCCTGAACATTGGCGCCAACAGTGGCCGGTGATCAAGCAACAACTGTTGGAGGGTACTTACCGTCCGAGTCCTGCTCGGCGTAAGTCGATTTCCAAAGAGGATGGCGGCGAACGAAATCTCGGTATACCAAACGTGATGGAAAGATTAATTCAGCAAGCCATTCTGCAAGTTCTAACGCCGATCTTCGATCCGAGTTTCTCGGAGTCGAGCTTCGGCTTTCGACCTGGTCGTTCCGTGCACGGAGCAATCAAACAAGTACAGGCCCACATTCAGGCCGGTTATCGTCACTGTGTGGACATGGATCTTTCGAAATTTTTCGATCGCGTCCAACATGACGTGCTGCTCGTAAGAGTCGCACGGAAGGTCCGCGACAAACGCCTGCTGAAGCTGATTGGTCGATACTTGCGAGCGGGCGTGATGGTCGATACCGAACTACAACCTTCGATCGAAGGCACGATGCAAGGCGGGCCGCTGTCTCCACTCTTGGCAAACATCCTGCTGGATGATTTTGACAAGGAGTTGGAACGTCGCGGACATCGCTTTGTGCGCTACGCGGATGACTTTCTGGTATTCACCAAAACCAGTGAGGCAGCTCGACGCGTCTATGATTCGATAG
>JAGQPS010000668.1 GCA_020426595.1 Planctomycetales bacterium
TCGCCTCCGCCTTCCAGGAAATTGTCAGCGCACGTCGCGCCGATTTCCGCGTGTGGCCATGAAGCGCGCGCTCGCCCAGATCAAGGCCGATATCGGCTGCGTCTCGAGCCGCGATCCGGCGGCGCGTGGAAAAGTCGAAATTCTCGTAACCTATCCCGGCGTCCATGCCGTCATCTGGCACCGGATCGCTGGCCGGGCGTGGCGGCGCGGCTGGCGCGGTTCCGCGCGCTTTCTGTCGTGGGTCGCCCGCTTCCTCACTAATGTCGATATCCATCCCGGCGCGACTATCGGCGAACGCTTCTTCATCGATCACGGCGCGGGCGTCGTTATCGGCGAGACGGCGATCGTCGGCGACGACGTCACGCTTTATCACGGCGTGACGCTCGGCGGCGTCTCGTGGTCCCCCGGAAAGCGCCATCCGACGCTCCGGAATGGCGTGATGGTCGGCGCGGGGGCAAAGATTTTGGGGCCGATCACGATCGGCGAGGCAGCGCGCATCGGCGCCAATTCGGTTGTCATGGAAGAGGTTCCTGCCGGCGCGACGGTCGTCGGCATTCCCGGCAAGATCGTGCGCGGCCTCGAAACGCGCCGCCGTCTCGCCGGCGGCCGCGTCGATCTCGAACATCATCTCATGCCCGAC
>JAGQPS010000669.1 GCA_020426595.1 Planctomycetales bacterium
AGCCCCTTGGTACCTCGCGGCCGAACGCGCGGAGCTCTATCAACTGCTGGCCGATTTCTACAAGGTTGATCCGCGCGATTGGTTACCGGCCGAAGCCGCCTGATCTCGGCGTTTGCGTATCGCGCCTTCAGGGACGTGTTTCGCTGGAGTGGTGATGGCGTAACGAGTTGAGCGCGTGTTTGAAAAATCGAAGAGTCCCTCGCTCACGCTCTTAGATGTTGCGCTTTCAGATCTCAGTACCAGGGACCAATTCAAAAGCGTGGCAAATCCAAAGGAAACCCGAAGCGTGAGCGAGGGATTCTTCGCGTTATGAAACAACGCCAAAACGCGTTACGCCATCAACAAAGCCGTCTAGCCCCATACCGAGTGCCGAGCCGTTTCTCGAGGCCGAGCCGCGCACACTGGCGGCATATGACATAGTCGGCTTTTGCTCCGCAAAAGCGAGTCCTAGGCTTGCCGTCGGCGCGGCTGCCTTCCGCGGGGAACGTGCTTTTGCGGAGCAAAAGCCGACACTCTTGCGGCGTTGTCCAGAGGGCGTCTCAACAAGGAACCGCCAGGGGCGTGAAGGAGAAGAGTGCCTCGCTCACGCTCTTGGATGTTGCGCTCTTATGGGTGGCGCGAAGCGGAAGTGTTCGTGGTG